>JAEXPS010000218.1 GCA_023438885.1 Actinomycetes bacterium
CCCGCGAACCGGGCCGTCGCCACCACGGCCACGGCCGCCACCGTCCCGGCGTAGATCAGGGTCCCCCGGTAGCGGCTCATGCTCGCACGCTGCCCTCGGCGGCGACGAGCTCGGGCTCGGCCCCCTCGGCCGGGCGGGCGGCGGTGCGCAACCGGCCGACGAGCGCCGGCCCCACCCGCCAGCGCAGCAACGCCGCCGCGACCGCCCCGTAGACCACGAACCACACGACCCGCGCCCACGGCGAGCCCACCAGGTGCGTACCCGCGGCGAGCTGGTGGAACGACGCCAGGATCACCGCCGGATAGATGGCCAGGTGCAGCAGGTACCAGGCGCGGCGCGGCAGTCGCCGCCGGAGCGGCCCTGCGCACGACAGCCCGACGAGCAGCATCAGGACCGTGCCCGCGAGCGCGAGCGGCAGGTGGTCGATCCGCTCCAGCTGCGTGGCGAGCTCGGCCCAGGGCGTGCCGCCGTCGACGAGCGCACCGCCGGCGACCATCGCCACCACGTGGGTGGCCACCAGCAGCGTGGTCGTCGCGCCGAGGGTGACGTGGCGGCCGACCAGCCGGCCGGCGCCCGCCGTGCGCACCAGCCACGGGACGCGGGCGATCAGCAACAGCTGGGCGGCGACGAGCAGCGCCGCCAGCAGACCGAGCAGCTCGGCCACCGCGATGAGCGCCATCCCCGGCGTCGCGCCCGCGGCGGCGGGCGTACCGGCCCACCAGAACCACGTGACGCCGGCCGCGGCTGCGAGCAGGAGTGTGCGCGGGAGCCAGGCGCCATCGAACCTCACGCCGACGAGTATCCCGAGCGGCACCCTGCCTCCAGGCGCGCCGTAGGTCCTAGGCGGTCTGCCTGACGTGGTCATCCGCGCCGCTGTGAGGCGGCGCGAGGCAGCAGACCGCTAGAAGTCCCAGTCGTCGTCCTCGGTGTTGACGGCCTTGCCGATGACGTACGACGAGCCGGACCCCGAGAAGAAGTCGTGGTTCTCGTCGGCGTTGGGGCTCAGCGCGGAGAGGATCGACGGGTTGACGTCGGTCTCGTCGCGCGGGAAGAGCGCCTCGTAGCCGAGGTTCATCAGCGCCTTGTTCGCGTTGTACCGCAGGAACTTCTTGACGTCCTCGGTCAGGCCGAGGTCGTCGTACAGGTCCTGGGTGTACTCCACCTCGTTGTCGTAGAGCTCGAAGAGCAGCTCGAAGGTGTAGTCCTTCAGGGCGGCGCGCTCGGCCTCGGAGACCCGCTCCAGGCCCTTCTGGTACTTGTAGCCGATGTAGTAGCCGTGCACGGCCTCGTCGCGGATGATCAGCCGGATCAGGTCCGCCGTGTTGGTCAGCTTGGCGCGGCTGGCCCAGTACATCGGGGCGTAGAAGCCGGAGTAGAACAGGAACGACTCCAGCATGGTGCTGGCCACCTTGCGCTTGAGCGGCTCGTCGCCCCGGTAGTACTCGAGGACGATCGCGGCCTTGCGCTGGAGGTTGGCGTTCTCCTCGCTCCACCGGAACGCCTCGTCGATCTCGCGCGTGGAGATCAGCGTCGAGAAGATCGACGAGTAGCTCTTCGCGTGGACCGACTCCATGAACGCGATGTTCGTGTAGACGGCCTCCTCGTGCGGCGTCAGCGCGTCCGGGATCAGGCTGACCGCGCCGACCGTGCCCTGGATGGTGTCCAGGAGCGTGAGACCGGTGAAGACGCGGGTGGTCATCGTCTTCTCGGCCTCGGTGAGCGTGGCCCAGCTCTGGATGTCGTTGGACACCGGCACCTTCTCCGGCAGCCAGAAGTTGCCGGTGAGGCGGTCCCAGACCTCGGCGTCCTTCTCGTCCTCCAGACGGTTCCAGTTGATGGCCTGGACGCGGTCGATCAGCTTGAGCTTCGGGGGGGTCATCGTCCCTGTTCCTTCGTCGTTCGTCGTCCGGGCGTCACAGCATGCAGCTGACGCAACCGTCAATTTCCGTGCCCTCGAGGGCCAGCTGCCGCAGGCGGATGTAGTAGATGGTCTTGATGCCCTTCTTCCACGCGTAGATCTGGGCGCGGTTGAGGTCACGCGTGGTGACGGTGTCCTTGAAGAACAGCGTCAGGCTCAGGCCCTGGTCCACGTGCTGCGTCGCCTCGGCGTACGTGTCGATGATCTTCTCGTAGCCGATCTCGTACGCGTCCTGGAAGTACTCCAGGTTGTCGTTGTCCATGAAGGGCGCCGGGTAGTAGACCCGGCCGATCTTGCCCTCCTTGCGGATCTCGATCTTGCTGGCGATCGGGTGGATCGAGCTGGTCGAGTGGTTGATGTAGCTGATGGAGCCGGTGGGCGGCACCGCCTGCAGGTTCTGGTTGTAGATGCCGTGCTCCTGGACGGAGGCGGCGAGCTCGCGCCAGTCGTCCTGGGTGGGGATGTGGATGCCGGCCTCGTCGAACAGCTGGCGCACCCTCGCGGTGCGGGGCGCCCACTCCCGCTCGATGTACTTGGCGAAGTACTCGCCGCTGGCGTACTTGCTGTCCTCGAAGCCCTCGAAGGCGCGGCCGCGCTCGATGGCGAGCTTGTTCGAGGCGCGGATCGCGTGGAACGCCACCGCGTAGAAGTAGATGTTGGTGAAGTCGAGGCCCTCGTCGGACCCGTAGAAGATGCGCTCGCGGGCGAGGTAGCCGTGCAGGTTCATCTGGCCGAGGCCGATGGCGTGGCCGGCGTTGTTGGCCTTCTTCACCGACGGGACGGACTCGATGCTGGTCTGGTCCGAGACGGCGGTCAGCGCCCTGATGGCCGTCTCCACCGACTTGCCGAAGTCCGGCGAGTCCATGGTCAGCGCGATGTTCAGCGAGCCGAGGTTGCAGCTGATGTCCTTGCCGACCTCGGCGTAGCTCAGGTCCTCGTTGAAGCGCGACGGCGTCGACACCTGGAGGATCTCCGAGCACAGGTTCGACATGGTGATCTTGCCCTTGATCGGGTTGGCCCGGTTCACGGTGTCCTCGAACACGATGTACGGGTAGCCCGACTCGAACTGGATCTCCGCCACGCGCTGGAAGAACTCACGCGCGTCGATCTTCGTCTTGCGGATGCGCTTGTCGTCGACCATCTCGTAGTACTTCTCCGTGACGTCGATGTCCGCGAAGGCGACGCCGTAGACGCGCTCGACGTCGTACGGGCTGAACAGGTACATCGGCTCGTTCTTCTTGGCGAGCTCGAACGTGATGTCCGGGATGACGACGCCGAGGGAGAGGGTCTTGATGCGGACCTTCTCGTCGGCGTTCTCGCGCTTGGTGTCGAGGAACCGGTAGATGTCCGGGTGGTGCGCGTGCAGGTACACCGCGCCCGCGCCCTGGCGCGCGCCGAGCTGGTTGGCGTAGCTGAACGAGTCCTCGAGCAGCTTCATCACCGGGATCACGCCGGAGCTCTGGTTCTCGATGTGCTTGATGGGTGCGCCGTGCTCGCGGATGTTGGAGAGCAGGAGGGCCACGCCGCCACCGCGCTTGCTCAGCTGCAGGGCGGAGTTGATGCCGCGCGCGATCGACTCCATGTTGTCCTCGATGCGCAGCAGGAAGCAGCTGACCGGCTCGCCGCGCTGCGCCTTGCCCAGGTTGAGGAACGTGGGCGTCGCCGGCTGGAAGCGGCCGGCCACCATCTCGTCGACCAGCGAGATCGCGAAGTCGGTGTCGCCGTCCGCCAGGGCGAGGGCCACCATGCACACCCGGTCCTCGAAGCGCTCGAGGTACCGCTTGCCGTCGAACGTCTTCAGCGTGTAGCTCGTGTAGTACTTGAAGGCCCCGAGGAACGTGGAGAACCGGAACTTCTTCGAGTACGCGTAGTCGAAGAGCGTCTTGAGGAACGCCCGGTCGTACTTCGCCAGCACCGCCGGGTCGTAGTACTTGTTCTCGACGAGGTAGTCCAGCTTCTCGTCGAGGTCGTGGAAGAAGACCGTGTTCTGGTTGACGTGCTGCAGGAAGTACTGGCGCGCCGCCTCGCGGTCCTTGTCGAACTGGATCTGCCCGTCCGGCCCGTACAGGTTGAGCATCGCGTTGAGCGCGTGGTAGTCGAGCCCCGTCGTGTCCACCTGTGTCTGCGTGACCGTCATCGCCACATCCGTTCCCATCCCGTGCGGACGCGCTCCACGTCTCGCTGTGTACCCATGAGCTCGAAGGCGTACAGATACGGAACACCGCACTTGCCCGCGACGATGTCGCCGGCCAGGCAGTACGTCGCTCCGAAGTTGGTGTTGCCGGCGGCGATGACGCCGCGGATCAGCGACCGGTTGCCTTCGTCGTTGAGGAACTTCACCACCTGGCGTGGCACGGCCCCGCCCTCGTTGCCGCCGCCGTAGGTGGGCGTGACGAGCACGTACGGCTCGTCGACCCGCAAGAAACCCTCGGCCGGGCGCAGCGGGATCCGCTTGGCCGGCAGGTTCGTCTTCTCGACGAACCGACGGGTGTTGTTCGAGACGGACGAGAAGTACACCAGGGTGGGCATACCTCTCTCCTTCCGTCGTCATGCTTGGGACGAAGGTCCTGGGCTCCGGGACAGAGACCTCTGCCTGGGACCTTCGTGCTGTGCGCGAACCCTCGTCTCCCTGGGGTGCGGGGCAGGCCCGGGCGGGCCCGCGCGATCAGGCGACCGACGCCGCCACGCGCTCCGCGAGCGCCTTGATCTTGTCCGGCCGGAAGCCCGACCAGTGCTCGCCGCCGGCCATCACGACCGGGGCCTGGAGGTGACCCAGCGACATCACGTAGTCACGCGCGTCGGCGTCCTCGGTGATGTCCACCACCGTGTACTCGAAGCCGAGCTTGTCGAGGGCGCGGTAGGTGGCGTTGCACTGCACGCACGACGGCTTGCTGTAGATCGTGATCGTCATCGTGGGCTCCCTCGGATGGTTCCTGCGCGACCGGGGACTTACGTCCCCACGTCGGGATTCGACACTAGACCTTGTGGTCGCGTTTGCCAACTACCACTAGGGCTTGTGTTACACGGATGTCGTTCTTCACCCTGTGCATGCTCTCCCCACGCTACCGTCCACCACCGACACGAACCCGTGGCCTGCGCTTTCGTCCGGGCCCCTGCGGGCAGCCCACAGCCCGTCAACAGCCACCCGGGGTGGTGTCCACAACCCGCCCACCGGCGTGTCGCGCACGGTCCACAACCGGCCCCGTAGGCCGTCCACAGGGCGGCCTGCCGCACACGGGTCTCAGCCGCCCGACGAGCGCGCCGAGCCGATGCCCAGATTCACCCTTTCAGGCGGTGCCGACCATGCCGTCCTGGCGCGGGTCGGTGCCGCCGGCCCAGCCGTCGGCGGTGCGCCAGATCGCCTGCGCGCCGCCGGCCAGCGACGGCGACAGCTCCACCACCACATGGCCACGGCGCGCCAGACCGGCCAGCACGGCCTCGTCGTACCCCGGTTCGGCGAGGACCGTGAGCCCCTCGGTGACGCGCAGCCGCGGCGCGGCGACGGTCGTCTGCGGGTCCAGACCCTCGTCGATCAGCCCGCGGAACAGCTGCACCTGCCCCTGCGGCTGCATGAACCCGCCGACGCAGCCGACGACGCCGTGGAGCACCCCGGCACGTCCGGCCATCGCCGGGATGATCGTGTGGAACGGCCGCTTGCGAGGCTCGGGACGGTTGGGGTGCACGTCGTCGAGCACGAAGCCGGAGCCCCGGTTCTGCAGCACCAGTCCCGTGCCGGGCACGCCGACGCCGGAACCGAAGCCCTCGTACAGGCTCTGGATCAGAGAGCAGCCGTTGCCCTGCGCGTCGACGACCGCCACGTACACCGTGTCGCTCGCCAGGCCGGCGGAGCGGGACGACGAGGCGGTGTCGCCGATCGTCGCGCGGCGCGCCGTCAGGTACGCCTCGTCGAGCAGCTCGGCGCTGCGGTCCGGAGCGAACCGCGGGTCCGCGACCACGGCCGCGGCATCGTCGATGGCGAGCCGGAGCGACTCGACGAGGCGGTGATCCGCCTCCTCGCCGCGGGCCGCCGGGAAGCCGCCGTAGAGGCCGAGCGCCTCCAGCACCACCACACCGTGGTTCGGCGGGGGCATCTCGAACACGTCGACGTCGCGGAAGCGGCCGTGGATCGGCTGCACCCACACCGGGCCGCCCCAC
This sequence comes from Actinomycetes bacterium, assembly GCA_023438885.1. Classification (GTDB taxonomy): domain Bacteria; phylum Actinomycetota; class Actinomycetes; order Actinomycetales; family Cellulomonadaceae; genus Cellulomonas. The sequence goes on from JAEXPS010000218.1 coordinate 6,074, forward strand.
TCGGCGAGGTCGGCCGCACGTAGCGGGCCGCCTGCTGCCTCCACCGCGGCGCCGATCGCCCGCGCCACCCGGCCGGTGTAGAACGGCGCGGCGCCCTCGGCGACGAACGTCTCCAGGGTGGCGGCCAGCAGCGGGTTCGCGAAGATCTCCCCCTCGGCCGGTGCCCGCCCGTCGTGGAGGAAGAGCTCGGCGGCGGTCTCGTCGGCGGCGAGCTTCTCGACCAGGGTCGCCCAGCCGCGGGCCACTCGCGGCGTCACGGCGAAGCCGTCGCGGGCGTGCCGCACCGCCGCGGCGAGCACCCGCGCCACCGGCAGCCGGCCGTGCGCCCGCAGCAGCTCCTCCCAGCCCGCCGGAGCGCCGGGCACGGTGATCGACCAGGGACCGCCCTCCGGCATCGACGTGAACCCCGCGGCGCGCAGCACCGCGACGGTGAGGCCCGCCGGTGCCACCCCGGCCGACGCCAGCCCCGTGGGCTCGTCGTCCCCCGCCGCCCAGTGCAGCGCGAACAGGTCGCCGCCCACGCCGGTGGAGGCCGGGGCCACCACCGCCAGCACCGCCGCCGCCGCGACCGCGGCATCCGCCGCCGAGCCGCCCGCGGCCAGCACGTCCGTCCCCGCGGCCACCGCGAGCGGGTGGCTGGTCACCACCATCCCGTGATCCGTCACGGGCCCATCCTCCCGGCCCGCGTGCGGTGCGTCTGCACGCGTGCGGTGCGTCTGCACACGCACCGAACGCGTGGGAACGCACCGCAGGCGGCGGGCTGGCGGCGGGCGGGGCGAGCGGGTGCGGGCTAGGCGATGCGCAGGTGGTTGCGGGGGTCCGGTTCGTTGGCCGGTGGGCTCAGCAGGCCCGACGACTCGCGCGCGGCCATCGCCGCCTCCAGCACCTCGACGATCTCGTCGCCGATCAGCTCGTGCCGGTCCAGCAGCGCGTCCCGCAGCGCCTCCACCAGGTCGCGGTTCGCCGCCAGCAGCCGTCGAACCGTCCCCCGGGCGTCGTCGAGCACCGATTCCACCTGGTCACGGGCGCGGGCGTCCGCGAGCACGGCCTCCACCAGGTCACGCCCGGTCGCCGCGAACGAGACGAGCGACCCCGCCATCCCGGCAGCGCCCACCATCTGCGCCGCCGTGCGGGTGGCCGAGGCCAGGTCGGAGGCCGGCCCGGTGGTCGTCTCGCCGAAGAACAGCTCCTCCGCCACCCAGCCGCCCATGGCGATCTGCACCAGCGCCCGCAGGTCGTACGAGGAGTGCGTGTAGACCTCCTCGAGGTCGTCGTGGGCCAGCAGCCCCAGGGCGGCGCCGCGCTTGACGATCGTCAGCACCTCCAGGTGCCGGCGCGGCGCGACGAGCCACGCGGTGGTCGCATGGCCGGCCTCGTGGGTCGCGATCAGCCGCTGCTCCTCGGGGGTGTACGTCACCGGTTGGCCGATCCCCACCAGCTCGGTGATGCGGGCGTGCTCCACGTCGGCGAAGCTCATCGTCGTCGCGCCCCGCCGCAGCGCGTTGACCAGGGCCTCGTCGAGCAGGTGCTCCACCATCACCGGCGTCCAGCCGTTCGTCGCCGCCGCCACCCGGTCGCGGGCCGTGGGGTCGTCGAGCCCCTCGTCGTGCGAGCGGCGGGCCAGGAAGTGGTCCACGAGCGCCCGGCGGCCGTGCGCGTCCGGCGCCGGGAACGTCAGCCGCCGGTCGAACCGCCCGGGCCGCAGCAGCGCCGGGTCGAGGGCGTCGGCGCGGTTGGTCGCGGCGATGAGCAGGATCGGCGCCTTGCGCGGCGGGTGCGCCTTGAGCCGGCGCTCGGGAGGCAGCAGCAGGTTGACGGACTCCCGCAGCCGCCCGGCGGCCTTCTCCCAGCCCACCGGCTCGTCGAACGACTGCATCTGCACCAGAAGCTCGTTGACCACGCCGCCCGTGCCCTCGGAGATCACCCGCTCGACGCGCGGTCCCAGCGGGCTCGACGAGGCGCCGAAGAGGCCGCCCCGACGGATCGCGATCGCGTCGATCTCCTCGATGAACCCGATGGCCCCGCCCTCGGTGCGGGCGGCTCGGCGCAGCGCGCGGAAGTAGGAGCGGATCTTGCGCGCCGTCGCGCCGTAGTACATCGACTGGAAGCTGGTGGCGCTGACGAACAGGAACGGCACGCCGGCCTCGGCCGCCATCGCCTTGGCGGTCATCGTCTTGCCGGTGCCGGGCAGCCCCTCGAACAGCAGGCCGCGACGCGGCGTGCCGCCCATCTGGTCGGCGAACCGGCGGTGCGCCTGGAACAGCTCAATGGACCGGCGCACGTCCTCGACGATCGGGTCGATGCCGATGACGTCGTCGAGCCGCACGTCCACCTGCTCCGGCCGGAACACGACGTGCGGCGAACGTCCCGCGCCCACCTGCGTGCCCACCAGCAGCGCGATGAGCGCGACGAAGAACAGCACCGGCACCAGCAGCATCGGGTCCGCGTTGATCACGGGCAGCGCCGACTGGCCGCGGACCGCGCGCCACACCAGCCACGCCTGGACCACCATGAGCACGGCGGCGAGCCGCCAGAGGCGCCGCCGGCGCATCCGTTCCCGGTCGAGTGCGATGTCGTGGGGCTCGCGCGTCGCGCTCGTCGGGCTCATCGGGACCTCCCCCTCGCACCGCACCGCCCCAGGCGGCGCCGCGAGGCGGGGTTCCATGGTCTGCCCGCACGACGAACCCGACAACTGGTGCGAACCGGACGGTCGCCCGTTCGGCCCAACCGCACCTGGGTCCGGGGCCGTCAGCCCTGCGGCCGGGCGCGGCGCACCGCGACATAGGTGCGCCGCAGCGCCTCCATCGAGGCGTCGTAGCTCGCCTGCGCCACGCCGATGAAGAGGCAGTCGACCACCATGAGCTGCGCGATGCGGCTGCCCAGCGCGCCGGAGCGGAACGACGTCTCACGCGCCGCCGTGGTGAGCACCAGGTCGGCCTTCGCCGCCAGCGCCGAGGTGCCGTGGTTCGTGATGGCGATCGTCGTGGCGCCGCTCGCGTTGGCGATCGCCAGGAACTCGATGGTGTCGGACGTCATGCCGGTGTGCGAGATCGCGATCGCGACGCACTCGTCGTCGAGCGTGGCGGCGGCCGTCCAAGCGGCATGGGAGTCGGTCCACTCGAGCGCCGTGTGGCCGATGCGCACCAGCTTCTGCTGCAGGTCGAGGCCGACCATCGCGCTCGCGCCGACGCCGAACACGTCGACGCGCCGTGCGCCGGCCATGGCGCGGACCGCGGCGGCGAGCTTCTCGGTGTCGAGCGCGGCGACGGTGTCGGAGATCGAGAGCGTCTCGGCGAGAGAGACCTTGGCGACGATGTCCGCCGGGGAGTCGTCGCGGTCGATGTCCGCCGACGCGGCCGGCAGCCCGGCGGTCTCGAGCGTCTCACGCGTCGCCTCGCGCGTGACGTCCAGGCGAAGGTCGCGGTAGTGCTCGTAGCCGAGCCGGCGGCTGAACCGCACCACGGTGGCGGTGGAGGTCTCGCAGCACGCGGCCAGCTCACCCACCGACATCTCCGCGGTTCCGGCGGGGTCGGCGAGGAACTGCCCGGCGAGGCGTCGCTCGGCCGGCGTGAGGTCCGGCAGCAGGGCACGCATCTGCACCAGGACGGCGCGGCCCGCAGCGGTCATGGTCACGGTGCCCTCCAATGTCACATCTGCGTAACTTTGTTACGCCACGGTCCATCATGCCGTACATTCCGTACACCGATCAGACATCGACCTGCGGTCCATCCGCCGTACATCATCGAGGAGTTGACATGACTCGTGGCACTCGCCGCCGCGGCGCCTTCGCCGCAGGTCTGGCAAGTCTTGCCCTGGTCTTGACGGCCTGTACGTCCACCTCGGAGACACCCGAGCCGACCGACGGCAGCACCACGGCCGAGGAGACGGCCGCGCCCGGCGGCGACCTCGTCGTCGGCGTCACCTCCGATCCCGACACGCTGTTCCCCTGGAAGGCGACCCAGTTCCAGGCGGTCGCGATCCTGCAGACCCTCTACGGCACCCTCACCGAGTACGACGAGGAACTCAACGTGGTGCCCGGCCTGGCCGAGTCCTGGGACACCTCCGAGGACGGCCTGACCGTCACCTTCCACCTGCGCTCCGGCGTGACGTTCGCCGACGGCTCCGCGTTCGACTCGGCCGACGTGGTGGACTCGCTCACCAAGATCCAGGCCGAGGAGACCGCCGCGGTGTCGCGCTCGTCCCTCGCCTCGGTCGCCTCCATCGAGGCCCCCGACGCGAGCACCGTGGTGCTCACGCTCACGGCCCCCGACGCCGCACTGCTGGCGAACCTCGCCGTCGTCAACATGGCCATGCTGTCGTCCGACGACACCGAGGAGGGGCTGAACACCACCCCCAACGGGACCGGCCCGTTCGTGTTCGACTCCCGCACCCCGAGCCAGTCGTTCACCATCGCGCGCAACGACGACTACTGGGGCGACGCCGCGATCCTCGACACCGTCGAGTTCCGGGTGATCCCCGACGAGACGTCGATCGTGTCCGCCATGCAGTCGGGCAACGTGCACCTCTCGGTCCTCAACGACCCGCTCGTCGCCCAGGCGGCGGAGGGCGCCAACCTGGCCGTGGAGAAGACCCCCCAGCTCAGCTACCACGTGCTCCAGATCAACGCCCGTGCGAACGACGTGGTGGGCGACGTCAACGTCCGCCTGGCGATCCAGTGCGCCATCGACCGCCAGGAGGTGCTCGACACCGCTGCGCTCGGCGAGGGTGAGATCACCGGCCCGATCACGTCGCCGGCGTACAAGTCCGACGCCTCGGCCCGGCCCTGCCCCACCAAGGACGTCGCCAAGGCCAAGGAGTACCTGGCCGCCGCGGGCCACGCGGACGGCGTGACGATCAAGACGATCGTCTCCCAGGGCGAGTACGCGACCTCCGTCAACGAGGCGCAGAACGTCCAGGCCCAGCTCGCCGAGGCGGGTATCACCCTGGAGATCGAGGTGCTCGAGTCGGGCGCCTACGTCGACCGCTGGCTGGCCGCCGACTTCGAGACCGCGATCGCGCTGAACGGCGGGCGTCCGGACCCGGACGGCATGTACATCCGCTACTTCACCAGCACGGGCAACCTCAACAAGGTCGCGGGGTACTCGTCCGACACCCTCGACCAGCTCTTCGCCGAGGGCCGGGCGTCGTCCGACCCCGAGGTCCGCAAGCCGATCTACGAGAAGATCGGCAAGGAGCTCGAGGACAACGCGGTGTGGGTGTGGCTCTTCACCAGCTACAACTACACGGCGACCACCGACGGCGTCAGCGGCTTCGTCCCGATGGCCAACAACTCGCTGCAGTACCTCCGGACCACCTCGCTCTCCTGAGGTAGACCTGCTCCACCGGTGGGGGGGGGGCCGGCCCCCCCCCCCCC
>JAEXPS010000234.1 GCA_023438885.1 Actinomycetes bacterium
GTGAGGGGGCCGCGGGATCCGGGACACTGTCGCCGTGGTCGCCAGCCCGCTCGCCCCCTCGAGCCAGACGCCGTCGGTGTACGCCGACGGCTCCGCGCTGGTGCAGTTCCTGCCCGGAGCGCCGTTCCACGACGCCTGGACGGCCTGGGCGCAGGGGAAGCGGTTCGTCACGTCGCAGGTGGGCGTCACCGAGCTGCGCCGCGTCGCCTGGCCGCTGGGTGTCGAGGCGCAGGCCGCCGCGCACGAGGTCGAGCTCGAGATCGAGACCGTGAGGTTCAGCCAGCGCGCCCTCGAGACGGCCTCGCACGTGTCGACGGCGCTGCCGTCCTTCGTCGCGCTTCACCTGGGGGCCGCCGTGTCCCAGCCGGGGGTCGAGGCGGTGGCGACGTACCAGGTGGAGCTCGCCCGCGTCGCCGCTCTGTTCCGGCTTCCGGTCGTCACCCCGGGGTGGCCTGCGCGGTGGTGGGAAGCGGTTCCCTGACCGTAGCGTGAGGCGCCTGAGGTCAACGTCGACTGGAGGAACCATGAACAGCGCCACCACCGCTCTCGTCCTCATCGAGTTCCAGCACGACTTCACGTCCGAAGGCGGCACGCTGCACGGCGCCGTCGCCGAGTCGATGGCCGCCACGGGCATGCTGGCCAACGCCGCCTCGGCCCTCGCCGCGGCCCGTGCGGCCGGCCTCACCGTGATCCACGCCCCGATCCAGTTCGCCGCCGGGTACGGCGAGATCACCCGCCACCCGTACGGGATCCTCAAGGGCGTCGTCGACACCTCGTCGTTCGTCAAGGGCACGTGGGGCGCCGAGATCGTGTCGGACGTCGCGCCGATCGAGGGCGAGATCGTGCTCGAGGGCAAGCGCGGCCTGGACGCGTTCGGATCGACGAACCTCGACTTCATCTTGCGCAGCAAGGGGATCTCTACGGTGGTCCTCGCCGGGTTCCTCACCAACTGCTGCGTCGAGTCCACCATGCGCTCGGCCTACGAGAAGGGCTTCGAAGTCATCACGCTGACCGACGCCGTCGCCGCGACCTCCGGCCCCGAGCACGACAACGCGATCGCCTACGACTACCCGATGTTCTCCAAGCCGACGACGGTGGCCGACTTCGTCGCCTCGCTGCTGGGCGAGACCGTGGCGGACACGTCCCGGGTCTACTGACGGCGTCTACTGACGGCGTCTGCCGGCGCTTCGGCCGCTCTGCTACCGTCCGGACCACCGGGAGGGCTGGCTGAGCGGCCGAAGGCGACGGTCTTGAAAACCGTTGTGCGGTGACCCCGCACCAAGGGTTCGAATCCCTTGCCCTCCGCATTCTGCGCTCCCCGCCCGGTTGCGGGGCCCCTCAGGGCGTCCTCCACTGGGGACAGAGGCGACAGAGGCGTCGTGGACGCCTCACCTGACGCCACTGGAGGCATCGGATGGCTATCGCTGCGGCGGCACGGACGGCAGGTGACGACGGCGAGCTGCGTCTGGCTCTGCGCCACGTGCACGTCGACGGGCGTCGCGGTGCGTTGCTCGACCTTCGCGACCTCACGCTCGCGACCGGTGAGTGCCTGCTGCTCGCCGGGGAGCCCGGGCAGGGGAACTCGGCGCTGGCCCTCGTAGCGACCGGTCGCCTGCGGCCCACGCGGGGCACCGTCACCCTGACCGGCGCCGACGGACCCGTCCACGGCGCACAGGCTGCGTTGCGCGCGGCCAGCGCGGTCGTCGACCTCCCGGGAGTCTCCGAGCCCGACGACGTGCTGACCGTCCGCACCGTGGTCGCCGAGGGCCTGGCGCTCGCCCGCCGACGCGCCGATCCCTGGGCGGTGCGACGCTGGCTGCACGAGCACCAGCTGTGGGAGCGCCGAGAACGCCGGATCGACGACGTCTACGGTCCCGCGCGCACGGCACTGCTCACCTCGCTGGCCGCCGAGTCCCCCCACGTGCGCTTCCTCGTCCTGACGCTGCCCGACCGGCACGGCGGCGAGGCCGCGGGGTGGTGGGCGGTCGCCCGGACCTTCGCGGGTCGCGGGTACGGCGTGCTCGTCCTCGCGAGCCGCTCCTCGGCGCGTGACCTGGGGGCGACCCTGCCGGCCACCCGCGGCGACCAGTCCCGCACTGCCCCCCGCGAGGCGCTGCGCATTCGTCCCGGGCTCCTCACCGGCGCGCAGGCGACCGCGGAGATCCTCGGCTTGCCTGAGGACCCCGAGTCGCGCGCCACCCGGTCGTCCCCGTCGGGGCAGCGCGACGAGCGGGCGGCGGACGGATGATCGTCCTGCGCCTCGCCGCTTCCGAGCTGCGCCGGATCAGCGCCGGTCGGCTGCCGAAGCTCGCGCTGTTCGCGCTCGTGATCATTCCCACGCTGTACGCAGGCCTGTACCTCTTCGCGAACCAGGACCCCTACGGGCGCCTCGGGGAGGTGCCCGCCGCGCTCGTCGTGGAGGACCGCGGGGCGACGTCGACGAGCCTGGACGGGGGCACCTCCACCCGGGTGGACTACGGCGAGCAGGTGGCGAAGCGGCTGCTCGACGGCGACTCGGGGTTCGGCTGGGTGCGCACCACTCGGCAGGACGCCGTCGACGGCGTCCGCGCCGGCCGCTACGACTCGGCACTGGTCATCGGTCCGTCGTTCTCGGCCGACCTCGTCTCCCCGCAGTCGTTCCGGCCCCGGCAGGCGAGCCTGACCCTTGTGACCAACGACGCGAACAACTACCTGGCCTCGACGATCGCCGGGACGATCGCGCGCGACGTGGTCTCCGCCATCGACAGCGAGGTCGGGACCACGGCGACCCTGGAGTTCCTGCAGGCGTTCAGCACGATCCGGGACGACCTGTCCTCCGGGCTGTCGGGCACGGACCAGCTCGTCACGGGCGCGGAGGAGCTGGTCCAGGGCGCCGGCTCGCTCGCCTCGGGATCCTCGGAGGTCGCCTCGGGCGCCGGTGAGACCGCCAGCGGAGCCGGGCGCCTGGCCAGCGGCGCCGACCAGCTCGACAGCGGCGAGGGACAGCTACTGTCCGGCGCCCAGGCGCTCGCTCAGGGTCTGGACACGTTGAGCGCGCGCACCGGCGCGCTGCCCGGCCAGGCGCAAGCCCTGGCAGACGGTGCCGGGCAGGTCGCCGCCGGCAACGCGCAGGTGGCTGCGGAAGGTCGCGCCGCGGCGCAGGCGGCGCAGGAGGCCGTCCAGGCCGCCGACGCCAGTCGTGCTCAGGTGGCCGCGCTGCTGGAGGCGGCGGTCGCGGAGGGACGCCTGACGCAGGCCGAGGCGGACGAGGTGGCCGGCCTGCTGGGCGAGGCCCGGGCGGTCCTGGACCGGACGGCGGGGCAGATCGAGCAGGCATCGGGGAAGCTGGACGAGCTGAGCGCGGGGGCGGCACAGGTCGCGACGGGTGCGAGCGAGCTCGCCGGGGCGGCGCCCGCGCTGAGCGAGGGGATCGCCTCCGCGGCGTCGGGGGCGGACCGCCTGGCCGCCGGTGCGCGACGGCTCGACGCCGGGACCGACGCGCTCGCCAACGGACTGGACGAACTGCGCACCGGCACCGCGGAGGTCGCGGGCGGGGCGAACCAGGTTGCCGAGGGCTCGGCCCGCCTCGAGTCGGGCACGACGCAGGTGGCCGACGGCCTGGACCGGCTCCGCGACGGCCTGTCGTCCGGGCTGCAGCGGATCCCGCAGCTGGACGAGCAGACGCGGGAGGCCACGGCCAAGACGATTGCCGAGCCCGTCCGCATCGATGTCGACGCCCTCGCCAGCGCCGGGAGCTATGGCGGTGGCCTGGCCCCGTTCTTCATGTCCCTGGCCACCTGGATCGGTGCGTACGTGCTGTTCCTGGTCACCCAGCCGCTGTCGGTCCGGTCGGTCGCTGCGCTCGGTCCCCCGTGGCGGACGGCCGTCGGCGCGTGGATCCCGTCGGCGCTGATCGGGGTGCTCCAGGTGGCGGTCATGCTGGTGCTGGTGGTGTTCGCCCTGGACATCCGGCCGGCGAACTGGGTGGGCACCGCGGGGCTGCTCGTCCTCGCGTCGGCGGCGTTCGTCGCGGTGATCCAGGCGCTGAAAGTCTGGTGGGGGCCGGTCGGCCAGTTCCTCGGCTTGGTCCTGATGCTCGTCCAGCTCGTCACCGCGGGCGGGACCTTCCCGTGGCAGACCATCCCCCAGCCGCTGTTGGGGCTGCACCGCGCCCTGCCGATGTCGTACACCGTCGAGGGCCTGCGGCAGACCCTGTACGGGGGCGACCTGGCGACCGCCGCCCGCGACGCGGCGGTGCTGCTTGGCGTGCTGGTCCTCGGACTCGCCGCGACCACCGTCGCGGCCCACCACATGCGGCGCTGGACGCCGAACCGGTTGCAGCCCGAGCTCGTGCTCTGACGTCCTCGACACCTGCGGCACCCAAGTAGCACACCGCCCACGCACCGAGCGCCACCGCCTCCACCGACCGCCGGCACCCTCCGCCGAGCGCCGCCACCCTCCGCCGAGCGCGGCCACCCTCCGCCGAGCGCCGCACGTTCCGCCGAGCGCGCCCTCTTTGGCGCTGATTGAGTCCGCGCTCGGCGTAATGGGTGGCGGTGGGTGGAGGGGCGGTGGTGGAGGAGGGGCGCTTCGTGGGTGAGGGAGGCGGCGGCGGTGGCTCTCGTGGCTGTTCATCCTCGGCGGGTGAGGGGCGCGGGCGCGCGTTCTCCGCATCCTGGTGCGACGCCGCCCACCCAGCGGCGTCCGCGCGCGAGGGGAGCCCCCGGTGACCGAAGTGGTGTCGCTCGACGGGCGCCGGTTCCGGGCGCAGATCCCCGTGTCGCTCGGCATCCAGCTCGGGGACCTCGTGGTGCTGCGGGGCGACGACCACGAGCTGCTGGGACAGCTGGACGCCCTGCGGCTGACGAAGGCGCAGGACGACCCGATCGTCGCCGAGGGCGACATCGTCGGTGCGTTCGGCGCGGACGGGCAGCTGCGCCGGGGGCTGGGGTCCCCGTTCGTCGGCGGAACCGTGGAGCGTGCCGGGCGAGAGGAGCTCGCCCGGCTCCAGAGCGCCGCGGGGGCGACCGTGCCGGTAGCGAGCGTGCCCGTCGCCGACGGCGACGCCCCGATCCAGGTGCGGCCCCGGGCCTTCAACCGCCACACGTTCCTCTGTGGCCAGAGCGGCTCCGGCAAGACCTACACGCTGGGGGTGTTCCTGGAGCAGCTGCTGCTGCAGACCAGACTGCGGATCGTGGTGATCGACCCCAACGGCGACTTCGTGCGGTTGGGCGAGCAACGTGAGGACGCACCGCACGACGAGGCGGCGGGCCTCGCCAGCCAGAAGGTCACCGTGCTGCGCAGTCGCGACCTGGGCGGTGAGCTGCCGCTGCTGGTGAAGTTCCCCGACCTCCAGGCGTCCGCGCAGGCCGCCGTGATGCGGCTGGACCCGGTCCTCGACCGGGAGGAGTACGGCGAGGTGCTCCGCTACGAGCAGGAGGCGGCGGACGGTGCTCCGCTGAGCCTCGAGCGGCTGCGAGGTCCCGGCGACACCCCGGAGCAGGAACGCCTGCACCAGCGGTTGCGCAACCTCGGCGTCCTCGACTGGCAGGTCTGGGCGCGCGGCGGCACCCCGGCGACGGAGGTGATCGACGGCGACCAGCGCGCGACCGTGCTCGACCTCTCGGGCTTCACCGAGCCGGGCGAGGCCACCACCGCGGCCCTGGCGACCTTGGACCACCTGTGGCAGACGAGGCACGAGCGACGGCCCACGCTCATCGTCATCGACGAGGCCCACAACATCTGCAGCGCCAAGCCCGACAGCCCGGTGCAGGCACGGGCCACGGAGCGTCTGATCCAGATCGCCGCGGAGGGCCGCAAGTACGGGCTGTGGTTGTTGCTGTCGACGCAGCGCCCGTCGAAGATCCACCCGAACGTGCTCTCGCAGTGCGACAACCTGGTGCTCATGCGGATGAACTCGCCGAACGACATCTCCGACCTCGGTTCGGTGTTCGGGTTCGCGCCACGAGAGATGGTGGCGGCTTCGCCCCGGTTCGCGATGGGCGAGGTCCTGCTGGCAGGGATGTTCGTGCCGGTGCCCGCGCTCGCACGCACCCGCACCCGGCTGACGCCCGAGGGCGGCGCCGACGTGGCGGTGCCGCTGCCCTGACGGCTACCGGTCGGCGGGTGCGGGGGAGGCGTCCGCCGCGCGCCGCGCCGGGGCGGCGAGGATCCACACCGCGGCCACGAGCACCACGACCACGACGCTCACCCACAGGGCGACGGCGCCGGTGGGGTAGCGCCAGAACACCAGCACCAGGCCACCGAGCGCCACCAGGGCGACCGTGAGTGCCACCGCATGCGCGCCGACCCACGCCTGGACCCGGCTCGGCTCCCGCGTGACGTCGCCGACGCGCCCGCCGCTGGCCCGGGACACCAGCTCGAGGACCCCCCGCCGAGTCGCCTCGGGCGCCCGCCCGGGCCCGGAGAGCCAGGCCGCGAAGGCGACCACGAGCGCGACCACGGCCACGTAGCGCAGGGTGGTCCTGAGTGGCTCGACCACCGCGTCGAACACCGCCGCGGCGGCCTGCGGGGACTGCGCGCGGATCTCGCTGAGGTACACCCCTCTCCCGATCGCGATGCCGAGCGCGAGCAGCAGCATCCCGCCGGCGATCGCGGACGCCGACACCACGACGGCGCTGCGTCGTCGGCCCCGAGGCGCCGTCGCGACGGCCCCGGCGGCGAGGGCGAGCGCCGCCCAGGGCAGCACGGTGGCCACCCGGTCGAGCGTGCGTGCCGCCGCCTGCAGCTTGCCGATCCGCGGCGCGCTGAACACGACGAACGACGCGTCCACGTCCGGGATCGACGCCGCGAAGGCCACGCCGCGGGCCTCCAGCTGCTTCTGCACGGCGTCCACGATGGGCCCGAGCTGCACGCTGACCTGGCCGCGGTCGTCGGTCACCAGTGCCGTGCTCTCGTTCCCCCCCGTCAGCACCGCGACGAGCGCGGAGTGCGCCACGGTGTTGGCGCTCGTCCAGAGCTTGTCGAACGCCTCGGACCGCACGAAGCTGTCGACCGCCCGCCGGATCGCGCCGTCGGCCTGGTCGGCGATCAGCGGCGCGAGGGCGACCAGGGTGTCCGAGACGCGCGGCGCAGCATCCGAGAGCTGGGTGAACGCCTGGACGACCACCTTCTCGAGGTCGAGGCGCTCGACGACGATGTCGCCGACTCTCGTCGCCACCGCTGTCTGCACCGCCGGATCGGTGGCCAGCGGGGCCACCGTCTCGACGTACCGGTCGGTGTCGAAGAGCTGGCTGCGGACGAAGCCCGCGGCGACCGCCGCGATCGCCACCACCCCCGCCAGCACCGAGAGCGTGACGGCGAGCGGCCAGCGCGCGCGGGAGGGACCCGACGGGTGCTCGCGGGGCGACGACGTCTCGCCGAGCTCCGCACGCTGTCTGGCCACCTCCGCCCGGAGAGCCTCGAGCTCGGCGCGTTCGCTCCCGGTCAGCGGGCTGTCATCGGTCATGGCGGCCACCGAAACTCGCCCGCAGCCACCCCCGCCTCATCCGGCCCGGGTGACCCCGGCCGGCGGCTCGCAGACCTGCGACATCACCCGAAATGGGTGTGGCTGGCACCGCGCCGGCGCCGCGAGTCTGTCCGCGCAGCCAAGCCGCGCACCAGACGGGTGCCTCCGGAGGGGCTACCGACGAGAGGGAACGTCATGGACTTCTGGGACAACGTCTGGAACATCGTCTGGATCTTCTTCTGGTCGTTCGTGTTTGTCGCCTACCTGTTCGCGCTGTTCTCGGTCTTCGCGGACCTGTTCCGCGACCGGGATCTGAGCGGTTGGTGGAAGGCGCTGTGGATCCTCTTCCTGGTCTTCGTGCCGTTCCTCACCTTGCTCGTCTACCTGATCGCCCGCGGCCCCGGCATGGCCGAGCGCAACGAGCAGCTGGCGGCTCAGCGGCAGTCGGAGACCGACCGGTACATCCGCCATGTCGCGGGCACGGGCGGCGGGTCGAACGCCGCCGACGACATCGCGAAGGCGAAGTCCTTGCTGGACACGGGCGCCATCACGGCCGACGAGTTCGCGACGCTCAAGGCGCGGGCCCTGGCCGGCTGACGCGGGCACCGACTCCACGATCAGGGGGCCCCCAGGGCCGGCGGACCACGCCGGCCCTGAGGCTTGCCCCCATCGCAACCTCGGCTGCCGGGCGGCGAGCCCCAGGGGCGCTGACTTTGGTCGACACGCGGCGGCGCCTGTACCCTCTCCCTGTCTTGGAGACGTCGCATAGTCAGGCCTAGTGCGCGGCCCTGCTAAGGCCGTGAAGGGGGCAACCCCTTCCGTGGGTTCAAATCCCACCGTCTCCGCTCCGAGGTCGCGCCGAACCTGTCGGCTCGAGGGCGCGATCCCTCACGTCGGGCGCTGGCCACCTGCCCGCGGGCGCGGGCGACCGCCACCGGACCGCCACCGCTGCAAGCACCACGGGGTACAGCACGTAACCCGCCCGGCTGGTCGGCAGCACCAGGGCGGCCGCGGTCAGCGCGAGGGCGAGCATCCAGGCGGCCCGGGCGGCCGTTCGCGGCGGCCGCATGACGAGCCACCCGGCGCAGGCAGCGACCGCGAGCGCCAGGAGCGCGTACCCGATCAGGCGTGCCTGCGGCCCGCCGGCGGCGAGCAGCACACCGGGGGTGGGTGCGCTGGCCGGCGAGAGGATCGCACCGGCGCGCATGGGGAAGCCCGCCACCTGCTCCATCATGGCGCCGCCCGTCGGGCCGAGGAGTACCGGCAGCACGGCGGCCGCCGTCACGGCGAGTGCGACGGCGGCGAACCGGGCCGCGCGTCGCCAGTCGGAGCGCATCAGGACGAGGACGCCGATCACCGCCACCGCGGGCCAGGCGGACGCCTTGAGCGAGCAGGCGACGCCGAGCGCCAGCCCCGCGACCGTCGCACGGCCTCGCGCGGCGAGCGCGAGGGACAGGCAGAGCAGGCCCACCACCGGCAGGTCGTGGCCGGCGACGGCCACCTGCACGGCCACGGCAGGGAAGGCGAGCACCGCCCAGAGCAGGGCCTCGGTGCCAAGGCCGCCACGCGCCACCCGGTCGGCGGCGATCAGGGTCCCGACGAAGGCGGCGAGGAACCACCACCGGGCGTCGCCCAGCCCTCCGAGCGACGGTGCCAGGCTCGGCAGGCCGAACAGCGACATGCCGGGCAGGTAGGGGTTGACGCCGTCGACCGTCACCGGATGCTCGAGATAGGGCGAGCCGGTCTCCAGGAGCGTCCGCGCCGATCGTTCGACGACGCCCACCTCGGGCTGTGCCATGCGGGTGACGACGAGCACGGCCGTCGGCAGGGCCACCGCGCCGGCCGCCGCGACACGCAGCCCGGCGACCACCCGGCCGCTGCGCAGCGCGGTCACCGCTCCGCCGAGGTAGCCCGCCGTCGCCAGCAGGCCCCAGATCCGGTGCGCGGGCTGGTCGGTGGCCAGTGCGAGGGTCGCGGCGACAAGTGCAGCAACGGCGCACACGACGGCGACGAGCAGGTGCCGCGGGGTGACGGCGAGGGTGGCCCGGGCGGCGGCGAGGGCTCCGGCCGCGGCCCGCGAGGTCGCGCCGAGCGTCCGGCGCACGGCGTCCCCCATCGTGGCCAGGACGCGGCGCACGGGGCGGGGGCTTCCGGTCGATCGGGTCAGCAGCGGCACCAGCATCCCTCTCGTCGGGCCGTCTCGGCCATCGTGCCCCGAATCGCTCGGACCGTCACCACGGCCGGTGCCGCAGACCCCGCTGCGGGAGTCCAGAGATGGACGAATGCCCAGGTCACTGCGCCGTCCGGGGGATTTGCGGCGTTCAGGGGGCGGTCCTCGCGGTCCACGCCTAGCGTGGCAGGCGCCGGCGGCGTGCATGGGGGGGCGCGTCCGCCGGCCTCCGCAGGGCGGAGCTCGTTTGGGTGCCGCGCCCGGCACCCGGTACCATCTCCAACGGCCCTGTCGCAGGGGCCACGCGCCCGTAGCTCAATGGATAGAGCATCTGACTACGGATCAGAAGGTTGGGGGTTCGAGTCCCTTCGGGCGCGCTCGTTGAGACAGCGACGCACCAGCCCCCGTCCGGCTCGCCGGCGGGGGCTTCTGCGTGTCACACCAGGGCGTCGAGAAGGCGCAGGCAGCGCACCGGGTCCTGCGTCAGCCGCTGCTCCAGGCCCCAGAGCAGGTAGTCGACCGTCCGGACGACGAGCCACGCCCGCGTGCGGTCCTCGTCGAACCCGGTCGCCTCGACGAGCGCCGACGCCAGAGCCCGGATCGCCGCGGCGTCCGTCAGCCGGTCGGCCTGGGTCCACAGGACGCGCGCCAGGTCGTAGGCCGGATCGCCGCCCAGCAGCACGGGATCGATGACGGTCCACGCCTCGCGGCCACCGGCCAGCACCTGCTCGGCATGCACGTCGCCGTTCACGGCCAGCCCCGGGTCCTCGTCGGGCAGTGCGCCGGCGTGCGCGACCGCCGCCTCGATCCACCGCCGCTCGCCGGGTGCGCCCAGTGCCGCCCACCGCGCCTGCGCGGTCGCCGCCAGCGCGCGGGCCGTGTCCGCCGTGGTGGGCACGTCCGCGGGAGGTCCGGGCAGCGCCAGGCGTGCGACGAGCTCGCCGGCCACGGCCGCCACCCGCTCCACCGGTTCGCCGGCCAACGAGCGGGACGGGTCGAGCCGCTCGAGCAGCAGCACGGAACCGTCCGGTGACGACTGCAGCACGCCCACCACCGGACCGCCCGCCCAGAAACGCAGGGCGCGCAGCTCGGCCGCGGCGCGCGGGCCGGGCGGCGTCAGGCGCAGCGCCGCCGGGTCACCCGGGGACAGCACCGGTATCACCAGCGCGTTGGCTCCGTGCCGGGAAGGGCCGTCCGGCACCAGCCCCCACGTCGCGAGTGCCCGGCCGGCCAGCGCGGGAAGGCCGTGGAGCCAGGCGGCACCGGCCTCGTCGTGCCACCAACGGGGCTCGCGCCGTAAGGACTCGGGTACCTCGATCGTGTGCACGCGCTCCATCATGCGGGTGAACGGTGCTGGTCACGCTTGCGCGACATGTGTCACGGTTCGATCACAGACCTTTGACAGCGACGCCACAGAGGGCAACACTTGGGGACAAGCGCACTGAGAGCGCTCCCACCTCTCTCGGAAAGGCCCGCAGAGGCGGGTGGGAACGGTCTCACGGTCTCGAGATAGTCGATCCACATGAGTCCGGTCCCTTGTGTGCGGAACCGTGCCAGCACCGGTCACGGCTGGCCAGGAGGACGGCCCGAGAGGGCAGTCCGCGAGGACGAAGGAGTCACGCAGTGCGAATCCACAAGAGGCGGTCCCTCGGGATCGCTGCAGGAGTCGTGTCGCTGGCGCTCATCGCCACCGCCTGCTCGTCGGGCAGCGGTGACGAGGACGCAACCGCGGCGCCCACCGACAACGAGACCACGTCGAACGAGCCCGTCACCCTGACGGTCAACGTGTTCGGCCAGGGCGGTTACGAGGGCGAAGTCGCGACCAACCTGTTCGACAAGTACGAGGAAGAGTTCCCGTACGTCACCATCGAGGCCACCAACCTCGGTACGGGCGGCGACGCCCAGACGGCCGTCCTCAACATGATCGGCGCCGGCGGTGCCGGCCTGCCGGACGTCCAGATGATCGAGGAGGGCTGGCGCGGCTGGATGTCCGACCTCGCGGCCGACAACTTCGTCGACCTGCGCGACTTCGGCGCCGACGACCTCAAGGACCGCTGGGTCGACTGGAAGGTCGGCCAGGCCACCAACCCCGACGGCCAGGTCTGGGGCTACGGCACCGACATCGGCCCGCAGGGTCTCTGCTTCAACCAGACCCAGGTCGCCGCTGCCGGCATCGCCAACGACCGCGACGAGCTCGTCGAGGCCCTCGGCGGCACCGACGCGACGTGGGACAAGTTCTGGGAGGTCGGCGAGCAGTACACCGCGAAGACCGGCAAGCCGTGGGTCGGCGTCCCGGCCTTCGTGTGGAACTCGGCCGTCAACCAGCAGGAAGAGGGCTACTACAAGGCCGACGGCGTCACGCTGAACGTCGAGGACAACCAGTTCCTCAAGGACCTCATGACGACCATCGTCGAGCAGTCCAACGCGGGCGTGGTGGGCAAGCTCAACGCCTGGGCCTGGCAGCCTGAGGACTTCCACGGCAACTTCGCCGTGCACATCTGCCCGGGCTGGATGCTCGGCTCCATCCGTGACGCCGTGACCACCGGTGGCTCGGACCAGTGGGACTTCGCCGACGTGTTCCCCGGCGGGGCCACCAACTGGGGCGGCTCGTTCTTCGCGGTGCCGAAGGTCTCGAAGAACCAGGAGGAGGCTGCCAAGCTCGCTGCGTGGCTGACCGCTCCTGAGCAGCAGATCGTCGCATTCCAGAACGCGGGCGCCTTCCCGAGCCAGGTCGAGGCCCAGAGCGACCCGGCCGTGACGGCGTTCACGGACGCGGACTTCAACGACGCTCCGGTCGGCGAGATCCTCGCCCACCGGGCCGAGGGTGTCGTCCCGCAGATCAAGGGCCCGCAGGACGCGACGATCCAGGACATCGTGATCGGCGGCGTCATGCAGCAGATCAACTCCGGCCAGATCACCACGCCGGAAGCCGCATGGCAGGCGGTCCTCGACGGACTCGTCGCCAACCAGGTCGGCTGAGCCTCACCGCAGGTACGCACCGGTGGGGGCGGGGCCCCCGGGGGCGGGGGCCCCCCGGGGGGGGACCA
>JAEXPS010000098.1 GCA_023438885.1 Actinomycetes bacterium
CGCCGAGGCCACGACGGCCCTCGCCGAGGCGGAGGCGATGGGCGCGGAGCCGCTGGCGGAGGCCGTGCGGGCGCTGGCCCGCCGCGGCCGGCTCGACCTGCCGGGCGTGCGGCTCGGGGGTGCCGACGTGCTGACCGCGCGCGAGGCCGAGGTGCTGGCGCTGGTCGCGCAGGGTCTGACGAACCGCAAGATCGGCGAGCGGCTGTTCGTCAGCGACAAGACCGTGTCGGTGCACATCTCCAACCTGCTGGCCAAGCTCGGGGCCTCCGGGCGTGCCGAGGCTGTCGCCATCGCCCACCAGCGCGGGCTGCTGTCGCCGTAGTCGCGACCCGCCCGTACCGTGGGCCGGGTGGCAGCCAAGGATGAGCCCGCGGTCGAGCTCGAGGTCGGCGGCCGCACGGTCCGGGTCTCGAGCCCGGACCGTGTGTACTTCGCGGACCGCGGGCTGACCAAGCTGGACGTGGTGCGGTTCTTCGTCGCGGTCGGCGACGGGATCCTCGGCGCGTTGCTGAACCGCCCGACGACCCTGGAGCGCTGGCCGCGCGGGTTCTTCCCCGAGGCGAAGCGCGCCACCCGCCTCGACCCGAAGGGCGACGCGTTCTACCAGAAGCGGGTGCCGGCGGGCGCGCCGCCCTATGTGGAGACGTCACAGATCGCGTTCCCCAGCGGCCGGACGGCCGACGAGGTCGCGCCGACGGAGCTCGCCGTGGTGGCGTGGGCCGCCAACCTCGGGACCCTGACCTTCCACCCGTGGCCGGTCACCCGCGACGACGTGGAGCACCCCGACCAACTGCGGATCGACCTCGACCCGCAGCCGGGCACGTCGTACGAGGACGCGGCGTTCGTCGCGCCGCACCTGCGCGAGCTGCTCGGCGAGCACGGGCTCGTCGGGCACCCGAAGACCTCCGGCGGGCGCGGGCTGCACGTGTTCGTGCCGATCGAGCCGCGCTGGACGTTCACGGAGGCCAGGCGGGCGACGATCGCGCTGGGCCGCGAGCTGGAGCGCCGGCTGCCGTCACGCGTGACGACGAAGTGGTGGAAGGAGGAGCGCGGCGAGCGGCTCTTCGTCGACTACAACCAGATGGCCCGCGACCGCACCATCGCCTCCGCCTACTCGGTGCGCGCCAACGCCCGCGCCACGGTGTCCGCGCCGTTGACCTGGGACGAGATCCCGGACGTGCGGCCGGACGACTTCGACGTGCTCACCTTGCCCGCGCGGTTCGCGCAGGTGGGCGACCTGTTCGCGCCGCTCGTGGCCGGTGCCGCGCCCCGCTACTCGCTGGAGTCGGCGCTGGAGCTGGCCGAGCGCCAGGAGCGCGACGAGGGCGCGGGCGACCTGCCCTACCCGCCGGAGTACCCGAAGATGCCGGGCGAGCCGCCCCGCGTGCAGCCGAGCAAGAAGGTCTCCGAGCACTGGGACGAGCAGGGCAACCGCCGGTAGCTCACTGGGTCCGGGAGGGTTCGCCCTTCGCCGCCTGCTCGGCCGTGGCCAGCACGCGGGCGGCCCGCGTCTGCGGGCGCTTGGCCTGCACGATCCAGACGAGGATCGAGCGCCGCGTGCCGCGGCTGAAGCCCTCGAAGGCCTCGCGGGAGCCCGGGTGCTCGTCGAACGCCGCGGCGAGGTCCGCCGGGACGGCGCCGCCCTCGATCTCGTCGAGCATGGTCCAGGTTCCGTCGGCCTTCGCGCGCTCGACGACGGCCCGGCCGGCGTCCGTCATCTGCCCTGCGGCCTCCAGCCGCGCCACGCGCTCCTTCGACAACCGGGTCCACTGGCTGCCGGCGCGGCGGCGCGTGAACCACATCTCGGCGCGCTCGTCGTCCACCGTGCGCCGAGTCCCGTCGATCCAGCCGTAGGCCAGGGCGACGGCGACGAGGTCCTCGTAGTCGATCGGCGTGCGCCCGCTCGCCCGGCGCCACTCGAGCACCCACACGCCGGGCTCGGGGTCGTCGTGGTGCTGCGCCATCCAGTCGCGCCAGGCCGCCCCATCCTCCGGGTGGATGCGGGGCGCGCCGTCCCGTCGATCGCCCATCAGCCCGTTCCCGTCAGCCGCGGTAGTCGAAGTGCCAGTACTCGCCGGGCTGCGGCTGCTCGTACCAGCCGTAGGCAGGCCCGTTCACGGCGAGCCAGGTATGCATCGGCGACCCGTACCGGTAGTCAGGATCGGGGTTGGGGCCGGTGCGGACGCGGTACTCGTAGACGTCGAGAGCGGTGCCCCACCCGTGGTTGGACTCACCCGGAACCGCCGCGTGGCCGGCGCCGTAGAACTCCCGCATCGCCACCTGCGTGCAGTAGTCGCGGTAGGCCATGTCGGCCGCGATGTCCTGGCCGAACTCCGTGCGGAAGGCCGCGTTCAGCTGTTCGAACGAGTCCGCCGCGGCCGCGGCCAGCCAGATCACGTTGCCGTGCCGGTCGGTCAGCGACGTGGCCTTCATCGCCGACCGAGGCACGTTGCCGTTGCTGCCGTCGCCCTCGGCGGTGGGGATCGACGTGTAGAACGGCTCACGCGCCGGTGGGCCGGAGCACACCGGGGCCGCCTCGGCGCGGGTCGGCGTCCTGCCTGCGGCCGTCGGCTCGGGTGTCTGCTCCGCCGCCGCCGCGGCGGCTTGTGCGGCCAGCCACTCCTGCTGCGCGGCGGCCACGGCCGCGGAGGCGGCGACCACGTCAGAGGCAAGCGCGTTGGCACGCGCGGGCGCCGCGCTCGCGGCCAGCGCTTCCTGCGCGGCGGCGATCGCGTCCGCGAGTCGCTGCCGCACCGCGTCGTCGGGCACCTGACCTGCACTGGCCTCCAGCGCCGCCTGCGCCTCCGGGATCAGCTCGGCCAGGTCCGCGTGCGTGCCGAGCATCAGCCCCTGGCCCACCACGCCGATGGACCTGACCGAGAGCTCCGCCGCCGCCTGCTCGTCGTCCGCACCGGCGGCCAGGGCCTCTGCCACCCGGTCGTGGCTCGCCCGGCTGGCGGCCGCCGCCCTCCCGTTCCACGCCCAGGCCGACGCGGCTCCCGCCACCAGCGCACCGGTGACGACGGCGACGACGACGGTTCGGCGCACCGGGCTCCCGGTCTCGAGGAGGACTGCTGGCCGGGCCAGGCTAGGCGGACGAGGCGGGTGAAGTCACCCGCACGGGGGAAGCCACGCCGCGGTGGGCTCAAGACCGGCGCACGGCGGGACGATTCCCCAGGCATGGTGACTGCGTGGACACTCGACAGCGCCGTGGTCTCCCGTGAGCTGACCCCCGCCGAGGTTGCCGACCTCGACGCGCTCCGCTTCGCGCTGGCGAGCACCGTCGACCGGACCGAGCCGCGGGCCCTCGCCTGGCTGTGGGACCGGCTGATCAGCGAGCATGGCGGCCGCCCGGCCCCCGCCGGGTTCGTCGAGGCGATCGCCACCGCGCTGGGCGACCTCCTCGCGGTCCACGTGCCGCGCGTGCGCTGGTCGGTGTGGCCAGGCCCGGACGGGCCCACGCTCGGCGTCGTCTCGGAGGCTCGCCCCACCTCGCCGGTGGTTCCCTTCCTCGACGCACAGGACCGGTGGGCGTCGGGCGCCCGCGAATGGGTGGTCGACTACCTCACGCGCGCCGCCGCGCACCTCGCCGGCGCCACCGTGCCTCGCCAGCACACCGCGCCGGAGTCGGTGCCGGCCGCCGACGAGCGCGGCGCGCTCGGCCGCGCGTTCGACAGCTCGGCGGTGCCCGCGGCCGCGTATGACGAGCCCGCCGCACCCATGCCCACCTTCGCTCCCGCGTACGACGAGCCCGCCGCACCCATGCCCACGTTCACCCCGTCATACGACGAGCCCGCCGCATCCATGCCCACGTTCGCTCCCGCGTACGAGGCCGGGCCGGTGCCGCCGTTCGACGAGATGGCCGCGTCGGCCCTCGCGCTCGACGCGCTCCAGGCAGCCGTCCCGGCCGTCCCCGCCTTCCCCGCCGTCCCGGCCGGCCCCGTTGGACCGGTCGACCCCGCGAGCGGCGAGCCGTGGGCCGTCCAGCCCGCGCCGGTGGGTCTGGTCGACGTCGTGGTCCGCCCGGAGCCGATGCCCGCCGTCGAGCACCTGGGGGTCTCGGCGCCTGCCTGGGCGCCCGCGCCGCCTCCCGTCCCCGCGCTGGCGCCCGAGCCGGTTGCGCCGGACGGCGCCCTCGAGGACTTCGCGCTCTCCACGCTCGACCACGCCGTCGCCGTGCTCCGCGAGACGGGCGCCTTCGACCGCGAGGCATTCGTCGTGCTGCAGGACGGCACCGGCCAGCGGCTGGAGTCGTGCCCTGGTGACCCGCGCGAGTCGCTCCAGCGGGCCCGCGAGATCGTCGGCGCTTCCGGAGCCCGGCGTGCCGCCGTCGCGTGGATCGACCGGCTGCCCCTCGGCCTGCCGGGCCCCCAGCAGCGGTTCCCCGCGGTGCTCGTCGACGCCTGGCAGGCCGGCGGCGAGGTGGGCGTGCGCGTGGCGCGGCGCTTCGTCGACGACGTGCTGGGCACCGACCTGATCGGTGCGCCTGTCGTCGTCGGGCCCACCGTCGCGTTGCTGTGACGGCGCCTCGGCGCGCCTGACGGCTACCCGAGAGGCACGCCCGGCGGCGCCTGGGTGACGGTGATCTTGCCGTGCTTGACGGTCACGCCGCCGAGCATCGCCACCACGTGCACGTCGAGCACAGGGGCGTCCGGGTTGGCAGGCGGGTTGGTCTTGTCGTCGTACCCGCCGAGCACCGGCAGGCCGGTCAGCTCGACGCGCCAGCCGTACGGCACCTTGACGTCGATGCCACCGAGCAGCGCGAACGCGTCCACCCGCGCCCGCCCGACGATGCCCGCGTGGCGCAGGTCGAGGTCGACGCCGCCGAGGATCGCGGTCAGCGCGGCGGACTTGAACTGGTGCGACGTGACGCTGCGGTCGGCGCCCCACAGGAACACGAGCGCCGTCACCCGGTCGCCTCCGCCGCTGCGGGTGGTCGAGGCCACGAGGATCGAGATGCCGAGCACGATGATCGCGATCGGCAGTGCGTAGGTCCACGCGCTGTTGCGCACCACCTCGAGGGCGAACAGCAGCCAGTACACGCCGAGCGCCGTCACCAGGAAGGGCCCCAGCCAGGCTCGGGGCACGACGAGCAACGAGGCGACCCCGACGGCCGTCAGCAGCATCGGCCAGAACACCGCCCAGACCGAGCCGGCCGCGAGCACGTCGAGGCGGTCGAGCAGCAGCACGACGCCGGCGAGGATGATGACGAGGCCCAGGACCAGCTGGCCGATGGAGCGCTGATTCATGGCGCCACCGTAGCGATGGGGGCAGACGGCGCAGCGGGATTTCGGCCCCAGACCGGCGCCGCGCCCCGCCCCGGCTACTGTCGGCGCGTGACCGAGCCCGAGGCGCCCACGAGTGCCGCAACGCCCGCGAGACCTGACTCGGCTCCCCGTCTCGCGGATGCATACGACGGCTCGGGACGGCGCGGGCGCCGCCGGCTCGGGCCCGGGTGGGTGCCCAAGGAGCACGGCGCGTGGGCGATGCTCGTGGTGCCGGTGCTGGTAGGCACGGTGATCGCCGGAGCGACGTGGCGCAACGCCTGGCTGCTGGTCGCGTGGCTGGCCGCCTTCTGCGCCTTCTCGGCCGCGGGGCTGTGGCTGCGCTCCGGCCGCCGTGCCCGCTACTGGCCGCCGGTGCGGTTCCACGCTCTGGCGACCGCGGTCCTCGGCGGTGCGCTGCTCGTCACCACACCCGGCCTGCTGTGGTGGGGCCCCGTCTACGCCCCGCTGCTCGCGGTCAGCCTGGCGGCCTCCTCGCGCCGGGCGGACCGGTCGTGGCTCAACGACATCCTTACGGTGCTCGCCGCCTGTCTGATGACCGTGGTCAGCGCGGGCCTGGCCGGCGGGTGGCCGGGTTCCTGGGTGCCGCCGGGCGCCGACGACCCCACGGCCTGGCTGGCCGCCGGCCTGCTCGCCGCGTTCTTCCTGGGCACCGTCGCCTACGTCAAGACGCTCATCCGCGACCGCGGCAACCCGAGGGTGCTGGCGATCTCCGTCGGGTACCACGCGGTGCTCGTGGTCGCCGCTCTCGTCTGGCTGGCGCGGCGCCTCGGGGTCGGCGACGGTGCCGGCGTCGCGGCCGGGCTGTTCGTCGTCGCCGCAGGGCTGCTGGCGCGGGCGGTGCTGGTCCCCCGCCGCCGGCCCTGGCCGAGCGCCAAGGCGATCGGTCTCGGCGAGATGGCCTCGACCGTCGCGGTCACCGCGGTCACCCTGCTCGCCGTCGCCTGACCGGCGCCAGGTACCAACCGGCCGGCGAACGGGTCGCGGGCCGGGTACGGCGTGGCGTGGGCACGTCGGTCCAGGCCCCCCCCCCCCCGGCCG
>JAEXPS010000153.1 GCA_023438885.1 Actinomycetes bacterium
GCCCCAGGTTCTGCGCCGCGTCGAACTCCGGGACCAGCGCGAACTCCTGGTGGATCACGCCGACCCCGGCGGCCAGCGACGAGGCCGGATCGGTGAACCGCACGGGGACGCCACCGAGGGTGACGTCGCCGGCGTAGTCGCCGTACAGCCCCGCCAGCACCTTGATGAGGGTGCTCTTGCCGGCCCCGTTGTGGCCCACCAGACCGTGGATCTCACCGCGGCGCACCGTGAGGTCGACGCCGTGCAGCACCTCGACGAGCCCGAAGCTCTTGCGGATACCCCGCATCTCGAGCATGGGGTCGGTCGTCGCGCTCATGGCAGGTGTCCCCGGTCCGGTGGGTGTCACGTCACTCGCCCCAGGCGGGAGCGAAGTCGGCGACGTTGTCGGCCGTCACGATCGGCAGCTCCATGTACTCGTTGGGCTGCGTCACCTTGTCCCGCTGCCCGCTCAGCCACTGGACGGCGGCCTCGACCGAACGCGCGCCCTGCGGGTAGGGGTCCTGGTTGACGGTGCCGAAGATGTACCCGGCCTCGATGCCGTCGCGGACCTCGACCGGGTAGTCGCCGACGATGAACTTGATGTCGCCACGGCCGCGGTCAGCGGCGTACTTCGCGGCGTTGGCCGCCTCGGGACCCTGCGCGACGATCGCGTCGAGCGAGCCCTCCGGGTACTTGTTCAGCCAGTCCTGCACCACGGTGAGGGCCTCGGCGGCGTCCCAGTTGCCGCTCTGCGTCTCGACCACCTGGATGCCGGGGTGGTCGGCGAGGACCTCGTCGAAGCCCTCCTGGCGCAGCAGCTGGGCACTGGTGCCGAGCGCGCCCACGAGGTAGGCCACCTTGGCGTCCTCGCCAACGGTGTCCGCCAGGAGCGTCGCCTGCTGCTTGCCGAACTCGTAGTCGTCGGCGCCGATGAAGGTGACCGCGCCCGCGGAGTCGTCCACCCGGTTGTTCACGGCGAAGACGGGGATGTCCGCGGCCACCGCCTGCTTGACCGCTGGGGCGATACCCGTGGGGTCGGAGGCCGTGACGAGGATCGCGTCGACCCCCTGCGTCACGAGCTGCTGGATGCCGGCAACCTGGGCGCCGAGGTCGCCCTTGCCGTCCACCATCACCAGCTTGACGCCGAGCTCGGCGGCCATCTCCTCCTGGCCCTTGATGAAGTTCGAGTAGAACGGGACGGATGCGTTCCACAGCATCGCGCCGATGACGTACTCGTCCTGCGTGCCCGAGGTGGCGTCGCCCGAGGGCGAGTCGCTCGGCTCGGACGAACAGGCCGCCAGGGCGGCGACGGTCGCGACCGCCGCGACGCCGGCGGCGAAGCGGTGGACCGGTCGACGGAGCTTGCTCATGTGATACCTCCAGTGTGGGGGAAGGTGCACGGCCCGACGAGCACTCAGGACGTGCGACGTCGCCGCTGGACCACGTCGATCCCGACGGCGGCGATGATGACGGCGCCGGTGAAGGCCGGCTGCCAGTACGGGGAGATGCCGAACAGGTTGAGCGCGTTGGAGACGACGCCGAGCAGCAGGGTGCCGACGACGACGTTCCCGATCCCGCCGGAGCCGCCGGTGAGCGGCACTCCGGCGATGGCCACCGCCGCGATCGCCGACAGCGGCCAGCTCGTCGCGGCGGACGGCTGGCCGATCGACGTCTGGCCCAGAAGGATCAGGCCGCCGACCGCCGCCGCCACCGCACCGAGCACGTAGACCACGACGGTCACCCGCTGCGTGCGGATGCCCGCGAGCCGGCTGGCCTCGGGCGAACCGCCGACCGCGTAGACATGGTGGCCGAACGTGGTGAACCGCAGCAGGGCCCAGGTGGCGATCGCGACGACGAGGTACACCAGCGCGGCGACCGGGATGGGCCCGATGCGCCCGAGCCCGAAGAACGTGAACGACTCCGGCACCCCGTAGACCGGGGTGGCGTTCGTCAGCACGTAGAGGATGCCCGTGACCAGCGTCTGCATCCCGAGGGTGGCAACGAACGGGTTGATGCCGACCTTCGCGACGAGCAGGCCGTTGCAGAGCCCGACGACCGCGCCGAGGCCGAGCGCCGCGAAGACGCCGGGAACGATCCCGCTCGCCGCCATCGTGGCGGCGGCCAGCACCGAAGTGGCGGCACCGACGGCGCCGACCGACAGGTCGAACCCGCCGAGCAGGATCATCAGCAGCATCCCGCAGGCGACGACGCCGATGATCGACTGCTGCTCGACGATGTTGACGAGGTTCGGCACCGACCGGAACGGGGGCGACACGATGCAGAGCACGACGACGATCGCGGCGAAGATGAGCAGGAGCGCGTGACGCGACGCCCAACGCAGGGTGGCGGTCATGCGGAGGCACCTCCTTCGAGGGTCAGTTCGTCGAGGACCGCCGGCGCCATGCCGGCCCAGAAGAGGTTGAGGGCACCCGACAGGGCGCCCCGGACGGTGGAGTTGGGCCCGAGGTCGGAGACCTCGAGCCGGGGCGGCGTGGCGATGTGGTGGGCGGCGAGCGCGGCGACCTCGCCGAGCATCGGCGCCATGGCCCGGCCGACGCTGCCGTCGATGACGATGACCTCGGGGTCCGTCACCGCCGCGATCGTCACGACGGCCTGGGCCAGCGCGCGGACGATCTCGCCGAGCAAGCCTGCGGCGTGCGGATGCCCGGCGAGCCCTGCGTCGATCACCTCGCGGGCCGTCGGTGTGTCGCCCAGTTCGGCGCGTGCCGTCGGGTCGTCGGCGACGAGCGCACGAGCATGCGCGGCGATCGCCCCGCCGCTCAGGATGGATTCCAGGCCGCCGATGCCCGCCGCCCGGACATCGCCGAGCATCTGCGCCTCAGGCAGCATCGCGCCGATCTCGCCGGCCGCGTTGTGACGGCCACGCACCAGGTGCCCGTTGGAGACCACGGCGCCACCGAGGCCGGTGCCGATGGACAGCACTGCGTAGTCGCGCGCTCCGATCGCCTTGCCGACCTCTCCCTCGGCGATGGCCGCGAGGTTGACGTCGTTGTCGACGACGAACGGGACGCCGAACGCCCGCACCCGCCCGACCAGGTCGAAACCGTCCCAACCGACGTTCGGGCCACGCACGGCCAGCTCGGTGTCGGGATCGATCACCGCCGGGACGCCGACGGCGAGGGCGGCGGGCTCGCCGCCGTGCTCGCGCGCGGTGGCCTGGACCGTCTTCCACACGCGGGAGAGCGCCTCGAACGCGCCACCGGCCTCGGAGACGGTGACGTACTCCTCGGCGATGATCCGGCCGTCGAGCCCGGCGACCGCGCCGTGGCACTTGGTGCCGCCGAGATCGATGCCTGCGACGAAGGCGCTGGCCACGTTGAGCGTCAGCACGGAACGCGGGCGACCGCCGGAACCGAACGTGTCGCCGCTCTCCTCGATGATGCCGCGGGCGACGAGCTTGGCGACGATGCGGCTGACCGATGCCGGGGACAGACCGAGGTCGGCGGCGATCTCGGGGCGCGTGGTCCGCGGGTGATCGCGGAAGTACGCGAGGACGAGGTGCACGTTGACCTCGCCCATCGATCCGTGCCGCAGCGCCATTTCGTTCCTTTCTGATTGAAACGATCGAACCTTGCCGCAGAGCGCAGGCGGCTGTCAAGGGGCCTGGCGGCGCGCGCCTCGGTGGGGTCAGGCTCGCCGCGGCTGGTAGTCTCGGGCGTCGCGTCTTCGGAGCCGCCTCGAGCGGACCCGGCGATGCATGCGCCCGTAGCTCAGTGGATAGAGCGTCTGCCTCCGGAGCAGAAGGCCGCTGGTTCGAGTCCAGTCGGGCGCACCGCCTCTCCCTTCCCGCGTGCGGGACACACCGGCTGTGGGCTCAGCTGGCGATCGCTGTTGCCCAGGCGGCGTCGTCGAGGAACGTGTCGAGTGAGGTGACGAGGACTCGGGTCGTCGGCCGCGCGCTGTAGTGGCCGACCACGGGTAGGACCAGGACGTGCGTGATGGGCTCGGCGGCGAGGGACTGCCCACGCCGGTACACACGTGGGCCGTTCTGCTTGCTGCTCGTCAGCGCGTCGTCGATGACCCGCTGCCGCTGCTCATTGACCCACGCCCGCGCGAGGGCCGGCAGCTCGTGGGCGGGCCGGTCCCCGCCGCCGTCGAGCGCGACCCAGCCGGGCTTCAGGGCGTCATGCTCGAACTGGTCGACGAGAGATGCATACGCCTGGCGCCATCGGTCGGCGGCGCCGTCCGGCGCGGGTGTGTGCTCGACGACCGGTGCCGCGGGCGGCATGTCGGGTGCGACGTCCAGGTCGAGGGCCTCACGCCAGTACAGGAGCTCGATGAGGACCACCGGCACGTCGAACACGATTCGGCCAGTGCGTGTGTTCATCTCCACCTCGCGGCGTTGGTGGGGTCGAGAAGCCTTGCCCGACCCCACCGACGATCCTCGTCCGCGCCTGCCGGAATGACGAGTAGATGGCCTGCGGCTCCTGGGCGGGTCCAGTCAGCGCAGGGCCGGCGGTGTCGGCTCCGGGTCCGGCGACGTGATCCGCACCGCGTTCGCCCAGGGGTCCTCGAGCTCCAGCACGGGCCCACGGTCGACGAGGGGCGTTCCGTAGTGCCGCATCCGCTCTCCGAGGGCGCCGACGTCGTCGGGGGTCGGCAGAAGGATGTCGACCCGGCCGAGGCCGAGCGTCCGCCTGCGCCGGCCGGCACCGGCGCTGTTCCAAGTGTTCATCGCCATGTGGTGGTGGTAGCCGCCGGCGCTGACGAACAGCGCGCTGCCGCCCAGGGAGCCCGGCCTCGCTCGGGCTCGCGTGGCGCAGCTGCGGGGCATGCTCGAGCACGACGACCGGCGTCGCTCCCCTGCCCAGCACCGCCCGCGGGCCGTCGTGCGCGAGGAGCTGGAGCGGCACCGCCTGCGTGTAGTAGCCAATCATGCGGTCGAGGTCCGCGACGAGCAGCGTGACCGCACCCATGCCGAGGTCGGCGGAGAGCTTGTCCATGACTGATCCTCCGGTCGGGATTCCGGTCAGCGCACGACGGCGCAGCCGGACATCCAGCTCACCTTCTCAGCTGCGTCCAGCCCCGCCGTAGTCACGTTGCCGATCGCGCCGGCGGTGAGCGTCGCGGCGAAGAACGCCTTAGTCGTCTGACCGGCCTGATCGGCACCGGGCGCGCGAGATCCTCCGGGAAGCCGCCGGCACTCGTCGTGCCGGGACCGCCCGGAGGATCTCTTGTCGTCGACCGTCCCTCTACCGTGCGACGGCGACTGACCCCGTCCGGGCGCTGTCCCGTAGCGCGATCGCCTCGAGCGCCCTGGCCGCGACGCACTCGGCCGTCAGGTTGTAGGCAGCGAGCAGCGCGGCGGCGCTCCCGGAGTGACCGAACCGATCCTCGACCCCGACGCGCAGGACGACCGCACCGGTGCCGGACTGGGCCACCACCTCGGACACCGCCCCACCCAGCCCGCCGAGGACGTTGTGCTCCTCGGCCGTCACGATCGCACCCGTCGCCCGCGCCGCGTCGAGCAGTGCCTCAGCGTCGAGCGGCTTGATCGTGTGCATGTCCAGCACGGTGGCCTGGATGCCCCGGGCGGCCAGCAGGTCGGCCGCGGCCAGCGACTCCTGCACCATCAGACCGGTCGCCACCAAGGTCACGTCGCCGCCGTCGCGCAACCGGGCGGCGCGCCCGATCTCGAACCGGTAGCCGCCGACGCCCTCCGTCACCGTGCGCACTGCGGCTCGCCCGAGCCGCAGGTAGCAAGGCCCGTCGTGCTCGGCAATCGCCCGGACCGCCTCACGCGCCTCGTGGGCGTCGCACGGGACGACGACGGTCATGCCCGGTATCGCCCGCATCAGCGCGATGTCTTCCAGCATCTGGTGCGTCGCACCGTCCTCACCGACGGACAGGCCCGCGTGGGTGCCCACCACCTTGACGTTCAGGCGCGGGTAGGCCACCGAGTTCCGAATCTGGTCGTAGGCCCGTCCCGCGGTGAACATCGCGAACGAGTTGGCGAAGACCGTCTTGCCGGTGGTGGCCATGCCCGCGGCCATGCCGATCATGTTCGCCTCGGCGATGCCGGCGTTGAAGAACCGCTCCGGGAACTCCTGGGCGAAGTAGGTCGTCATGGTGCAGATCGACAGGTCCGCGTCGAAGACGACCACGTCGTCGCGCGTGCGGCCGAGCTCGCACAACTCGCGTCCGTAGGCCACCCGGGTGCTGATCGTCGTCACAGCCGCTCCTCCAACTTCTCCAGCGCAGACTCGATCTCGCGGAAGGCGATCTCGAACTGCTCCTCGGTCGGCACGCTTCCGTGCCAGGCGGCGACGTTCTCCATGAACGAGATGCCCTTGCCCTTGACGGTCCTCGCCACCAGCGCCGTGGGCTCCGGTCCCCGCGCCCCGTCGATCGCCTCGCACACCGCTGCGATGTCGTGCCCGTCGACCTCACGCACCCGCCACCCGAAGGCCGCGAACTTCTCCGCGATGGGGTACGGCGACATGACCTGCTCGACGGGGCCGTCGATCTGCAGATGGTTGTTGTCGACGATCGCGACGAGGTTCGCCAGCCGGTAGTGACCGGCCGCCATCGCCGCCTCCCAGATCTGGCCCTCCTGGATCTCCCCGTCGCCCAGCAGCGCGAGCACGCGGTAGCCACGTCCGTCGAGCCGGCCTGCCAGCGCCATGCCCACCGCGGCCGACAGTCCCTGCCCGAGCGAGCCGGCGCTCATGTCGACACCCCTCACCTCGCGCATCTCCGCGTGCCCGGAGAGATGGCCCTCGAGCCGGCGGAACGTGGACAGGTCGTCCTCCGGAAAGTACCCACGGGCCGCGAGAGTCGCGTAGAACGCCGGCGTCGCGTGGCCCTTCGACAGCACGAACCGATCCCGGTCGGGGTCCTCGGGGTGTGCCGGGTCGATGCGCAGAACCCGAAAGTAGATCGCCGTGAGAATGTCGATCGCCGACAAGGACCCGCCCAGGTGGCCGGAACGGGCCGCCCGGACCATCGAGAGGATCTGCCGTCTGCCCTTGCCTGCCTGGTACTCCAACGCGGCCAGTTCCGCCGTGCCAACCATGATGTGCTCCAAACCTAATTCTGCGTCAGGACCGTTTACAGTTCTGTGCGCACCGAGCCCCTGTTTCTGTGCATGTCGAAATACACGGCGATGAGGATGATGACGCCCTTGAGCACGTACTGCCAGAACGAGTTGACATGCATGAGGTTGAGCCCGTTGCTGATCAGTCCGAGCACCAGGACGCCGATGAACACGCCCCCGACGCGGCCCACGCCGCCGAAGAAGCTGGTGCCGCCCAGCACCACGGCCGCGATGGCGTCGGTCTCATACCCGACGCCCTGAGTCGGCTGGCCCGACGACATACGAGCGGCCAGGACGATTCCCGCGAAAGCCGCCAAGGTGCCCGAGATCGACCAGACGAGAACCTTGATCCGGATCGTGTTGATGCCGCTGAACCGTGCAGCGGTCGGATTGCCCCCGACGGCGTAGACGTGCCGGCCGGTGCGGGTCTTGGTGAGGAACAGATACAGCAGGACGAACCCGACCACCATGTAGATCGCCGGAAGCGGCACGCCCCAGAGGGTCCCGTTGCCGATCGTCGTGAACGCGTCGTTCTCGAGCGGAACGGGCTTGCCGTTGGCGAGGAGGTACGAAGCGCCACGACAGATGCTCTGCATCGCCAGGGTGACGACGAACGGGTGGATGCCGGTGAGGGCGATGATCGAGCCGTTCACCATGCCGACCACGAACCCCACCAGGAGGCCGGCCATGATCGACGGCCACATCGGGACCCCGTAGTTCTGCATGCAGATGACGGTCACGACGCCGGAGAGTGCGACCATCGCGCCACCGGTCAGGTCGATGCCGGCGAGCATGATCGACAACATCACACCGATCGCCAGGAGCCCGTTGGTCGACACCGCCCTGAGCACGTTGAGCCCGTTCGCGGCCGTGAGGAAGTTGTCTGCGAAGATGCTCAGGAAGACCAGAATGGCGATGAAGCCGGACAGGATCCCAAGGTTCTCGTTGAGGAAGCGAAGCGACGGACCGACGACCGCCGTCCTTCCGTACCGCTCAAGAATGCCGCTCATGCGGCTGCACCGCCAATCGCGTAACTGAGGACGACGTCCGGGTCGAGGTCGGAGTGGCCGAGACAGGCCACGATCCGACCGTTGTTCATGACTGCAACTCGATCGCTCATGTTGATGAGCTCGTTCATCTCTGAGGAAATGAGGACGATCGCCTTTCCTTGCGCGGCCAGGTCATTGACGGTGCGATAGATGTCCGACTTCGCACCGACGTCGATGCCGCGCGTCGGCTCGTCGAGAATGAGGATCTCCGGATCCGTGATGAGCCACTTGGCCAGGACGATCTTCTGCTGGTTTCCCCCGGACAGGGTCTGCACCCGCTGCTCCGGCGAGGAGGTCTTGATACCTAGGTCGTCGATCGCGCCGTCCACGATCTGCGACTCGGTCTTGCGGCTCACGCGCAGCCGGCGAATGAACCGCTCGAGGACGCTGATGCCGATGTTGAAGGCCACCGTGTTGAAGAGGAAGAGTCCCTCCGTCTTGCGGCTCTCCGGAACGAACGCGACCCCGTGCTTGAGCATCTGGCCGGGGTCGAGACGGCGCAGCGGCGCCGAGAACACCTCGACGGACCCCTCGGCGCCCTTGTCGATGCCCATGACGGCCTTGATGAGCTCGGAGCGACCGGCGCCGATGAGGCCGTAGAAGCCGAGGATCTCGCCGCGGCGGACCTCGAACGAGCAGTCCTGGACGCGGCTGCCTCGTGTGAGGTGCTCGACCTTCAGAGCGACCTCTCCGGGCTCGTTGTAGGTGCGGTGGTAGTAGTTGTCGAGCTCGCGTCCGACCATGAGGCTGACGAGTTCGGCCTCGTTCGTCTCGCCGGTGGCCAGGGTGGTGATGTACTCCCCGTCGCGCAGCACCATGACGTTGTCGGTGAGCTCGAAGATCTCCGACATCTTGTGCGAGATGAAGACGATCGCGATGCCTTGCGACCGCAACCGATGGACGACCTCGAAGAGGACGCGCACCTCGCTCTCGGACAGCGACGACGAAGGCTCGTCCATGACGATGATGCGGCTGCGCAGCGCGAGGGCCTTGGCGATCTCGATCATCTGCTGCTGGCCCGCGCTCAGGGCGTAGACCTTCGTCGACGGGTCCAGGTCGAGCCCGATCATCGCCAGGTACGGCCGCGACTCCTCCTCCATCAGGCGGCGGGAGACCAGGCCCCACCGGTTGCGAAGCTCGCGTCCGAGAAACACGTTCTCCGCGATCGACAGGTACGGCTCCAGGGCCAGCTCCTGGTGGATGAAGGCCAGGCCGTGGCGCTGCGCGTCGAGTGCACCGTCCAGCCGCGCCGGAATCCCGTCGATGCGGATCTCGCCGGCGTCCGGCTGGTAGATGCCGCCCAGGATGTTCATCAACGTCGACTTGCCGGCGCCGTTCTCACCCATGAGGCCGAGAACCTCGCCACGGTGCAGTGTCAGATGCACCCCGGAGAGTGCCTTGACGCCGGGAAACGTCTTGGTGATGCCGCTCATCGAGATGACGACGACGTCGTTGTCCATGCGTGACTCCTCCGCAGGGGAGGGCGGGGCCGCCAGGGCACCCGCCCTCCCGGGCAACTGGGAACGGTGACCGATCGGGTCGGTCTACTGCCAGGAGTCCAGCGCGAACTCGGCGATGTTCTCGGCGGTGATCAGGCTGACGTCGACGACGATGTTCTTCTCGACGGTCTCGCCTGCTGCGGCCTTCAGAGCCATCTCACCGGCAAGCTTGCCCATGTTGATCGGCGACTGGGCGCCGGTGCCGGTCATCTTGCCCTCGGAGATCGCCTTCTTGGCGTCGGGGCTGCCGTCCACGCCGTACACAAGCACGCCGGTGATGTCGGGGTGTGCAGCCAGCGACTGCACGGCGCCGAGCGCCATCGGGTCGTTGATGCCGAAGATCGCCTTGAGGTCCGGGTCGGACTGCAGCAGGTCGTCGGTCAGCGACATGCCGGTGCCGAGGTCGCCCTTGCCGTCGAGCGTGTTGACGACGGTGAAGTAGTCGCCCTGCGCCTCGTTGAAGCCGTCGAGCCGGTCGATGCAGGCCTGGCCCTGGGGGCAGTGCAGGATCGCGATCTTCGAGCCCTCGGGCAGCTTGGACATCATGTCCGTCGCGACGAGCGCGCCGGCCTTCTTGTTGTCCGACGCAACGATCGAGGCGACGAGGTCCTGGTCGGCCACAGGGGTGTCGATGTTGATCACCGGCACGTTCGCCGCCGCCGCCGCCTCGAGGCCCGCCTTGATGCCGGTGGTGTCGTACGGCGCGATGACCAGCGCCGAGACGCCTGAGGCGATGAGGTCGCCGATCTGGCTGTTCATCTTGTCCTGGTCGGCCTGGGGGTCGACGTCGACCAGCTTCGCGCCGGCCGCAGTCGTCGCCTGCTCCAGGCCGGAGCGGACAGCCTGCCAGAACGGGTTGCCACCCGTCGTGGGCACGTAGCCGATCGTCACCTCGCCGCTGCCAGCGGCGTTGTCCGTGGGGCTGCCGGAGCTGGCCCCGTCGGACCCCGCGTCGTCGCCGTTGCTGCAGGCGCCCAGACCGAGTGCTGCCGCGGTGACGAGAGTCACAATCGCGGCGAACCTGGTCGACTTCATGAGAGATCTCCCTTTCTTGGCACAACCACGTTGGCGGATCGAAAGCCGTGCCACATGGAGTCGCCGATGACTCCCGTGGCACGTCGACGCCGGAGGTTGTGACCGGAGCTAATTCGTTCTCCTTTGAAGGAATCGGTTGCTCTCGACGACGCTGCGACGAGGAGAGCGACTGCTCAGCCGGCGGCATCGGCACCGCGCGACTTGGGAAGGCTATGGGGGGTTTCGTAAGCCGGACAAGCATATCTCGGCGTTGTTATGAGATCGTGACCAACGATAGTTGGCGCCCAAGTTTCAGCGGTTACGCGTTTATCGGGTCTGTTCCGTCAGGACCAGGGACCTTTGGCCCAGAGCGACACTCGAGGCGCGGTCCGGCGACCGGCAGCGGCGGGTGACAATCCCCCGAAGCCTCCTACTTCTCCGGCGGCACGCGATAATGTGGCCGTCGAAGACCGTGACAATGGGCACCGGGAATGCTGTTCCTTGCGCCAGATGCGCTAGGTTGAAGGCAGAGGACCAGTGGATGCCGGGCCGCACCGGACGGCGACGTCCTGCCCATGCGGATGACGCCAAGTCGGGAACGGAGTTGCGACCATGAGTGGGCCAGGTGCGGGAGTCGGGCCTGGGAGGATCCTCGCGGAGATCCTCGCCAACACGCAGGTCACCCGCTCGTCCCTCGAGTCCGCGACCGGTCTGTCGCGTCCTACCGTCAGCGACCGGCTACGGGTGCTCTCGGATGCCAACCTCATCAAGGAGTCCACGGAGCGCGTCTCGTCCGGTGGCCGCCCCGCCACGGTGATCGAGCTCAACCCGCTCGCCGTCGTGATCTTGTCCATCGACATCGGCGAGTCGGACACGCGGGTCGCCGTGACCGACCTGCACGCCCAGATCCTCGCCGAGGAGTCTGCCGCGACTGATCCCCTCGACGGTCCGACTGCCGTGCTCGACCAGATCGCCGCGGTCGGTCGCCGGCTCCTGGACTCTCCCGCCGTCGCGAGGATCCCCCTCGGCGCGGTGGGCGTCAGCCTCCCGGCACGCGTCGACATCGAGACGGGCGCGACCGTCGGTTGGTCGGTCATGGTCGGCTGGGAAGGGTTCGGCGTCACCGCCTACCTCGGCGAGCTCTTCGGAGTTCCGGCGTTCGTCGACAACGACGTCAACCTGCTGATGCTCGCGGAGCGACACCTGCACTGGAAGGACGTCGACCACCTGTTCTTCATCAAGATCGGCACGGGGGTCGGCGGTGCACTCATCGCCAACGGAGAGATCAGTCGCGGGCACAACGGCGGCGCCGGTGACATCGGGCACATCTACGTCTCGGGCTTCGGTGAGCCGATCTGCAGGTGCGGCAACCGGAGCTGCCTCGAAGCCGTCGCCGGAGGGTGGGCGCTCGCACGCGACCTGCAGGCCCGGCGAGGGGACAGCCCGAAGCGCGTCACGGCGAGCGAGGCGGTGGCGGCCATCGAGACCGGCGACGGAGATGCCGTGGCCCTCGTGCGCCAGGCGAGCCTCGCCATCGGCCAAGCGGCCGCTGCGGCGACGAACCTCATCAATCCGAAGGCGATCGTCATCGGCGGGGAGATCGCCCAGGCGGCCGGGCACCAGCTCGTCGCCGGCGTGCGCGCCGTCGTGTACCAGCGGTCGCTTCCGTTGGCGACGAAGGATCTCGAGATCGTGCCGAGCCAGCTGGACGAGCACGGCGGCGTCGTCGGCGCTGCGTTGCTGGCCGCCACGGCGTTGCTCGACCCTGCGCGGATCGACCAGCTGAGCACAACGCAGCGCCGCCAGCGGTAGCCGCCGCGTCAGGAGCCGGCAGGCCGATCCGGCCGAACACCCTCGACGACGGCACGCACGATCTGGTCCAGGCTCGCGTCGGTCTCCTCGAGAACCGGCGTTCGATCGAGATGCCCGTGCAGCATCCCGGCACACAGGCGCCGCTCGACGGGCCACCCTGCCGCGTGGGCATCGGCGACCAGCAGCTCGCCGCTCGTGCGCAGGTCGTCGTACTCGCAGACCATCACGAGCGCCGGGGGCAGGCCGGCCAACGCCGCGGCGCGCCCCGCCGGATCGAGGTCGATGAAGGCGAACCGCGGATCGGCGCTGCCGGCGATGTAGTTGGCGTTGATCTCGACGGTGTCCTCGGTGGTGAACCGCAGGAGCCGAGGCAGGCCCGACATCAACGCCTCCTGCTGCGGATCCCTCGCCCAGCTGTTGTGGGCGACCGGATAGGCCAGCACGAGGGCCCGCGGAACGGGCCCACCGGTGGCGACGAGCTCTCGTGCCGCGGCGAGGCTCAGCGAGGCACCCGCGCTGGCGCCCCCGAGGCTGATCCGCTCGACGTCGACGCCGAGCTCGCCTGCGCTCTCGACCACCCAGCGCACGGCCGCCATCACCTGCCGGTGCGGAACCGGGTAGGTCACGTGCGGGACGAGGCCGTAGTCCACCGAGACCACGACGATCCGCCCACGCTGGGCAACCTCCCGGGCGACGAGGTCGGCCTCGTTCATGTCGAGGCTCCCGGCGAAGAACGCGCCGCCGTGGACCCAGACGAGGCACGGGGAGCCGCCAATGCCCTCGCCGTACACGCGCACCCGGAACCCGACGCCTTCGGCGGTGAGCGGGACGTCGCGCGTGCTGACTGCACGCTTCTCGTACGGCCCGGGATCGCGACCCCATTCGGCCAGCCGGGCGTCGATGTCCGGGTCGCTCGTCGGGCCCCATGACGTCAGGCCCGACAGGAGGTCGAGGCGGTCGGCGAAGACGGGATGGAGCGGCACGTCACAAGTCCTTTCGTCCGTGGCACGCATCCTTGCACTCCGCGTCGACGCTCGGACGCAGGCCCGAGCGCAGCCACGCCAGCGCCGAACCCTCGCCTGGAGCGATGGCGGCGGACCTCGGCCGGACGTAGCGTGACGGAACGGGCGGCGCCCGGCACGCGCCGGCCGATGGCGCCGGAGGCAGACCGGCCGCCTCGTCCCACCCGCCGTGAGCAGCGGGTCCGGGAGACCGAGGAGCCCACCATGACCGGACCTGACACACCGGTGCGCCGCCGAACGGGCGCCAGGCTGACCGCGGTAGCACTCGCAGCGGGAGCAGGTGCGGGCGCCGTCCTCGCCGCGCGTGCCGCAGGCGCGGGCCTGCGCACCGTGCAGCGCCACGAGGACCCGCACCGCTGGCGCAGCGTCACGGTCGGGGTGCCCCAGGGCGAGATCGCGGCCGACTCCCTGGCGCCGATCGTCGGGCTCGGGGAGGTCGTCGAGCTGCGGTACCAGCCCGCGCCGGGCGATCGGGGCACGGAGATCCACGTGCGGCTGCGGCCCGGCGCCGAGCCCTCCGCCGTCACACTCGACAAGGGTGATCTCGACGCGGCGGGCGCGATCCGCTCGGCGTTGCGCCGCACCAAGCAGCTCGTCGAGATCGGCTGGATTCCGAGCGCCGACGAGGACACGGGCTCCCGCCCTACGCTGCTCAACCTGCCGCTGCGCGCGGCGATCGCCCGCTCGTCGCGGGACGGTGTGCTGTGAGGGCGCTGGCCTGGCAGGGCATCGACACCGTGGGCGTGGTGTCCGTGCCGGACCCGGCCGTCCAGGACCCGCAGGACATCGTGGTGCAGGTGAGTCACTCCGTCACGTGCGGTTCGGACCTGCACCTGCTCGCGGGATACATCCCGTTCATGCAGCGCGGTGACGTGCTCGGGCACGAGTTCCTCGGCGAGGTGGTCGAGGTGGGCCCGCAGGTGCAGCGGCACTCGGTCGGTGACCGCGTCGTCGTCTCGTCGTTCGTCTCCTGCGGGCGGTGCTGGTACTGCCGCCATGGCCTGTTCGCCCTGTGCGACAACGGCAACCCCAACCCCGGTATCAGCGACATGCTTTGGGGCGGTACGCCGGGCGGGTGCTTCGGGTACTCCCACGCGATGGGTGGCTTCTCCGGCAGCCACGCCGAGTACGTCCGCGTCCCGTTCGCCGACGTCGGCGCGTTCCGCGTGCCCGACGACGTGCCCAGCGAGCGCGCGGTGTTCGCATCCGACTCGGCGGCCACCGGATGGATGGGCGCGGACCTGGGCGGCGTCGGCCCCGGTGACGTGGTCGCGGTGTGGGGTGCCGGAGCCGTGGGGCAGCTCGCGGCGCGCGCCAGCATGCTGCTCGGTGCGCAGCGCGTCGTCGTGATCGACCGCGTGGCCGACCGGCTGGCCGCGGCCCGCGAGCACGTCGGCTGCGAGACGCTCGACTACTCCGACTCCGAGGTCGCCGCCGAGCTGCGCGAGATCACCGGCGGCCGTGGCCCGGACGTGTGCATCGAGGCCGTCGGGATGGAGGCGCACGGTCACGGACCGCTCGCCATGATGGATCGGGCACGCCAGCGCCTGCGGATGCAGACCGACCGCCCCACCGCCGTGCGTCAGGCGATCCACGCGTGCCGCAAGGGTGGCACGGTGGTGATCCTCGGCGTCTTCGCGGGCATCGTCGACGCGTTCCCGCTCGGCGCGGTGATGAACAAGGGGCTCACGGTCCGCTCGTCACAGATGCACGGCCAGCACTACGTGCCGATGCTGCTGGAGCGCATGCAGCGCGGCGAGCTCGTCACGGAGTACCTCGCGACGCATGTGCTGCCGCTGGAGGACGGCCAGCGTGGCTACACGATGTTCCGCGACAAGGCGGACGGCAACCTCCGCACCTTGTTCGAGCCCGGTCGCCAGGTGGCACCGGCGCATGCGGCCTGACTCTTCGCGACTCACCCGGCCGCTGGCGAGGGACGAACGAGTCGTGCCCTCGGCCGCAGCGGAGGGCTGGCGGCCCCGACGCCGTCACGCAGCCCGCGCACCGCTTCGGCGACCACTGCCTCGGCGGTGCGCAGCGGCCGCCAGCCGAGCTCGTCGAGCGCACGGCTGGTGTCCAGCACCGGCGCCCCGCAGGCCATGTCCAGCCAGCCGGGGCCGACGACCGCGGCGCGGGCCTGCCAGGCGGCCAGCAGCACCGCTCGCACCAGGGGTCGCGGCAGCTCGACCAGCGCGGCCGCACGCAGCAAGCGCGCGACGTCGCCTCCGGTCAGGACGCCGTCGGCCGCGACGTTGAAGGGGCCGACGGCGCGGCGGACGATGGCCTGGCGGTAGGCCAGCGCCGCGTCGTCGGCGTGCACCACCTGGAACCGGACGGCACGCGGCCACGGCAGGAAGGGCAGGGGGCCGCCGATCAGGCGCTTCGGGAACAGCGGCCCGAGGAACAGCCGCCCGATCTCCGCGCCGGCCCTCCGCTGGAACACCAGCGCCGTTCGCAGGCGCGCGATCCGCACCGGGCCGGACTCGGCCTCGTCGAGCATGGACTCCACCTCGGCCTTGTCGCTGCTGTAGCTGGAGCTGGCGATGCCCGTCGCCGGCCACAGCTCGTCACGGGGGCTGTCGTCCCCCTGCGGCACCGGGGCGTAGGCACCGATCGAGGAGGCGACCACCAGGTGCGGCACCCGTGCGCGGGTCGCCGCCTCCAGCACGGCGCGAGTGCCGAGCACGTTCGTCGCCCGCAGGCGCTCGCGATCGTGGCTCGGCTGGATGGCCCACGCCAGGTGGACCACGCAGTCCGCGCCGGCGAAGGCATCGGTCAGGGCCGTCTGCGCTCCCGGAGCGCCCACGTCGCACGCCGTCCACGCCGAGACGGCGTCGAACGGCGGCGGCGGTGGGTTGCGCGGCACGCGACGGGCAACGGCGTGGAGGTCGTCGCCCACGGGGTCACCCCGCAAGCGGCGCAGCAAGGCGCTGCCGACATTGCCCGTCGCGCCGACGACGACGATCTTCACGATGCGCTCGCCGGCTCGAAGCGGACTCAGGCCACCTTGCTGTGGGACAGCGAGCGCGCGGCCGTCTCGATCTTGCGGCTGGCTTCCTTCTCCTGCTCGAGGTTCGCCCGCAGCAGATCCACCACCTGCGTCTGGCCTCGGGCGTCAGCCATGTCGATCAGCGTGGTGTACGCGGCGATCTCGTAGTGCTCCGTCTCGAGTCCGCCGGACAACGCGATGGAGTTCGCCAGGGTCTCGTCGGACTTGCGCAGCAGGGACGCCGCCTCGCTCGCGAGGCCCTTGGTGGTCGGCGACGGCGACTCGTCGACCGGGATGCCCAGAATCGAGAAGCAGCTCTGGACGTTGGCGATCTGCTGGCGCGTCTCCTCGGCGTGGTGGGCGAAGAGCTGGCGAAGATCCTCGGTGGTGACCTCCTGCTGCAACTTCTCCAGCATCTCCAGCGAGTCGTACTCGGCGGAGAGCTGGGTGCCGAGGCGGAAGGTGAACAGGTCGTCCGTGGTGGTCAGGTGCTCGAACATGGTGGACCTCTCGGGGTCTCTCCTCGTCGCGCCGGTCAGCCGGCACGGCGATGGGACGAGTGCGGCCGTCAACCCGACCCCTGTCCCTCGGCGGGATGACACCCGCCACGTCCAGGCTCCGGCCGGTGCGAGACGACTGCAACTCGAGCATCCGTTCGCCGCGGCGGCGGCCTCAGCGCTGACAGCACTCCTCACCGCGGGGAGCCCGCGGGCTGAGGCGGAAGATCCGCAGCTCTCTTCCGGCCGCGCGCTCGTACCCGCGGTACCCGGGCCAGTTGCGCTCGAGCAGTACCCAGGTCGCCTCGCGCTCCACGGCGGGGACGAGCGCGGCGGTCACCTCGATCCGTCGACCCCGGACGTCCACTGCTGCGCGCGGGTCGGCCAGCAGGTTCGCCGTCCACGCCGGGTGCGTCCCGCGGGCGAAGTTGCTGCCGACGACGAGCATGTCGTCGCCGTCGGGGCAGTACATCAGCTCGGTGCGCCTCGGCTCGCCGGTCCTCGCCCCCGTGGTGTGCAGCACCAGCGAGGGCACCAGCGCGCCACTGAGCGGCGTGCCGCTGCGTGTCAACGCCCGGGTCACGCGCTCCAGTGACGGCATCACCCGCGGCCCCAGTGCCCGGAACACCTGGGTGCGCGAGAGCGCGGCGACGGGTCGGCGCAAGAACCTCGGCAGCACGGGGTCATTGTGGCGTGCGGCGGGGCCGGGACCTGCGCCCCGGCCC
>JAEXPS010000196.1 GCA_023438885.1 Actinomycetes bacterium
GCGCAACCGCCGGCCAAGCCCACGGCGCCGCCCAAGTCGGCGCTGCTGCACCCGGTGACCCGCTACTTCGGCCTCTACACCACCCAGTCCCCGTTCAACTGGGCGGAGTACGACGACGTCGCGGCGAAGGTGGGGGCCACGCCCACCATCGCGGGCTACTTCCAGGGATGGGACGGCGACTTCCGTGCGGATGCCGTCACGCGGTCCTGGGCCAAGGGCGCGCTGCCGCTGCTGACGTGGGAGTCCCGGCCGCTCAAGGCGCCGAACAACTCCGCCGTCGAGCCGGACTACTCGCTTCCGGTCATCCTGTCCGGGCGGTACGACGACTACCTGCACAAGTACGCCCGCGACATCGCGGCGCTGGGCCTGCCGCTGGCCATCCGCCTGGACCACGAGATGAACGGCACCTGGTACCCCTGGAGCGAGCGCGACTGGGGCTACAACTCGCTCAACGGCAACGGCCCCGGCGACTACGTGAAGATGTGGCGGCACGTCCACGACATCTTCGAGGCCGAGGGCGCCAACCAGTACGTGATCTGGGTGTGGGCGCCGAACATCGTCAACCGGCTCCCCGGCTGGGCGCAGAACTCCGCCTGGTACATGCGCCACCTGTACCCGGGAGACGACTAC
Organism: Actinomycetes bacterium; assembly: GCA_023438885.1. Classification (GTDB taxonomy): domain Bacteria; phylum Actinomycetota; class Actinomycetes; order Actinomycetales; family Cellulomonadaceae; genus Cellulomonas. Next base: position 631 of record JAEXPS010000196.1, read on the forward strand.
GTCGACTGGGTGGGCCTGTCCGGCTACTACCGCCCGCCGTACGCGGCCGACCAGACGCCGACGTTCGGCTACACGTACGGCCGCTCGCTCAACCAGCTGCGGTCGGTGTCGTCGAAACCGATCCTGCTGGCGGAGATCGGCGCCTCGGAGATCGGCGGCAAGAAGCCGGCCTGGGTGAAGGACCTGTTCACCGCCATGACCCGGCCGGAGAACGCGGACATCATCGGGTTCGCCTGGTTCAACCTGACGATCACGACCATCAGTGGCGGCGAGCGGGTGACCAACGACTGGCGGATCGTCTCGCGGGCCGACTCCCAGCGGGCGTTCGCTGCGGGGATCGCCGATCCGGCGGCGGGGTTCGTCGCGCCGCCGGCCGTGGCCCTGGGCACCACGACCCCACCGCCGGCGCCGGCTCCACCGCCGACCTCGCCGTCGCCGAGCCCGACGACAACCGAGCCCGCGCCGGCCCTGGCGCCTGCTCCGAGTCCCGCGCCGGCCCCCGCGCCGGCCCCCGCGCCGGTTCCCGCACCGGCCCCCGCACCGACAGCGACGCCCGATCCGGCCGCGACGGCGCCCACTCCTGAGCCGACACCCTGAGGGAGCTCGTGATGACCGACCCCATCCGTATCAGCGTCCTGGGCACCGGGTACCTCGGTGCCACCCACGCCGTCGCCATGGCCGCCCTGGGCCACGAGGTGGTCGGCGTCGACACCGACCCGCACAAGGTCGAGGCGCTCGCGCTCGGCAAGGTGCCCTTCTACGAGCCCGGCCTCGACGAGCTGCTCCGCGAGCAGCTGTCCAGCGGACGCCTGCAGTTCACCACCGACGTCGCCGACGCGGTGGGCTGGGCGCAGGTGCACTTCGTCTGCGTCGGCACGCCGCAGAACGCCACCAGCCACGCGGCTGACCTGCGCTTCGTCGACGCAGCGACGTCGGCGATCGCCCGGCACGTCACCGGCGACGCCCTCGTCGTCGGCAAGTCGACGGTGCCGGTCGGCACCGCGGCGCGGCTGCGTGGGCTCGTCGAGCGCCTTGCGCCCGACGAGGTGAGCGTGGAGCTCGTCTGGAACCCGGAGTTCCTGCGGGAAGGCAAGGCCGTCCACGACACGTTGCATCCCGACCGGATCGTCGTCGGCGGGGCCTCTCCGTGGGCGGCCGCGCTGCTGCGCCGCGTGTACGCCGAGCCGCTGGCGGAGGGCGCGCCGCTGGTCGAGTGCGACCTGCCCACCGCCGAGCTGGTGAAGGTCAGCGCCAACGCGTTCCTCGCCACGAAGATCTCGTTCATCAACGCGATCGCCCAGGTGTGCGAGGCGGCCGGTGCGGACGTCACCGTCCTGGCGGACGCTCTCGGGTACGACCCGCGCATCGGCCGCCAGTTCCTCGACGCGGGCCTCGGCTTCGGCGGCGGATGCCTGCCGAAGGACATCCGCGCCCTGATGCACCGGGCGGGCGAGCTCGGTGCCCGGCGGGCCTCCGCGCTGCTCCAGCAGGTCGACGAGATCAACATGGGCCAGCGCGAGCGGGTGGTGCAGCTGGCGGTGGAGGCATGCGGGGGCTCGGTGCTCAACCACCGGGTGGGTGTGCTGGGGGCGGCGTTCAAGCCGCACACCGACGACGTGCGCGACTCCCCGGCCCTCAACGTCGCGGCGGCGCTCCACCTGCGTGGTGCGCAGGTGACCGTCTACGACCCCGAGGCGGGCGACACCGCGCGGGCGACGTTCCCCACGCTGGGCTACGTCGGCTCCATCGACGAGGCGGTGGAGGGCAGCGACGTGGTGCTGCTGCTGACGGAGTGGGACGAGTTCGTCGACGCCGACCCGGCACGCCTGGCCACCCTTACCCACACCCCTCGCGTGATCGACGCCCGCGGCCGCCTCGACGCCCCCTCGTGGCGTGCGGCCGGCTGGCACTTCACCGGCCTCGGCCGCCTCGCCGCCTGACCCAACGCCACCCGCCCCCGCGCCGCCCCCGCCGGCCGCCGCCGCACGCCTCCCCACGGCGGGCCTCAC
>JAEXPS010000205.1 GCA_023438885.1 Actinomycetes bacterium
CCCACGGCCGGGCCGAGCGGGATCGCCCCCGTGCGCCCGGGCACGGCGGGCGGCGGCGTCCCGGGCCGGGCACCCGCGGTGGAGGGCCCGAAGGAGCTGCGCACGGACTGGCGTACCACCTGGCCGGGTGCGGTGGGGGGCGTCGAGGGCTGCTGGACCGGTGGCACCGGACTCGTCGGGCGGCCCGTCACGCGGATCTCGCCCCAGGGCTCGAGCTCGCGGACGAGCTCCGCCGGACTCGTCGGCCCGTCGTCGTTGCGCGCGAGCGTGGCCGCGCACAGGGTGTTGAGGTCGCCCGGGACGCCGGGGACCAGCTCGGCCGGCGGCACCGGAGCACCGTTCTGCTCGGGCGCGGTCGGCAGGCCGTTGCTCGTCCCCACCGGCCCGGGCCAGTGCCCGGTGAGCGCGGCGTAGACGAGCCGCACCAGGTCGGTGGCGTCGGTGCGGCTCGTGGACCGCGCGTCGCCCGCGGCACGGCCCAGCAGGGTCGCGTCGAACGCCAGGCCGTCGACCAGCACCCGCCCGTCGTCGCCGACCGCCAGGACCCCCGGCCGCAGTGCGAGGTGGTGCACACCGCGGCGCCGGGCGGACTCGAGGGCCGAGGCGGCCTCACCGACCACGGCGCGCGCCTGGTCGGCGGACAGCGGGTCGCGCTCGACGAGCTGGGCGAGCGTGGGCCCGGTGAGCTGCTCGGTCACCACGTAGGCGACGCCCGAGTCGGTGCCGACATCGAGGACCCGCACCAGCCGCGGGTCGGCGACGAGGGCCGCGCGGCGTGCCGCGTCCAGCGCCGGGCCGGCCCCGGCCTCGTCGAACACCCGCGCGACGACCGGTCGCACGAGGATCTGGTCGACGGCCGCCCACGCGGCGACGCCCGGCAGGTCGCAGGCCAGCGGCTCCCGCAGCTGGTACCGGCCAGCGAGCACCGTGCCAGGACCGACGCCGTCCACCGCTCCTCCTCGTCCCGGGGCATCCGGGTGCCTCGTCCGGTCAGCGCCGGACACTCGGTCATGCTAGCGACGCGACCTGCGGCCTCGGCGAAGCCGGCGCCCCATCGCCCCGAGCGAGCCCATCAGCAGGTCCAGCTCGGCCACGTGCATCACCCGCAGCGCCAGCACGTACAGGGCCGCCATGAGGGACCCGACCAGCACGCATCGCAGCAGCGCCGCCGCGACGCCCACGTCCGCGCCACCCCCCAGCGCGAGCAGCAGCCCGATCCCACCGGCGGCGGCGACCGCGGCCGCCACCACCGCCTGCACGTGCAGCCGCAGCACGCGCGGGCCGTCGACCGTACCGAGGCGCCGGCGGATGGCGCGCAGCGCCAGGAGCGCGCCGACGAGATAGGAGACGCTCATCGACAGCCCGGCGCCCGCGACCCACCATCGTGCGGGCGCCAGAGCCTGCGTCAGCAGCGTGCCCACGACGACGACCACCGCCATCACCACCTGCACGGGCACCATGCCGCGGGCGTCCTCGTACGCGTAGTAGACGCGCTGGCACATGGACCAGGCTCCGAACGCCGGCAGGCCGATCATCATGGCGACGACCACCGCACCGACCGCCCGGACCTCGTCGGCCGGAGCCGTCCACAAGAACAGCCGCACCACCGGGTAGGCGAGCACCCCGACCGCCGCCGCTGAGATCACCGTGGCCAGCCCGATGACGCGCAGCCCGGTGGACAGGCTGGTCCGCACGCCGTCGGTGTTCCCGTCACCCGCCTGCGCGGACAGGCGGGTGAACAGGGCGGTCGCGAGCGACACCGTCACCAGCGAGTGCGGCAGCATGAAGACGAGGAAGGCGTAGTCGTAGGCCGCGTTGCCGGCGACCGGCGCGTGCGCGGCCGCCTCGCAGACCCCCGAGGCGACCCCGGCGGCGCCCGGTGCCGCGGACGCGACCCGGGACACCACGATGTAGCCCGCCTGGCCGATCGCCAGGCCGACGAACGTCCAGGTCGCGACGGTGCCGGCCCGGCCGAGGCCCGAGCCCCGCAGGCCCCAGCGCGGCGCGTACCGCACGCCGGCCCGCCGCATGAAGGGCACCAGCACCACGGCCTGCGCCACGATCCCGAGCGTCGCCGAACCGGCCAACGCGGCGATCTGCGCGCCGCTCCAGCCCGCCGCGTCGCCGCTCGAGTCGCCGAAGAGCACGATGAACAGAGCGAACCCGGCGATGGCGACGACGTTGTTGACCACCGGCGCCCACATGTAGGGGCCGAACGAGCCGCGGGCGTTGAGCACCTGCCCGATCAGTGCGTACGCGCCGTAGAAGAACATCTGCGGGATGCACCAGTAGGCGAAGGTCGTCGCCAGGCCCACCTGGGCCTCGCTGCACGGGTCCGCGTAGAGCCGCACCAGCAAGGGCGCCGCAACCGTGAGCACCGCCGTCACGACGAACAGCACGGTGAAGCCGAAGGTCAGCAGCCGGTTGACGTACTCCTGCCCGGCGTTGCGCTTGTAGGCCCGCACCACCTGCGGCACCAGCACGGCGTTGAGCGCGCCGCCGGCCAGCAGCAGATAGAGCACGTTCGGCAGCTTGTTCGCGACGGAGAACGCGTCGGCCACCTGGCCGGTCGCACCGATGGCGGCCGCGAGCACCACGCCGCGCAGCGCGCCGAGCAGCCGGGACACCAACGTGCCGCTCGTCATGAGCGCCGCACCGCGGCTGACGCTGGTGACGGGATCGCCGGTGGAGTCGCTCATGCCTCGACCTTCGGGACGCGACGGGTGGAGCGCCCCCGGCGCGCCGTGCGGACGATCCCCAGCACCAGCCCGATGCCGAGCAGCGCCATGACCACCACGGTGCCGACGCTCTCGATGGCGGGCGCGACGCGTGCGGTGAAGCGGATGACGTCCGAGACCTCGGTCCCGTCGGCGCCGACGAGCATCGCGTCCACCACGACGTCGCAGTTCGCCACCGCCTCGAGGTCGACCACGACGGGCATCTCCTCGCCGGGTGCCACGTCGACCGGCTCGCTGACCGCGGGCCGCAGGCACGCCTTGCGTGGGCTCACCTGCACGGCGACGGTCGCAGGGATCTCGAGGTCGTTCCGCACGACGAACCGCACCGGCGCCACGGAAGAGATGACGTTGAGGCTCTCGGACCCGATCAGGGTCAGGCCCGTCTGTGCCGTCGCGGCGTCCGACACCACGCCCTCGACCAGTGCGCGTCGCGCCGCTCGGTCGTCGCGGTAGGCCACGGCGAGCGGCACCAGCACCCGCTGGTCCAGGTCGGCCGTGGCCGAGTCCGCCCCCCCGATCGCCGCCGCGAACTGCAGCGTGCTGTCCCGGGCCTCGGCCAGCGCGACGACGTCGGCCGGCGACAGAGCCTGCGGAGCCGCGGCCTCGCCGGGCAGCTCGTCGCGCTCCACCTGCTGCTCGGCCGTGCCCAGCAGCGCGCTCGCGGACACCAGGCGGCTCCATGGCGAGGAGCGCAGGGCGTCCAGGAGCGCGAGGGTGAGCTCCTCGTCGGGCTGCCAGGTCCGTCCCGGCGCGATGAGCACGTGGTGCGGCTCCGTCGAGCCGTCGTGGGCCAGCACCGCGAGCTCGGCGAGGAGACGCTGCACCGTCGTCGCCGTGGTCGCTCCCGCCTCGACCGCGGAGGGGTCCACCAGCAGGTTCGTCAGCACGTGGTCGGGGACCAGTGCGACGAGCGAGCCGGAGGCCGTGTCGAGGTCGACGCGGGCCGGTGTGACACCCTCCTTGGCCTGCAAGGTGTTCGGCCCGACGACGATCGCGCGGGCACCGACCTGGGCGACCGCGCCCGCCGTCAGCTGGTCCAGCCGGCCGTCCGGCGCCCACAGGACGTCCGTGCGAGCGGGGGTGCCGGCCAAGCCCGCCTGGCCCGCGAGCTCGATCCCGGCGGCGAGCAGCTCCGGGCGGCCGGCGTGCGCCACCGCCGCGAGGTCCGTGTCCTGCCACGGCAGCGCGTAGCCCTCGCGCAGTGCGAGTGCGGCGGCCATGGCATCGGCCCATGCGAGCGCCTGCGGCCCGCCGCCGGAGGCTGCGGCGAGCAGCGCCGGGTCCACGGCGAGCTCGAGGTCACGGTCCTCCGCCGCCAGGTCGGCCAGGGCGTCGAGGCGGCTGCCGGGCGCGGTGGCCGCGGTGAGGTCGTCGGCCGTGGTCGACAGGCCCGTGACGGGGGCGAAGACGCTGACCCGCACCTGCGGCACGGTCTCGTCGCGCATCCACAGCAGGAAGGTGCGCTGGACGCCGACCTGCCGGCCGAGGTCGTCGATCGCCTCGACGGCCAGGCCGCGAGGGCCCCAGGTGCCCGGGAGGTCGAGCAGCCGCACCTGGTCCGCCGGCACGGTGAGCGTCACCCTGGCCGAGCCGCCCGGGGCCAGCGACAGCGGGTCGCCCACCACCACGCGGCTGCCGACGGCGCCGCCGGAGCCGTTGACCCACGCATCCAGCTCGGCGCGCGACGCCGGCCGGAACCGGTTGATGCGCACGGCCGCCCGCACGTTCTCGAGCGGCTCCCCCGTGTTGTTGCGGACGGTCGCCGCGACGGTGAGGTCTTCGCCCGCGCGCAGGATCTGCGGTGAGATCTCGTCGATGAGCACGGTGACGCCGGCGGCGGCGTCGACGGCGGCAGCCGCGCTCGTCGGCCCGCCGGGGGTGCCGGCGGGAGCTGCCACCGCGAGGCCGGCCACGGCGAGCAGGGCGAGGACGGCGCCGGTGAGGCGGCGCCGCACGGCGCTCACGTGCTCTCGGCGAGCACCGCGTGGGCCGTTTCGGCGAGGCGCCGCTCGTTGGGGTACGCCAGCCGTTCCGGCAGCGCGAGCAGAGGCACCCACTCGACGTCCTCCACCTCCCCGTCGGGATCGCCCGCCACGGACAGCTCGCCGGACAAGGCTCCCAGCAGGAAGTGGTGCACCACCTTGTGCACGCGGCGGTCTTCGCCGCTGAACCAGTAGTCGATCACCCCGAGGCGGCGCAGCACGCGGCCTCGGATCCCGGTCTCCTCGTGGATCTCCCGGACCGCTGCCTGCTCGGGGGTCTCGTCGCCCTCCAGGTGGCCCTTCGGCAGGCACCACTCGAGGCGCCCCGCGCGGTTGCGGCGTGCGATGACGGCGGCCATGTACACGCCGAGCCGCTCCGAGACCACCAGCCCGCCGGCCGAGACCTCGTCGACGACGGGGAGCGGAGACGCGGGCTGCGGCGCTGGGGCACGGTCCGGATCGATGCGCAGCGGATGCCCGCCCGGGGGCGCGGGGACGCGCTCCGAGGGTCGGGCGGCGTCCGGCATGCCGACACTGTAACGACTCACCCCATCGGTCCCGGACCCCGGCCGTCTGGCAGGCTTGTCCGGTGCCACCGACCGAGTCCGTCCTCGCCCTGCAGCGCCGCGCCCTGGCGTCCTTGGCCGCTCTGGCGCCGGACGCGGTGGAGCTCGGCCGGCGATTCGCCGCGGCCGGTCACGAGCTGGCGCTGGTGGGCGGGCCGGTCCGGGACGCCTTCCTGGGCCGGGCCAGCAACGACCTGGACTTCGCCACCTCGGCGTCGCCCGACGAGGCGCAGAAGCTGCTGGCCGGCTGGGGCGACGCCCACTGGGACGTCGGCAAGCGGTTCGGCACGCTCGGCGCCCGCCGGTACGGGACGCCGGACGTGGTGGTGGAGATCACCACCTACCGGGTGGACGCGTACGACGCCGACTCCCGCAAGCCGGAGGTCGTCTACGGCGAGAGCCTCGAGGGCGACCTGTCGCGGCGCGACTTCACCGTGAACTCGATGGCGGTGCGCGTGCCGGAGCTCGTCTTCGTCGACCCGTTCGACGGCCTGGGCGACCTGGCGCGCCGGCTGCTGCGCACCCCGGTGGACCCGCGTCAGTCGTTCGACGACGACCCGCTGCGGATGCTGCGCGCGGCGCGGTTCGCCGCGCAGCTGGGTTTCGAGGTGGAGCCGGCGACGTTCGCGGCGATCGGCGAGCTGCGCGAACGCATCGCGATCGTCTCCGCGGAGCGGGTGCGCGACGAGCTGGTGAAGCTCCTGCTCACGCCGCGACCTCGGCCGGGCCTGACCGTGCTGGTCGACAGCGGGCTGGCGGAGCACGTGCTGCCCGAGCTGCCGGCGCTGCGGTTGGAGGTCGACGAGCACCACCGGCACAAGGACGTCTACGAGCACACGCTGACCGTGCTCGACCAGGCGATCGCCCTGGAGACCGGGCCGTCCGGTGCGGTTCCCGGGCCGGACCTCGTGCTGCGGCTGGCGGCCCTGCTCCACGACATCGGCAAGCCTCGCACCCGGCGGTTCGAGGCGGGCGGCGGCGTCTCCTTCCATCACCACGAGGTGGTGGGTGCCAAGCTCGCGGCCCGGCGCCTGTCCGAGCTGCGGTTCGACAAGGCGACCATTCACGATGTCGCCCGGCTGGTGGAGCTGCACCTGCGCTTCCACGGGTACGGCGAGGCCGGCTGGACCGACTCCGCCGTGCGCCGTTACGTCACCGACGCGGGGCCGCTGCTGGAGCGGCTGCACCGCCTGACCCGATCCGACTGCACCACGCGCAACGCCCGCAAGGCGGCCCGCCTCTCGGCCGCCTACGACGACCTCGAGGCGCGTATCGCACGGCTGCGCGAGGAGGAGGAGCTGGCCTCGATCCGGCCGGACCTCGACGGCACACAGATCATGGCGATCCTCGGCATACCCCCGGGCCGCGAGGTCGGCGAGGCGTACCGGTTCCTCATGGATCTGCGCATGGAGAGCGGACCGCTGGGAGCCGACGAGGCCGAACGGCGCCTGCGGGAGTGGTGGTCCGGCCGCGAGGCCTGAGCCGTTCTACCGAGCCGCGCCCGGGGGCATCGCCGAGCCGAACGGATGCGCCTTGCGGTACGCGCACACCGGGCACAGACCGTCGTGCCCTGCGCCCTCGGACAGGGGCGCGCCGCAGCGGGAGCACGGCGCCGCCATGGGGACGGTCGCGAGGGTCAGCACCGTGCGGTCGCGCACGTCGCCCCACGTCGCCGCGCCGCGGCTGCTCAGCGCGTCCTGCGGGCACAGGCGCAGGCAGTCGCCGCAGGCCGTGCAGAGCGCGACGTCTTCGCGCAGCGCCTGGCCAGAGCCGACGGGTTCGAGGCTGAGGGCCCGGGGCGGGCAGGCCTTCACGCACACGCCGCACGCCGTACACCCGCTCGCGGCGAGCAGCAGCGCGTCCGGTGGGGCCGAGGCCAGCTCGGCCGGGGCGGCGGGCGCCGCCGGCACAGGCTCGCCGAGTGCCCGGAACGCATCGAGGAGGCGGTCCCGCTCGTCACGCGCCCGCGCGGGCAAGCGGGTGAGCAGCCACGGCGCCAGGACCGCGCGACGCGGCAGCGGGAGGGCCGTCGCCGCCACCACGGGGTGCGAACGGCCGAAGCGGGGCTGAGCGGGTGGCTGCGCGGACAGCTCCGTGGCCAGGCCGTGCCGCCCGACGAGCTCGCGGGCGTCGGTCACTGCCTCGGGCTCGGCCTGCCCGGCGCAGCACGGGCCAGGGACGAGATGCACGCTGGTCGCTCCCGCGATCGCCAGCTCAAGGTAGCCCGACAGGGGCAGCGCTCGCACACAGCCCGGCAGGCTGACGGCGATGATGTCGCGGCGGGTGCGCAGCCGGGCCGGCCCCTCCGCGCAGACGAGCCACACGGCGGCGGGGTCGGGTGCGAGGCGTACCCCACGCAGCACGGTGGCGAGCGCGTCCGACGCTGCCGTAGCAGCCTCGAGCCCGCTCGCCACCGTACCCATGGTTCTGAAGGTAGATCCCGATCGGGGGAGGGATCGACCTCAGATGCCCACGTGGAACATGGAGTTGTAGAACAGGACGCGGCCGATGGCTTCGGCGACGAGGACGAGGGCGAAGGCGCTGGTGGCCATGATGGCCAGGGTGCGTTCGCTGCTCTTGGTGGCGGCTCG
>JAEXPS010000032.1 GCA_023438885.1 Actinomycetes bacterium
GGTCGGGGTTCGATGGGGATGGGGATGGGATGGGGCGTGGGAGTGGAATGTGGCGGGGGCGGCGGGTGGTGATGGGGGAGGATGGGCGCCGTGAGTGCCGCGCCCCTCGTCAGCCGCACGCAGCTCCCGTCGGCGCTGCGGGTCGTCGTCAAGGTGGGCTCGTCCTCGCTGACCGACTCCGCCGGCCGCCTGGACCCCAACCGCCTGCATGCGCTCGTGGACGTGCTCGCTGCCCGGCGGCTCGCCGGGCAGCAGGTGGTGCTCGTCTCGTCGGGCGCCATCGCCTCCGGCATGGTGCCTCTGGGCCTGAGCGCCCGCCCGCGTGACCTCGCCACCCAGCAGGCCGCCGCTTCCGTGGGACAGGGCCGGCTGATCGCGTACTACACGCAGGCGTTCCACCACCACGACCTCACGGTGGCGCAGGTGCTGCTCACGGCCGACGACACGGTGCGCCGCGGCCACTACAAGAACGCCTTCCGGGCCCTCAACCGGCTCCTCGACCTCGGCGTGGTCCCCGTGGTCAACGAGAACGACGCCGTGGCCACCGAGGAGATCCGCTTCGGCGACAACGACCGGCTCGCCGCGCTCGTGAGCCATCTGGTCCACGCGGACGCCCTGGTGCTGCTCACGGACGTCGACGGCCTGTACACCGGCCCGCCGTCGCGCGCCGGCTCGCGGCGCATCGCCACCGTCACCAGCCCCGCGGAGCTCGACAGCGTCGAGGTGGCGGGCCGCGGAAGCGCGGTGGGCACGGGCGGCATGGTGACCAAGCTGGAGTCCGTCGCCATCGCCACGGCGTCCGGCATCCCGGTGGTGCTCACCGCCGCGGACCAGGCGGCCGCCGCGCTCGCGGGGGAGGACGTCGGCACGTGGTTCGCCGCGACGGGCCGCCGCTCGTCGATCCGCCTGCTGTGGCTGGCTCACGCGGCACGACCCCGCGGTCGCCTCATGCTCGACGAGGGGGCGGTGCGCGCCGTCGTCGAGCGCCGCACGTCGCTGCTGCCCGCCGGCGTCACGGCGGTGGAGGGCGAGTTCGAGGCGGGCGACCCCGTGGAGCTCGTCGGCCCGGACGGCGTCGCCGTGGGCCGTGGCCTGGTCTCCTACGCGTCCGACGAGGTCCCCGGCCTGCTCGGCCGCTCGACGGCGGCCCTGCGCGCGGAGCTCGGCCCCGGCTACGACAAGGAGCTGGTGCACCGCGACGATCTGGTCCTGGCTCGTCGGCGCGCGAAGGTTACCCTGGGTCGGTGACCAGTCCGGAGCAGGCTCAGGCGCACGACGACGTTGCGGCGCAGGTGCGCGAGGTCGCCCGCCGGGCGAAGGTCGCCTCCCGCTCGCTGACGACCGCCACACGCGCGACGAAGGACGCCGCCTTGCTGGCGATCGCGGACCAGCTGCTCAAGTCGACCGACGACATCCTGGCGGCCAACGCGCAGGACGTCGCCGCCGGCCGGGCTGCCGGCATGGCCGACGGTCTCGTCGACCGGCTGACGCTGACCGCCTCCCGGCTGGAGGGGATCGCGGACGCGCTGCGCGACCTCGCCGCGCTCCCGGACCCCGTGGGTGAGGTGGTGCGCGGCTCCACGCTGCCGAACGGGCTGCGGCTGCGCCAGGTGCGGGTGCCGATGGGCGTGGTCGGCATGATCTACGAGGCCCGGCCCAACGTGACGGTGGACGCCGCAGGCCTGGGGCTCAAGAGCGGCAACGCGGTGATCCTGCGTGGGGGCTCGGCCGCGGCGCGGTCGAACACCGTGATCGTGGCGGCGATCCAGGCGGCGCTCGCGGCGCACGGACTGCCGGCCGACCTGGTCCAGTCGATCGACCCGTGGGGCCGAGCGGGCGCCGTGGCGCTCATGCACGCGCGGGGGCTCGTCGACGTGCTGGTGCCCCGCGGCGGCGCGGACCTGATCCAGACCGTGGTCCGCGAGGCGAGCGTGCCGGTGATCGAGACCGGCGTCGGCAACTGCCACCTGTTCGTGGACGCCAGCGCCGAGGTCGCCACGGCCATCCCGATCCTGCTCAACGGCAAGACCCAGCGCGTCGGCGTCTGCAACGCGCTGGAGACCCTGCTGGTGCACCGCGACGTGGCCGACGACTTCCTCCCGCCCGCCCTCGCGGCGCTGGCCGATGCCGGGGTCACCGTGCACGGCGACGAGCGCTCGCTCGCGGCGGTCCCGGCGGGCGCCCTCGCGGTCGCCGCCACGGACGACGACTGGGCGCGCGAATACCTCTCCCTGGACATCGCCGTGCGGGTGGTCGACGACCTCGACGCCGCCCTGGAGCACATCCGCACCTGGTCCAGCGGGCACACCGAGGTGATCGTCACGCGCGACCTCGCCTCGGCCGAGCGGTTCGTCGCCGAGGTGGACTCGGCCGCCGTGATGGTCAACGCGTCGAGCCGGTTCACCGACGGCGGGCAGCTGGGCCTCGGCGCGGAGATCGGCATCTCGACCCAGAAGCTGCACGCCCGCGGGCCGATGGGCCTGGCCGAGCTCACCACCACCAAGTGGGTGGTGCACGGAGACGGGCACGTGCGGACCTGACAGGGCGTCGTGAGACACTGGACATTCGACCAGGAGGAGGAGTCGTGCTGGCAGCCATGACCGCAGTCGCCGAGGAGGCGGCCACCGAACTGCCGTTCCCACCCGCCGTGTTCGGCATCGGTGCCTTCGCCGGCCTCGTGGCCCTCCTGCTGGTCACCTACGCGTTCCGGCACGCCGGCTCCAAGCACTGAGGCGCCCGTCTGGCATGGACCGACCTCGTCTGGGCGTGATGGGTGGCACGTTCGACCCCATCCACCACGGTCACCTGGTCGCCGCGAGCGAGGTGGCGGCCGAGTTCTCGCTCGACGAGGTGATCTTCGTCCCCACGGGCCAGCCCTCGTTCAAGCAGGACGTCGAGGTGACGGCGGCCGAGCACCGCTACCTGATGACGGTGATCGCCACGGCGTCGAACCCGCGGTTCACGGTCAGCCGGGTCGACGTCGACCGCGCCGGGCTCACCTACACGGTGGACACGCTGCGTGACCTCGCGGTGCAGCGTCCCGGTGCCGATCTGTACTTCATCACCGGCGCAGACGCCATCGCGCAGATCCTGACGTGGAAGGATGCCTCGGAGCTGTTCACGATGGCGCATTTCGTCGGGGTGACCCGGCCGGGGCACGCGCTGTCGGTGGACGGCCTGCCGGGCGACAGGGTCAGCATGCTCGAGATCCCCGCGCTGGCGATCTCGTCGACGGACGGCCGGGCGCGCGCCCGGACGGGCAAGCCGGTCTGGTACCTGGTGCCGGACGGAGTGGTCCAGTACATCGGAAAGCACGGGCTGTATCGAGGTAGTGATGAGTGAACCCGGGGAGCGGCGTCGCCGCCGCGAGATGGAGCGTGCCGCCGCCGAGGAGGCGATGGGCGCGCAGCCCGCGCGTACCCCGGAGTGGCTGACCTCCGCGGTGCCGAGCACGCCGACGGCCTCGCAGGCCGCCGTCCCCGGCTCCCGCCGCGCGCTGCGCCAGCAGGGCGCCACTCCGGCCGGGGGAGCCCCCGCAGTCGCCGCGACGGGCAGCACGCCCTCGCGAACCTCACCCGTGTGGCCGACGACCGCGCGGCCCGCCACGCCCGCCGGAGGCACGCCCGCGTGGGCCGCCTCGACCGGGCACCAACAGCGCAGCGACGGGTGGGCCCAGTC
>JAEXPS010000146.1 GCA_023438885.1 Actinomycetes bacterium
CGCCAGGGCGCGACCGGCTTCCCGCCAGCTTGAGGCGTCTGACCTGCGCAAACGCGTCCCCTTCGTGGCAAGGCACCGGTTGTTGCGAGCGCCGATCACCGGTACGTTCGATCCCGGCGCGCCGTCCTGGCGGGCATCTGCGACCTGCAGGGGAGCGGAGCGACGCAGGGGGCGGGCTCGACCTGGCCCGCGTGTCCAACAGAGAACGGCCGTAGCCGGCCGGTACGAAGGACACGCGGGCCGGTCGGTCGAGCGAAGGGGCACATCTCGCTGCCGTAACCTGGCGCGGTGCCAGCCGCCGAGCCGTCTCGCCTCACGACTCTCGTGCTGGCGGCTGCCGGGGGAGTGGCCACGCGGATGGCGTTCCCCGCACCCGGCTGGTGGCCCGCGGCCTACCTCGGCATGGCGCTGCTCTTCCTCGCGCTGCGCCGCGACCGCGCCCGGTGGAACGCCCTCGTCGGTCTCGTCTGGGGGCTGGCCTTCTTCGGCCCGCTGATCACGTGGGCGAACGACGCCGTCGGCCCGGTCCCGTGGCTGGCGCTGACGGTGGCGGAGTCCGCCCTCGTCGCGCTGTTCGCCGCCGGCTGGACCTGGGCCCGCCGCGGTGAGGCGGTGTGGCGCAGTGCCGGCCTTCAGGTGGTCGTCTTCACGGTCCTGTGGGTGGCTGTCGAGGAGCTGCGGCAGTACTGGCCTTTCGGTGGGTTCCCCTGGGGTCGGCTGGCGTTCTCCCAGGCCGAGGCGCCGATGGCCGCCCTGGCGTCGCTCGGGGGCACGCCGCTGCTGTCCGCTGCGGTCGCCGCGACCGGGGCGCTGCTCGCGCGAGCCGTGCTCGCGGCGAGGCGCGTGCGCGTGCTGCCGACCTTCGCCTGGCTCGGCGGCGTGGTCGCGCTGATGTGGGTGGGGCTCGTCGTTCCCCTGGCGTCGAACGCCGAGACGGGCACGCTGAAGGTGGGCGTGGTCCAGGGCAACGTTCCCGGTGAAGGCCTCGACGCGTTCGGGCAGGCGTGGCAGGTGCTCGAGAACCACCTCGCCGGCACCCGTGCCCTGCTCGACCAGGTGACGCCCGGCGAGCTCGACCTGGTCCTGTGGCCGGAGAACGGGACGGACATCGACCCCCAGGCGAACGCCGACGCCGCCGCCGCCATCGACGAGGCGGCCCGCGAGGTCGACGCGCCCATGCTGATCGGCACCGTGCAGTACCCGGAGTCAGGCGGCCGGTACAACACCACGGTGCTGTGGGAGCCCGGGCAGGGACCCGTCGCCAGCTACACCAAGCAACGGCCGGCCGCGTTCGCCGAGTACATCCCGATGCGCGGCGTGGCCAGGCTCTTCTCGTCGGCGGTCGACCGGGTCACCCGCGACATGATCCCGGGCACGGAGGCGGGCTACCTGCCGCTGACGTCCGAGCGCCTGGGGCGCACGGTGGGGATCGGCGACGTGATCTGCTTCGAGGTGGCGTACGACGACCTGGTGCGCTCGGCCGTGCGGGCCGGGGGAGAGCTCCTGGTGGTCCAGACGAACAACGCGACCTTCGGTGAGTCCGACGAGTCGACCCAGCAGCTGGCGATGAGCCAGCTGCGCGCCATCGAGCACGGCCGGGCCACCGTGCAGGTGTCGACGGTGGGTGTCAGTGCCGTCATCGCGCCGAACGGAGCCGTGCTGGCACGCACCGGGCTTTTCACGGCTGAGCAGGTCGTGGCTACGCTGCCCTTGCGGGACTCGCTGACGCTGGCCACGAGGCTGGGCGCCTGGCCCGCATGGATCATCGACGCCCTCGCGGTGTGCGTGGTCGTCGCCGGCGCCGCCGGAGCCGTCCGCGTGCGCCGTGACCAGAGGATCGAGGTAGCCGCATGACGGACGCCGCCGTGGCACGCGTGCTGGTCGTCGTACCGACGTACGACGAGCGTGACAGCCTTCCGGGCGCGATCGCCCGGCTCGCCGAGCACGTGCCCGACGCCGACGTTCTGGTCGTCGACGACGGCTCACCGGACGGAACCGCAGACCTGGCGGAGAAGCTGGGGGAGGCCGACGAGGCCACCCGCGGCCGCCGGGCCGTGCACGTGCTGCGACGCACGGCCAAGCAGGGCCTCGGGCCCGCGTACCTCGCGGGGTTCGGCTGGGCGCTGGAGCGCGACTACGGCGTGATCGTCGAGATGGACGCCGATGGCTCGCACCGCGCCGAGGACCTGCCGCTGCTGCTGGCGCGGACCGGCGACGCTGAGCTGGTCATCGGGTCGCGCTGGGTCAAGGGTGGGCGCGTCGTCAACTGGCCGCTGCACCGCGAGGTGCTCTCCCGGTGCGCCAACACGTACACGAGGCTGGCCATCGGCATGAAGGTGCGCGACGCGACGGCCGGGTTCCGCGCCTACCGCGCCGACCTGCTGCGCACGCTGGCGCTGGACGCCGTCGCCTCCCAGGGATACGGCTTCCAGGTGGACATGACGCTGCGCACCCTACGGGCCGGCGGGCGCGTGGTGGAGGTGCCGATCACGTTCGTCGAGCGCGAGCAGGGCGTCTCGAAGATGAGCAACGGCATCATCCTCGAGGCGATGCTCAACGTGGCCCGGTGGGGGATAGCCGAACGCTCCCGCCAGGTGGCGGGAGCGTTCCGGAGGATCGCGAAGCGCTGAGGTAGCGAGAGCTACGCGCTGCGGCGCAGCTTGCCCGACCGCAGCAGGTCGAGCCGCTCGTCGAGCAGCTCCTGGAGCTCGCCGACGGTGCGCCGTTCGAGGAGCATGTCCCAGTGCGTGCGCGGCGGCTTGCCCGCCTTCGCCTCGGGCTTGGAGGCGTCGCGCAGGATCGCCTCGGCCCCGCACCGGCACTCCCAGACCACCGGCACCTCGGCCTCGACCGAGAACGGCAGGATGATCGTGTGCCCGTTGGGGCAGTCGTAGTACGCCTGGAGCCGGGGGGCGAAGTCGACGCCGTCCTCCGTCTCCATGCTGTGGGACCCGATGCGCATGCCACGCAGTGAGCGGTTCGCCATGGGAACCTCCGTGCCGCCGCTGCGGCTTCGTGGGACGTGAACTTCCGAGAGGCTCAACGGGATCACGGGGCGCGATGTTCCGCCACGGGAGTGAATCTCTGGTGAACACTTCGACGTCAGGGAAGGCACGGCTCTCGCCCCGGCGTCATCCTGCGAGCGGACGCAGGTCGGCACAGGGTCCACCCGCGCGCCGACGCCGCGCCGCGCGCCCGGCGAGGACGATGTCGGCATGACGTCCCGAGCGCGGCTGATGCTCGCCCTGATCGTCGTCGGACTCGTGGCGGTTCCGATGGGCTCGGCCGCCGCGGCTCCTGTGCAGGGCATCGCCGCGCCGCAGGTCGTCCCACGGGCCGAGTGGGGCGCCCAGTCGCCGACCTGCACCTGGGGGAGCGCCCCCGGGTGGACCAACGCCGTGATCCACCACACGGACGGGCCCACGACGACGAACGCCGCCGACTCCGCAGAGGCGGTCCGTACCGTTCAGGGCGAACACATGAGCGGAAACGGCTGGTGCGACATCGGCTACCACTTCCTGGTGGACCAGCAGGGCACGATCTTCGAAGGTACGCAGGGCAGCATCGACGGTGTCCCGGTGGGTGCACACGTCGGCGGGTTCAACACCGGGTCACTGGGGGTCGCGCTGATCGGCGACTTCACCGAGCAGACGCCGTCCGCGGCGATGCTGGAGGCCGTCGGGCAGATCGTCGGCTGGGAGCTGGGTCTCTACGGAGTGGACCCGGACACCACGATCCTGCGCACGGCAGGTGAAGGCGTCGTCGGGCGGCCGATCGGCACGGAGCTGACGGTTCCGGTGATCGCGGGCCACCGTGATCTTGGGGTGACGGAGTGCCCCGGTGACGCCGCCTACGAGCAGTTGCCCATGATCCGTGCAACGGCGGTCGGCGTCGTCCAGGCGATGCGGAGCTCCGGCCAGTTCGGCTCCCGCGCGCCGGCGGCCTCTGCGACGCTGCCGGCCGTCGGGGGTCTCGCGCGCAGCCTCGACGTGCCCGGCGGACTGGTCGCCGTAGCCGCCGTGACCGTGGTTCTGAGCATCACAGTGGTGGCGCTGCGCGTGCGTCGCGCTCGGCGGCTCGCTGCACGACGGCGGCTCGTGGCTGAGCGCGGCGCTCCCAGAACGGCGACGTCCCGTCCCGTCGGATGAGCCGGAACACTGGCACGTCGCGCGCCGATAATGGACGTTATGACATCCAGGCTGATGACGCCCTATCGGGCTCCGCCGGCCGCCGAGGTCAGCGCCAACTCGTACCGCTCCTCCACCAGGCTGGCGTCACGTGGAAGCCGTTGCCGTACGCCGGTGCGGCGGAAGCCTGCGCGCACGTACAGGTCACCGGCGGCCGTGTTCCCGTCGAGCAGCCACAACGACACGGTGCGAGCACCTGCCGCCACCGCGTGGTCGCAGGCCGCGTCCAGCAGCGTCCACGCGATGCCCCGACGGCGGGCTTCGGGCGCCACCCAGAGCCCGACGACATGCCGGTCGTCGATCGGCGAGCCGGGCTCCTGGATCAGGCTGACCATCCCCCGGGGAACCGCCTCCTCGTCGAGAGCGAGCCAGGTGGGGGTCCCCCGCAGCCGCATCCGCCAGTGAGCCTCGGTGAACTTCTGCTCGCGGTCCAGAGCCGATCCGAAGGCATCCGGCGAGTCCGCCAGGGCCCGCAGCCGTACCTCACGCACCGCTCGCCACTGGTCCTCACCGACTCGCACGATCCTCACGGGCGCCCAGCATGCCGCACTCGGGAGCCACTCCCCCACATGGGTGTCGGCGTGGCGTGTTTGCCCTGGTCAGGGACATATGCCCTGGTGGGCCGATCGGGTGAAGCCGCTTGCCGGGTCGGCGTGGGAGGCTCCGCCCGAGCAGGTTTCCCCGGGGCGCCTCGCGCCGATACGGTGGGCGGCGTGCTGGTGCTCGGTGTGTGCAGCCTCAAAGGCGGGGTCGGCAAGACGTCGGTGACGCTCGGCCTCGCGTCGGCGGCGCTCGAGAAGGGCGTCCGTACGCTCGTCGTCGACCTCGATCCCCAGGGCGACAGCACCATGTCGCTCGCCGCGGAGCGCGACGCGGGCGACGTCTCCACCGTCCTCGACGATCCCGGTGCGCACACCGTCAAGGCGGCGACGGTCCCGGCCGGATGGGCCGACGACGGCATCGACGTCATCGTCGGCTCCGAACGCACCGTGCTCCACGACCGCCTCGACGACGGGGACATCGGCCGGCTGCGCGCTGCCCTCTCGCACGTCGACGACTACGGCCTTGTCCTCGTCGACTGCCCGCCGTCGCTCGGCGGCCTGACCCGAACGGGCCTCGCCGCGTGCGACCGCGCGCTCGTCGTGACCGAGCCGGGGCTCTTCTCCGTCATGGCCGTGGGCCGCGCGCTGCGCACCGTCGATGAGCTTCGCCGTGGCCCGGCGCCCGCGCTGCAGCCGCTCGGCATCGTCGTCAACCGGGTGCGGCACCGCTCGGTGGAGCAGGCGTACCGGCTCGAGGAGCTCCAGCGCCTCTACGGCCCGCTTCTGCTCAACCCGCCGGTGCCCGAGCGCGCGGCACTCCAGCAGGCCCAGGGTGCGGCGCGGCCGATCCACAGCTGGCCCGGACCGGCGGCGGTCGAGCTCGCGGGAGCGTTCGACGCGCTGCTGGACCGCGCGCTGCGCGCGCCGCGGCCGCCTACCACGCGCGTCAGCGGCTAAGGGCGCCAGCCGGGCGACCAGTCGGCCTTGCGCGGCCGCGCTGCGGCCCGCGCACCTCCCGGGATGCCGCATCTTGACAGCGTTCCTTCGGACAATAAACTAACGTCCGAACAAAGGAGTCGTCGTGGCCAAGAAGGCGTCAGTCCGGGACGTGAGGCGCAGCAACCGAGCTCTCCTGCTCCGCGAGCTGTTCTTCGCGGGCGAGACATCGCGCAGCGACCTTGGCACTGCCACGGGGCTGTCCGCCGCGACTGTGACGAGCGTCGTCAGCGAGCTCATCGACGAGGGCACGGTACGCGAGACGGGCTTCCTCGATTCAGCCGGCGGGCGGCGGCGCGTCCTGATGCACGTCGACCCGTGGGCCGGCTATGTGTTCGGCACGGACGTCTCCGAGCAGCAGGTCACCACGGCGCTCTTCGGGCTCACCCTCCGAAAGCTCGCTGTTCGAGAGACTCCGTTCGAGGGGCGCCGCATTGATCCCGCCGACGTGAGCGCGATCGTCACTCGCCACGTCTCGGAGCTGCTCGCCGAGACCGGCGTCGACCCCCTCTCCGTGCTCGGGCTCGGGCTCGGCGTTCCCGGTGTCGTCGACCACCCGGCCACGCCGGATGCCGTCGTCCACGCCGACGTCATCGGCTGGGAGAGGGCCACGTTCGGGGCGCTGGAGGCCGCGCTCGACTTCGTCGTCCTGGTGGACAACGGGGCCAAGACCACCACCCAGGCCGAAGCCTGGTACGGCTCGGCGCGGGGCGCGGAGCACGCCGTCGTGGTGCTCATCGGCGACGGCGTCGGTGCGGGCATCATCACGAACGGCCGCCTGTATCGGGGCATGAGCAGCGGAGCCGGCGAGTGGGGCCACACCAAGATCAACCTGACCGGGCCCGCCTGCCGTTGCGGGTCAAGCGGGTGCGTCGAGGCCGTCGTTGGCGCGTCCGCCGTGCTGCGCAGCTGGCGCGGCCAGGACGTGTTCGAAGGCCGTGAGTCGGACGGCATCAATGCCCTGTTCACGGCGTACCGGGCCGGCGAGGCGGATGCCAGCCGCACGATGACCCAGTTGATCGAGCACCTCGGTCTCGCCATCTCGAACCTCGTCAACCTCTACAACCCGGAGAAGATCATCGTCAGCGGCTGGTTCGGTGACCTGATCGCCCGGGACCACATCGAGGAGCTGCGTGCCGCCGTCCGCCGCTTCTCCCTCAAGCAGCCCGGCGAACAGGCCGTGGTGGAGCGATCAACCCTCGGCGCCGACGCCGTCGCACTCGGTGCGGCGACCCTGCTCGTTGATCGCTTCATCGAGACCGGGTTGAACCGCACCACCGCTTGAATCCCCGAACCGGAGAGGAACCGCAGATCGCGAGGCGAGTGCGCCGCGAGCGCACGCGAGTTCACCCACTCAATGAGGAGAGAACCATGAAGCTACGCCCCGTTGCCCGGCCTGTCATCACGGGACTCGTGGCCGCAACACTGTCCGTCGGACTGGTCGCCGGCTGCTCGGGAAGCCCCGCTCCCAGCACCGACCCGACCGGGTCCGCCTCGTCCAGCAGCGAACCGGACGCCACCGCGCCCTCGGGCGAGATCCGTGTCCTGGCAGTCGAGGGGCCCGAGACCGATGCCCTCGAGGCCGAGTCCGCTGCCTTCACCGAGGCCTCCGGCATCACCGTGCAGGTCGACAAGGTCGCTCGCGACGTGTGGGGCCAGCGTAAGGTCGCCGAGCTGGCGCAGGGCGCCGGGACCTACGACGTCGTCTTCCTCGGCGGAGGCGACGATGCGGCGTGGATGCTCAGCCACGCCAAGGCGCTGGACCTGACTCCGTACCTCGGTGCCGACCTGGTGAACGACGTGGTGAACCATGAACTGTTCACCACCAAGTCGGGCGCGTTCCTCGGCGCGCCCCAGTACTACAACTTCCCGGTCACCCTCTACCGGGCCGATCTCTTCGCCGACCCCGAGGAGCGCGCGGCCTTCAAGGCCGCCTACGGCCGCGACCTGGAGGCACCGACCACGTTCGACGAGCTGGTCGACATCGCCACCTTCTTCAACCGCCCGGACGAGGGCCTCTACGGCACCTGCCTCGGCGGTGTCGACTGGTCCGTCTTCCTCGACCACACGTACTTCACCTACGGGCAGGACGCGAACTACGGCGACCTCGACTCCGGGGATCTCACGCTCGACACGGCGAAGCAGGTCAAGTCGTACGAGTACATCAAGGAGCTGACCTCCCTCAGCGCGCCGGGCTGGGAGTCGCTCAGCTTCTTCGACTGCGACAACCAGATGAAGGCCGGCTCGGTCGCCATCTACCAGAACTGGCTCTACGCATGGCGGACGCTGGGAGCGGACATGGGCGACACGCTCGCGATGGCTCCCCCGGCCGGTGTCAAGACCCACCTCGGCTCCATGCTCGCCACCATCCCGGAGAAGGCCCCGAACCCCGACGCGGCCGGCGCCTTCATCAAGTGGATGCTCGGTGACGAGTTCCAGCTCGCCGAGGCGACGGCCACCGGGAACCTGCCAGTTCTCGAGTCACAGCAGGAGTCGGCCGACTTCATCGCGGCGCTGCCCGAGCTCGAGACACTGAAGCCGGTCGCCAACCGGCTGACCTTCCTTCACACGACGTGGTCGGGTGAGCTCTCGTCAGGCGTCGCCGAGGCGATCGCCAAGGTCAACTCGGGCGAGTTCACCGCGCAGGAGGCCGCCAACTGGCTGCAGAACGAGAAGTTCGCCGGACGTCAGGCGATGGAGTGACGAGTATCGCCGCCGCTCGCCGCGGGGAGGCCACCGCCTCCCCGCGGCGGGGCAACCCCGGCAGACATCCGCTGCACACCTCGCGCCGGCGCCGCCGGACCGGCCTCGCGTTCACACTCCCCTCGCTCGCTTTCGTGGGCGCTGTCATGGCCTACCCGCTGTTCTACCTGGCCTATCTCTCTTTCCACACGTACCGGCCACTCACGTCGAGCGAGGTGACGCCGAACGGGCTCGGGAACTACCTGAGCCTGCTCACCGACTCGACGGTCGCCAACTCCCTCGCCGTCACACTCCAGTTCACCGTCGCCTCGGTTCTCCTGGAGATGGTTGTGGGAACGGCATGCGCGATCCTGTTGGCCAACCTGATGCTGGGTGTGCGGGGACGCGCCGGGCGGCTGGTGTCCCGGTTGCTCGGGTCGGCCTATGTGATCCCGTTCGCGGTGCCGGCAGTGGCGGGCGCCTACGCGTGGCGGATGCTGCTCGACGCGCAGTTCGGCGCGGTCAACGCCGTGCTCGGCACGAACAAGCCCTGGCTGGTCGAGCATCCGATGCTCTCGATCATCGTGATCGACGCCTGGAAGATGGCACCGTTCGTCATCTTCGTGATGCTCGCCGCCGTCATGTCGATCGAGCCGTCGCAGTACGAGGCGGCCGCGCTCGACGGTGCGGGCGCGCTCCGGCAGCTCTTCTCGATCACGCTTCCCTCGATCGCCCCGGTCCTGGTGATCACCGCAGCCTTCCGCTCCGTCGACGCGTTCACCAAGGTGTTCGACACCGTGTTCGCCACCACGGGAGGCGGGCCCGGCGACGACACCCGGGTGTTCCCGCTGCTGATCTGGCGGACCGCCTTCACTCACCTCGACTTCGGCGCCGCCTCGGCCCAGGCGGTGGCAGCGCTCGCCATCTCACTGGTGTTCGGCACCGCGCTGTTGCGCTCTCAGCGGAGGAGTACGCGATGACGCTCACCTATCACGCGCGTAAGCGCCTCGGCGTGATCGCGTCCGGCGTTGTGTTGGCGCTGCTCGCCCTGCTCATGCTGGTCCCGATGGCCTGGATGGCTTTCACATCGTTCAAGCGCGACGCCGACATCTTCACGAAGACGCCATTAGCACTGCCGCCGGACCTTACCTGGGAGCACTACGGGAACCTGTTCTCGCGGTTCCACTTCGCCTCCTCGTTCGCTAACTCCGCGGTCATCGCCCTGGTCACCGTCGTGATCAGCGTCGTGATCGGCGGGCTTGCGGCGTATGGGTTCGCCCGATACCCGTGGCGAGGCAGCGGCGTCGCACTCGCGTTTCTCATGGTCGCGCGGATGGTGACCCCTGCCGCCGTCGTGGTCCCGCTCTACGTGATCATGCAGGCACTCGGGCTGCTCAACACCGTCACCGGTGTCATCCTCGGCGTCGCCGTCCTCAACTTGCCGTTCACGGTCTGGATCCTCAAGCCGTTCTTCACGACCATCCCGAGGGAGGTCGAGGAGGCCGCCGAACTGGACGGGCTGGCTCCGCTCGCGGTGTTCTTCCGGATCGTGCTGCCGCTCGCACTGCCAGGAGTCATGACGGCGGTTCTCTACAGCTTCCTCGCTGGGTGGACGGACCTGCTGTTTCCGATGACGCTGATCACGGACACGGAGGTCATGCCACTGACCTCGAGCCTGCTGCAGATGCAGACGGGCTACAAGATCTACTGGGGCGAGCTCATGGCCGGAGGCATCCTCCTGACGCTCCCCGCAGTCATCCTCTGCTTCGCGCTGCAGCGCTACCTGCTGCGCGGGCTTCGCACCGGCTACTGATGGCGAGCGTGCCATGACAAGGAGAATCAGAGTGAGCACACTCGCCTCGGTCCGCTGGGGAACGGCGACGGCCGCCTACCAGGTGGAGGGTGCGACCACCAGCGGCGGCCGTACTCCAAGCATCTGGGACACCTTCGGCGCCCGACCGGGCGCGATCACCCGAGGTGACACCGGTGACGTCGCGGGCGGGGTCTACGACGATCCCTCGGCGATGCTCGCCGCGGTCGAGTGGCTCGGCGTCGACACCTACCGGTTCTCGATCGCCTGGTCCCGCGTGATCAAGGGCCCGGACGGCACTGTGAACCGCGAGGGCATCGCCTACTACCGCCGGGTCGTCCAGGAACTGCGCTCCCGAGGCGTGGTGCCGGTGGTCACCCTCTACCACTGGGACCTGCCACAGTGGCTCCAGGACCGGGGCGGCTGGGCCGATCTCAGCACTGCGGCCGCGTTCGTCCACTTCGCAACGACGGTGGTGCGCGAGCTCGGCGACCTCGTCATCGACTGGATCACGGTCAACGAGCCCTTCTGCGCCGCATTCCACGGGCACCTCAGCGGTATCCATGCCCCCGGCACGCACGACGAGGCGACCGCGCTCCGCGCTGCCTTCGTCCAACTGCACGCTCACGGGCAGGCGGCACGCGCGCTGCGCGAGATCGCCCCATCGGCGCGCATCGGCCTGGCGATGAACCTCTCCGACCTCGAGCCGGCGACCGACTCGGCCGCCGACGTGGCCGCGACGCAGCGGACGGACCTCGTCGAGAACCGCCTGTTCCTCCACACCGTGCTGCGAGGGATCGTCCCCGAGGACGCCGCAGACTACTTCGGCCCTGACGTGCTCGCGGCCGCACTGGCCGGCATCGACGTCGCCAGCATCGCCGAGCCTCTCGACTTCGTCGGGATCAACTACTACGAGCACAACGTGGTTCGCGCCGCGGAGCCCGGCAGCGATCTCGTCGTCCGGGGCATCGAGAAGCTCCCCGTACCCGAGCCGCGCTCCGCGAACGGCGTCGCAGTTCACCCCGATGGATTCACCCGCGTCCTGCTCCGGGTCGCCGATCTGGCTCCGGATCTGCCGATCTGGGTGACCGAGAACGGCATCGGGCTGTGGGACTACCTGGGACCCGACGGCCGCTGCAACGACGTCGAACGTGTTGAGCTCATCGACCGGTACCTCGACGCGCTCGGCGCAGCAGTGGTCCGGGGGGCCAGGGTCGAGGCCTACTTCCACTGGGCGCTGATGGACACCTTCGAGTGGAACCACGGCTACCAGCTGCGCTACGGGCTGTTCTACGTCGACTTCCCCACCGGGCGACTCGTCCCGAAGGTGAGTGCCGAGCACTATCGCGCGTGGATCGCCGCCAACCGGGCCGCCCGGAAGCCCGACGAGCAGCCCGACGGCGTGGTCGAGGCCCGGCGACGGACCTGAGACCGTCCCGCCCCCGCAGAGCCGCGAGGGGCGCGTCGAACGGCCTCGACGCGCCCCTCGCC
>JAEXPS010000154.1 GCA_023438885.1 Actinomycetes bacterium
GGGGTGCGCCGCGGGCCGCGCCGCCGCGGCGGCGGGGGACCAGTACCTGACGGGCGGCACCGAGCGGCCCGCGCCGGTGGCGGCCAGCACCACCGCGCTGCGCCCGTGACGAGGCGCGACTAACCCCTGACAGGCCGCGCCGGGCAGGACGTTCGGGCGGGAGTGCGAGAACCGAAAGGCATAGGCTCCGAACCATGCGTAGAGCGAAGATCGTCTGCACCATCGGGCCCGCGACCGAGTCCCCGGAGCAGATCCAGGCTCTCGTCGACGCCGGCATGGACGTGGCGCGGATCAACCGCAGCCACGGCGACACCGACGCGCATGCGCAGGTGTACCGCAACGTCCGCGCCGCGGCGAAGGCGTCCGGCAGGTCCGTCGCCGTGCTGGTCGACCTCCAGGGCCCCAAGATCCGGCTCGGCCGGTTCGTCGAGGGCAAGCACCAGCTCGAGGTCGGCGACGTCTTCACCATCACCACCGAGGACGTCGAGGGCACCAAGGAGCTGGTCTCCACGACGCACCTGGGCCTGCCGGGCGACGTGCGCCCCGGCGACCCGATCCTCATCGACGACGGCAAGGTGCTCGTCCGCGTGCTCGAGGTCGACGGCCCACGCGTCGTCACGCGCGTCGAGGTGCCGGGGCCGGTCTCGAACAACAAGGGCCTCAACCTGCCCGGTGTCGCGGTGTCCGTGCCGGCCCTCTCGGACAAGGACGAGGAGGACCTGCGCTGGGCGCTGAAGCTCGGCGCGGACATCATCGCCCTGTCCTTCGTGCGCAACGCCGCCGACTACGACGACGTGCGGCGGATCATGGACGAGGAGGGCCGCGTCGTCCCGGTCGTGGCGAAGATCGAGAAGCCACAGGCCGTCGACAACCTCCAGGAGATCGTCGACGTCTTCGACGGCATCATGGTCGCCCGTGGCGACCTCGGCGTCGAGCTGCCGCTGGAGCAGGTGCCGCTGGTGCAGAAGCGCGCGATCGAGCTCGCCCGCCGCAACGCCAAGCCCGTCATCGTCGCCACCCAGGTGCTCGAGTCGATGATCAGCAGCCCGCGGCCCACCCGTGCCGAGGCGTCCGACTGCGCCAACGCCATCCTCGACGGTGCCGACGCGGTGATGCTCTCGGGCGAGACGAGCGTGGGCGACTACCCGATCGAGGCCGTGCGGACCATGGCGCGGATCGTCGAGTCCACCGAGGAGCTCGGCCGTGAGCGCATCGCTCCGCTCGGCTCGGTGCCGCAGACGCGGGGTGGCTCGATCACCCGCGCCGCCGCCGAGGTCGGCGCCCAGCTCGGGGTGAAGTACCTGGTGACGTTCACGCAGTCCGGCGACTCGGCGCGCCGCATGTCGCGGCTGCGCTCGCCGATCCCGCTGCTGGCCTTCACACCGCTGCCCGAGGTGCGCAACGTGCTGGCGCTCTCGTGGGGAGTGCAGAGCTACCTGGTGCCGAAGGTCGAGAGCACGGACGTCATGGTCTACCAGGTGGACCAGACGCTGCGGGCCAACGGGCTGGCCGAGGTCGGCGACATGGTGTGCGTCGTCGCGGGCACCCCGGTCGGTGTGCCGGGTTCCACGAACTCCCTCGTCGTCCACCGGATCGGTGGCGAGGAGCCGGAGGTCCGCCACCGCGGCTGACGCGGACGGCCTACACGGAGACGGCCGGGCGGTGCGCCTCGATGTCCAGACAGTGGGCGCACCGCGGCCTCTCGTCGGTCCCGGGCCGGCGGTTCCACCACGGCAGGTCGCGCCCGGCAGGGCACTCGTCGTCGTCGTGGTACACGGCCAGGTCCGCCGGGTGCGCCGAGTGGTACGCCTTCACCTTCATGAACGGCCTCCTTGCCGTCGCGCTGCCACCGTGGCCCCTGCGCCGCGGTGATGGGACGACGTTAGGCGCTGGCGGCGGGCCCGCGTATGACTTTGGACCCGCGACGACGCGGCATGCCAGGTCAGCCGGTGAAGCGAGGCGCCACGCTAGCCTTTTCCCGTTGCGGCGACGGGGAGGTTCGCGATGCAGGTCGGAGGCCGGCTCCGTCGGCTGTTCAGGCGTTCGCGCCCCGAGCAGCAGCCGATCCCGCTGACGACCCCGCTCGGGGAGCGACTCGTCCCGCGGCCGCCGAACGGGAGTGCCGAGCGGCCCGTGGAGGGCCCCGCCGAGAAGCCCGGCACCGTCCGGGAGACCCAGGTCGAGGCGCCCTGGTGGTCCAACCACCCCCCGCGCTGGCTCGGGCGGGCGCTGGCGATGAGCGTGCTGGCCGTGTTCATCGGGATCGGCGTGTGGAACGCGATGCGGTCGGTGGCGGGCGTCGCGGTCAACCTGCTGCTGTCGGTCTTCGTCGCCCTCGTGCTCGAACCCACCGTCGTGTGGCTCGTGCGGCACGGCTGGCGGCGCGGCGTGGCGGCGGGCGCCGCGATCTTCGGCTCCATCGTGCTGATCGTCGGCGTCCTGGCGCTGTTCGGGAACCTGTTCGTGCAGCAGGCGATCGCGCTGTTCCAGGCGGTCCCCGACGTGTACGAGCAGGTGGTCGCCTGGCTGGAGTCCCAGTTCGGCCTCGACCTGCCCGGTGTCGACGAGGTCATCGGCCAGGCGACGCACCAGTGGGGCGACGACCTCGCGAGCGGCGCCCTCGTCGTCGGGCGGAGCCTGGTCTCGGCGATCTTCGCCGCCGCCACGATCCTCCTGGTGACCTACTACCTGCTCGCGGCCGGCCCCCGCTTCCGCGCAGCCGTCTGCGGCTACCTGCGGCCCACCCGCCAGCAGGAGGTGCTCCGGCTCTGGGAGATCACGCAGGGCAAGGTCTCCGACTTCATGAACTCCCGCATCCTCCTGGCCGCGATCTGCACGGTGGCGACGTCGATCTTCCTGCTGATCCTGGGGACGCCATACGCGTTGCCGCTGGCGCTCTTCACGGGCCTGGTGTCGCAGTTCGTGCCCACGATCGGCACCTACATCGGTGGTGCGCTGCCGGTGCTCGTCGCACTGACGACGCAGGGCGTGGTGCAGGCGCTGCTGATCGTCGCCTTCGTGGTCGCGTACCAGCAGGTGGAGAACCTGTGGCTGTCGCCGAAGGTCTCCGCCAAGGCCCTGGAGATGAATCCTGCGGTGGCGTTCGTCGTCGTCATCGCGTTCGGTGCGGTGTTCGGGGCGCTCGGCGCGTTCCTCGCACTGCCGATCGCCGCGACGATCCAGGCCGTGTGGAACACCTACGTGGAGCGCCACGAGCTCGTGGACTCGCACATGCTGCGTGACCCGGAGTCGCCCTCGGCAGCTCGGCAGCGCAACGGCGTGTGAGCCCTCGCCGGGTCAGCGGTCGACGCGTGCGCCACCGCCACCGGCGAGCTTGACGACCTCCGCCCGGTCGGCCATCGACGTGTCGCCCGGGGTGGTCATCGCCAGCGCGCCGTGGGCGGCGCCCCAGTTGACGGCCGTGGCCAGGTCGTGCCCCTCGACGATCCCGGCGATCAGGCCGGAGGCGAACGAGTCGCCGCCCCCGACGCGGTCGAGGATCTCCAGGCCGGGCCGATGGATGGCGCTGACGAGGCCGGACGCCGCGGACCACGCGATGGCACCCCAGTCGTTGACGGTGGCGGTGCGCACCGTGCGCAGCGTGGTCGCGATCACCTGGAAGTTCGGGTACGCCGCCGAGACCTGGCCGATCATCGCGGCGAAGGCCGCCGTGTCCAGGTCGGTGAGGCTCTCGTCGACCCCCTCGACGGCAAAGCCGAGGGCGGCGGTGAAGTCCTCCTCGTTGCCGATCATCACGTCGACGAACGGGGCGATCTCGCGGTTGACCTCCTGCGCCCGCGGCTGGCCGCCGACGGCCTTCCAGAGCGACGGTCGGTAGTTGAGGTCGTAGGAGACGACGGTGCCGTGGCGGCGGGCCGCCTGCACGGCGGCCAGCGCGGTGGCGGCCGCGGTGTCCGAGAGTGCGGCGTAGATGCCACCGGTGTGCAGCCAGCGCACGCCCAGCTCGCCGAACAGGTGGTCGAAGTCCACGTCCTGCGGCCGCAGCTGCGACGCCGCGGTGTGGCCACGGTCGGAGACGCCGACGGCGCCGCGGACCCCGAACCCGCGCTCGGTGAAGTTCAGACCGTTGCGCACGGCACGCCCGACGCCGTCGTACGGCAGCCACGTGATGAAGGAGCTGTCGACGCCGCCGGCGAGGATGAAGTCCTCGACGAGGCGGCCCACCTCGTTGTCGGCCAGCGCGGTCACCACGGCGGTCCGGAGCCCGAAGGCCCGGCGCAGGCCCCGCGCGACGTTGTACTCGCCCCCGCCCTCCCAGGCGCGGAAGGTGCGTGCGGTACGGATGCGGCCCTCGCCGGGGTCGAGGCGCAGCATCACCTCGCCGAGGGACACCGCGTCGTACCGGCACTCGGAGGCGGGACGCAGGTTCAGCACGGGCATGGTTCGGCTCCAGGGGTACGACGAGTGACGAGGATCAGGGGCGCGCGACGCGGGCCGTCGCGACGGCCGCGGAGATCAGGTCCACCAGGCCGGCCTTGTCGTGGGCGGCGACGCGATCCGCGGGCACCATCCACGAGCCGCCGACGGCAATGACCTGCGGCAGCGCGAGATAGTCCGCGAGGTTGGACGGTCCCACCCCGCCGGTGGGCACGAAGCTCAC
The DNA here is from genome assembly GCA_023438885.1 of Actinomycetes bacterium. GTDB lineage: Bacteria > Actinomycetota > Actinomycetes > Actinomycetales > Cellulomonadaceae > Cellulomonas. Next base: position 4,622 of record JAEXPS010000154.1, read on the forward strand.
CCCGACGAACGGCGCCGCGAGGGCCTTGATGGCGGCGGGTCCGCCGGACGTGCCGGCGGGGAAGAACTTGACGGTGCCGAGTCCGAGCTCGAGGGCCGCCTGCACCTCGGTCGCGGTCACCGCGCCGGGCAGGGCCGGGATGCCGTGCTCGAAGCAGCGCTCCACCACGGCGCGGCTGGTGCCGGGGGAGACGACGTAGCGTGCGCCGGCGGCGACCGCCTGGTCCACCTGCGCGGGCGTCAGGACGGTGCCGGCGCCGACGAGCACGTCCCCGCGGTCGGCCATGACGCGGATCGCGTCGGCGGCCGCGGCGGTGCGGAAGGTCACCTCGGCGACGGGCAGGCCGCCGGCCACCAGCGCGTCGGCCAGCAGGCCGGCGTCCGCCGCGTCCTCGAGCACCACCACGGGCACGAGCACCCGCCGCGCGAGCTCCGCCAGCACGCCGGCCCGGTCCGTCATCGCCATCGTCGTCCTCCTTGTCGTCGCCACCCTAACGGCGCGTCGCTCGGGGTGGCCGAGGGTCCCGCTCCGCTGGGGTAGCGCTTACCGTCCGAGTTTTGCCTGGTAGAAGTCGCGGACCGCCGCGAACGCCAGCTTGCGCCGGGTGCGCGTCTCGTCGAGCAGGCCCTTGCGGTTGTAGGCGCCCTGGAGCGCGTGCAGCCGTCGGGGGGAGCGGAAGTCGAAGAGGATCCACGGGCTCGTGCCCTTGACGGCCTCGGCGGCGCCCAGGACGGCCAGCTGCTGCCGGTACACGGCCAGCTGGTGGTCCTCGCTGCACAGGTCGTCGCCCCGCAGGCCGGCCACGGCGTCGGCGCCGAACTCGGTGACGACGACGGGCTTGGTGGGCCGCGAGTTCTCGAAGAGGCGCGCGAGCTTGGTGATGTCGGGGTCGTACCAGCCGTAGTACTCGTTGATCCCGACCAGGTCGACGACCTCGGTCAGCCGGTCGGCGATCACGGGGCCGTCGGGGTCGACGAGGCACGCGGCCGAGACCAGGCGCGTGCCGTCGAGGGCGCGAGCGGTGTCCGCCAACGCCGTCATGAACGCCAGCCGCTCGTCGGAGTCCGGGTTCTCGTTCCCGACGGACCAGACCACCACGCTGGCGCGGTTGCGGTCGCGGCGCACGAGCTCGGCCATCTGGTTCGTGGCGTCGGCGAGCGTGCTCGGGTCGTCGAACGCGATCGCCCAGTACACCGGCACCTCCTCCCACAGCAGGAGGCCCATCTCGTCGGCCACGCGAGCGGCGAGCCGCGCGTGCGGATAGTGCGTCAGCCGGACGAAGTTGCCGCCGAGCTCCTTGACGAGGGCGAAGTTCTCGCGGACCTCGGTCTCGGTCAGGGTGCGCCCGCCCGTCACCGAGTCCTCGTGCAGGCACACCCCGGCGAGGAAGACGTCCTGCCCGTTGAGCAGGATCTCCGTGCCCTCGACCCGGATCTCCCGGAAGCCGACGCGATCGGTCCACGTGTCCGGGCCGTAGCGCACGGCGACGTCGTAGAGCCGCGGCGAGGCCGGGCTCCAGAGCTCGGGGTGGACCTCGACCGCTGCGGAGCCACGCCCGCCAACCACCGGCACCTGCGCCGCCACGCCGAGCTCGGGGATCTCGACGGTGGCGATGCCCTCGGACTCGGGCCCGTCGACCGTCACCGCGACGTCCACGGTGCCGAACGTCCCGTCGGGTCGCAGGGCGACGAAGGCGTCGCGGATGAAGGTCGCCGGCAGCCGCACCAGCGAGACGGACCTGTGCAGGCCGCCGTAGGTGAACCAGTCGAGGTTGTCGGACGGGACCCGGTCGGGCCGCCGCGCGCTGTCGACGACGACCAGGAGGCGGTTCGTGTCGCGCAGCCGGCCCGTCACCTCCAGCGAGAACGGCGTCGAGCCGCCGCGGTGCCAGCCGATGTACTCGCCGTTGAGGAACACGTACGCGGCGTAGTACGCCCCCTCGAGGTGGAGCACCTGCCGCTCGCCCGGTGCTCCCGCCAGGAAGGGGAAGGTGCGCACGTACACGGCCGGTCCCTCGTACAGCTGCCAGGCCTCGCGCTGTACGTTCCAGCAGGACGGGACGGGGATGGTGTCCCAGTCGTCGAAGCTGAAGTCGACCGGCAGCGGCCGGCCTTCGTCGTCGGCATACCGCTCCTGCCACCAACCCCCACGCAAGCACGTGTCGTACGCGTCGATGGCGAAGTGCCAGTCGCCGTCGAGCGGCTCGACGAGTCGGGTGCCCACGTCCACGAGCGTGTCCGCCGTGGCCAGCGGGCCTGCCTCGAACGGTGCGCGGTAGTCGGTGCGGTGGATGTCGCCGACGAAGTTGCTCGGCCGCTGCTGCGTCATGCCGGGCTCAGCGGGTGAGCCAGCCGCCGTCGACCGCCAGGATCGCGCCGTGGGCGTAGTCGGAGGCGGCCGAGGCGAGGTAGACCACCGCGCCCTTCAGGTCCTCGGGCGTGCCCCACCGCCCGGCAGGGATCCGGTCGACGATCGAACGCTCGCGCTGCTCGTCGGCCCGGATCGGCGCGGTGTTGTCGGTGGCGAAGTACCCCGGGGCGATCGCGTTGACGTTGACGCCGTGCTTCGCCCACTCGTTGGCGAGCGACCGCGTGATGCCGGCGACGCCGCTCTTGGCCGCGGCGTAGGAGGGCACGAGGATGCCACCCTGGAAGGAGAGCATCGAGGCGACGTTGACGATCTTGCCGTGGCCCTGGGCCACCATCACCTTGCCGGCCGCCTGGGACAGGAAGAACACGGCCTTGAGGTTGATGTCCAGCACGTCGTCCCAGTCGGCCTCGGAGAACTCGAGGGCGGGGGAGCGGCGGATGATGCCCGCGTTGTTGACCAGGACGTCCAGCCCGCCCAGCGCGGTGCTCACCTGGGCGACGACGCCGTCGAGGTCGGCCGGCGTGGCGGCGAGGAGGTCGCAGGTCACCTGGTGGGTCCGGCGTCCGAGCGCCTCGATCTTCTCGGCGGTCTCGGTGCACCCGGTGCGGTCCAGGAGGGCGACGTCCGCGCCGGCCTCCGCCAGCGCGAGGGCGTAGCCCTGGCCCAGGCCGCGGCTGGCGCCCGTGACGAGGGCGACCTTCCCGTCGAGACGGAAGCGGTCGAGGATCATGCGAGCTCCTTGGGGTCGACGGCGACGACGTCGCCGTAGTCGATGTTCTCGCCGGCCATGGCCCAGACGAACGAGTAGGCAGCGGTGGCGGAGGCGCAGTGGATGGACCACGGCGGGGAGACCACCACGTCGCGGTCGTGCAGCAGCAGCTGACGCGTGCTCGTCGGCTCGCCCATCAGGTGCACCAGCACGCCGTCGCCGAGGCCGCTGTACAGGTACACCTCGGTGCGGCGGTTGTGGACGTGCGGCGGCATCGTGTTCCAGACGCTGCCGGGCTCCAGGGTGGTGATGCCCAGCACCAGCTGGTTGGACTCGATGCCGTCCGCGTGCACGTACTTGCGGATGGTGCGGTGGTTCGACTGCTCGGCGGAGCCGAGCTCGACGGCCACCACCTCGTCGCGGCTGGCGAGCGAGGGCGCGCACGCCCGGTGGGCCGGCGCGGAGACGAGGTACACCGCGCCCGAGCCGGCCACGGTGATCTCGCGCGTGCCCATGGGCAGGTAGAGCACGTCCTGGGGGCCGACCGGGTACGCCGTGCCGTCGGCCGTGACCTGCACCGCGCCGTCGATGCCGACGATCGCGAGCTCGCGGCGCTCGAGGAGGTACGCGGCGCGGATCTCCTCGGGGGCGGTCAGCGCCACGGGGGTGCCGCCGACCACGACGCCGCCGACGAGCATCCGGTCGTCGTGTGCGTAGCCCCAGCTGACCTCACCGGTGGTGAACAGCCCGGACAGCACGAACCGGTCGCGCAGCTGCGCGCCGTCGAGGCGGCCGACGTCGTCGGGGTGCGTGCTCCAGAGGCGGGTGACGGACATCGATCTCTCCTTACTCGTGGACGGCTCGGGACGGGCTCGCAGCGACCGGGTTGGTCAGCGTGCCGAGGTGCCCGATGGTGATCGCGACGACGTCGCCGGCCCGCAGGTACCGCTCACCGCGGGCCAGGACGTCGGGCAGCTTCTGCGGTGTGCCGGTGGCGATGACGTCGCCGGGCAGCAGGGTCATCACCTGGCTGAGGTAGGCCACGAGGCGTGCGACGGGGAAGACCATCGCGGCCGTGCTGGAGCGCACGGTCACCTCACCGTTCAGCGCGAGCTCGACCGTGAGGTCCTGCGGATCACCCACCTCGTCGGCGGTCACCAACGCCGGCCCCAGCGGCCCGAACGTGTCGAACGACTTGCCGGGGACCCACTGGCTCCCGTGCCGCTGCCAGTCGCGAGCGGAGACGTCGTTGAACGCGGCGTAGCCGGCCACGTGCGCCAGGGCGTCCGACTCGTCGACCTCGTGGGCGGGGCTCCCGATGATCACCGCGAGCTCGGCCTCGTAGTCGACCTCGTCGGAGGCCCGGGGCAGCAGGATCGGCGCACCCGGCCCGACGATCGTGTTGATGGTCTTGGCGAAGACGTCCGGGTACTCCGGGTCGTCGATCACCTGGTGGCCCCGGTAGTTGTAGCCGATGCAGACGACCTTGCCGGGGTTCGGCACCGGTGCCAGCAGCCGCACGTCGGCCGTGTCGACGGTCGCCCGCCCGGGCGGGGTCGCGACCAGCTCGCTCACCCGGCCGAGGAAGCCACCGGCGAGCAGGCCCACCATGTCCGAGGGGATCGTCGGGTCGGCCGCGGGCAGGTCGAGCAGCCGTGCGTCGTCGAGCAGGGCACCGGTGCGCGAGGACCCCCCGCGCTCGAACGTCACCAGGCGCATCGGGTCACCAGTACAGGGTCCAGTCCGGCCGCACGGTGCGGATCAGCGCCTCCAGGTAGAAGTAGTCGCCCCAGAGGTTGCCCTCGTCGACACCGGCGTCCGAGTTCCAGTCGTAGACGCCGTGCAGCAGCAGCGCGTTGGACTCCTGGCCGGCCGGCGCGTACGACGTCGCCAGGGAGGCGAGGATCGCTCCGGCCTTCTCGAGGTAGCGCTCCTTGTCGTCGCCGGCGGGCAGCCAGCCCGCGATCTCGATGAGGCCGCAGACCGCGATCGCCGACGCCGATGAGTCGCGCGGCTGCTCGTCCCCGTCCGTGAAGTCCAGGTCCCAGAACGCCACCAGGTCGGCCGGCAGGTGGTCCAGGAAGTAGTCCGCGCAGGTCCGGGCCGCCTCCAGGAAGGACTCGTCCCGGGTGTAGCGGTAGTTCAGCGCGAAGCCGTACGCGCCCCAGGCCTGGCCACGGGCCCAGCAGGAGTCGTCGGCGAAGCCCTGCTGGGTGGTGCCCCGCAGCGGTTCGCCGGTCTCCGGGTCCCAGTAGAAGGTGTGGAACGTCGAGCCGTCCGGCCGCACGATGCGGTCGCGCAGCTGCGCCGTGTGGCGCACGGCGGCGGCCGCGTAGCTGTCGTCGCCCGTCACCTCGCTGGCCCAGTAGAGCAGCGGCATGTTCATGAGGGAGTCGATGATCGTGCGGCCGCGCTGGTGCGGGTCGGCGAGGTTACCCCAGGCCTGCACGATCCCGGCCGGCTCCAGGAAGCGCGTCATCAGGTGGTCGGCTGCCGCCAGCGCCGCGACCTTCGCGCGCTCGTCCCCGAGCAGACGCCACGGGGTGACGCAGGACAGCGTGTAGAGGAAGCCCAGGTCATGGGTGTCCAGCTCGATCCCGCCGTGCACCCGTGCCGCGAAGCTGTCGACGTGGGCCGTGGCCGCGGCGCGGAACTCGTCGTCCCCCGTGGCCTCCCACGCGAGCCAGAGCATCCCTGGGACGAAGCTGGTGGTCCAGCCGCGGTTGGCGCCCTCGGGCAGCGTCGCGGTGGCGGGTCGCGGGAGGTAGACGCCTCCGGTCGTCGTGTCGTCGGGGTAGCCGGCGGCGAAGGCGGCGATGTTGGCCCGCACCGTCGCCAGCGCGGCGGCGAGTCCTCCGCCCGTCGGTGCGGTGATCGGGCTCTCGCCCGCGTGGGTCGACGTCATGGTTCGTGGGTCCTTGCTGTGCTGCGGTTCGGTCGAGGGGGTGGTGCCGAGCTCCGTCACGCGCCTGCCGGGATCTCCCGTACGGGCAGCACGGGCCGCAGGCTGAAGCGGCTGTTCGCCCAGGCGACGTAGAGGAGCGGTGCCGCTGCCAGTCCCAGCGCCAGGGCCGGCTTGGCGACGAAGGCGGCGACGAGCAGGCCGATGCTGAAGAACGAGACGGCGGTGAGGTACCAGCGGCGCACGCCGAAGTAGAGCGACACCTTCAGCACGTCCCGCAGCCGCGCGGTCGGCGCCTCGGCCACGGCCGCCAGGCCGAGCAGACCCGTGGCGACGGCCAGGAGCGCGAGCACGCCGAGCACCGGGACGGCGATACCGCCGAATGCGGTGCCGCGGGCCCAGACGACGTCGACGACGAGCACGACGACCGCACCGCTCACCGCGGCGCCGACGGCGAACGCCCGGCGGTAGGTCGCCCGCCACGCCCTGCCGAACGTGCGGATCACCCCGATGGTCGAGTCGTTCGAGTACGCGGAGAACACGGTGAACGCCGCGGCCAGCGCGGGAGCGACCAGGGCGGGGACCAGCGCCACCAGCAGCGGCCAGGACTGCGCCGTGTCCGTGACCGCCAGGACGGCGAGCAGCGGCAGGAGCGCGACCGCCAGCAGGGCGTTCGTCACGAGCCCGAGGTAGACGACCGAGAAGATCGTCGCGTAGCTCTCGTGGTTGAGGCGCCGCACCGCGCTCACCCCTTGAGGCCGCTCGTGGCGACACCCTGGACGAAGAACCGCTGGCCGAGCAGGAAGATCACGGCGATCGGAACCACGGACAGGGTCAGGCCCGTGAACAGCATCGAGTAGTCGGCGTTGTACAGGTCGGTGGTGAACCGCTGCAGACCCAGCTGCAGCGTCCACAGCTCCGGCGCCCGCAGGTAGAGCAGCGGGCCCAGGTAGTCGTTCCAGGTGTTGACGAAGGTCAGCAGCCCCAGGCTGGCGATCGCAGGCCCGGCAAGCGGGAGCATGATCCGCCGCCAGATGGCGTACTCGGACAGTCCGTCGATGCGGGCGGCCTCGGACAGCTCCTCGGGAATCGAGTCGAAGTACTGCTTCATGAGGAACACGCCGAAGGCACCGAACGCCTGCAGCAGGATGATCGACCACAGCGAGTTCACCAGGTGCAGCTTCGAGAAGATGATGAACTGCGGGATCATGTACGCCTGCCACGGCACGGCAATGGTGCCGATGTACGTCAGGAAGAGCAGGTCGCGTCCCGGGAACTTCATCCGCGAGAACCCGTAGGCGGCGAACGACCCGGTGAGCACCTGGAGGAACGTGACGACGACCGACAGGATGATGGTGTTCTTCCACCACGTGGCGATGTCGGACTCGTTCCAGATGTCGACGTAGTTCTCCCAGCGGAACACCTCGGGGATCCACTTCACCGGAACGGTGAAGATCTCGTTGGGCCCCTTGAGGGAGCTCATCACCATCCAGAAGAACGGCAGCAGCACGGCGAAGGCCGCGACGATCAGCGCCACGTAGCCGAGCGCGCGCATCGCACGTTGGCCGGCGGACCGCCGGCCGCGCGGGGCGGCGGAGCGGGACGGGCCCGTCAGGACCGAGGTGTCGGGGGCGTTGAGGATGGCCATCATGCGCTCCGGCGCTTGTTCACGACGAACTGGAAGATCGTCACGACGATGCAGATGAGGAACAGGGCGATCGACACGGCGGAGGCGTAGCCGTACTGGAACTCGACGATGCCCTTCTGCCAGATGTACTGCGAGAGCACGAGCGTCGACTGGCCGGGGCCGCCCTGCGTCATCAGCAGGATGATGTCGAACACCTTGAACGAGCCGATCGTCAGCATGACGACGACGAAGAAGGTGGTGGGCCGCAGCGCGGGAAGGGTGACGCTACGGAATCGCTGCCAGGCATTCGCGCCGTCGATCTTGGCGGCCTCGTACAGCTCTGGCGGGACGGTCTGGAGCCCGGCCAGATAGATGATCATGTAGTAGCCCATGTTGCGCCACGTCTGCACCAGGACGATCGCGGGCATGGCCCACGTGGCCGACGACGTCCACCCGGGCGGGTCGTCGATGCCGAGCAGCCCGAGGATCTGGTTGATCGGCCCGTAGTCCGGGCTGAAGAGCATGTTCCACACGATCGCGATCGCGACGATGGACGTGATGTAGGGGAAGAAGGCGGCGGTGCGGAAGAACGCGACGCCACGCAGCTTGCGGTTCAGCAGCAGTGCCAGACCGAGCGCGACGGCCATCGTCAGCGGGATGTGGATCACCGCGAAGTAGAAGGTGTTCTTCAGCGCCATGTGGAAGCTGGCGTCGTCGACCAACCGCTTGAAGTTGTCGAGGCCGATGAAGTTGGCCTTGCCGAACACGTCCCAGTCGGTGAACGCCATGTAGAACAGCCAGACGACGGGGACGAGCGTCAGGGCGGCGAAGCCCAGGAAGTTCGGCAGGATGAACGTCCAGCCGATGAGGCTGTTGTGGCGCCTCAGCTTGGCGCCAGGTCGTTTGTTCGGCGACGGCGTGCGTGCACCGGTGCTGGCGCCATCCACGGTGATGCTCGCCATGGGGCTACTCCTTCGTTGCGGGGGCGTGCCGGCCGAGGTGGCCGTCCCGGTGGGGGTACGCGGGACGGCCACCCCGTGGTGCGGGGTCTCTCAGGGGAGGGAGATCTCGCTGTTGATGCGGTCGGTCGCGGTCTTGATCGCGTCGTCGAGCGGCGTCGCCTCGGTCATGATCGCGGTGTGGGCCTCGCCCAGGATCGTCTGCAGCGCGGCGATGTCCTTGAACGTCGGGTTCTCGGCGATCGTCTTGTGCTTGGTCCACGCGAAGCGGGACAGCTCGTCGGCCGGCGCACCGTCGACGGCGAAGTACACGTCCGCCACGGTGTCCGTCGTCAGGGCCGGCGTGATGCCGATCTCGGCCAGGGCCTTGGCGGCCTCCTCGCTCGAGGCGAAGACCAGGAAGTCCTTGGCGGCCTGGACCTTCTTCTCGTCGATGGCGGCGTTGATGCCGAAACCGGTCGGGTCACCGAACGTCACCGGGATGTTGTCCAGGCCCGCCGTCGAGGAGTCGTACTGCGGTGCCGGGGCGAAGCCCCACTCGAACGTCTGGGCGTCGCCGGACTTCTGCTGCGCGATGAGCGTGGCCACGTACCACGAGCCCATCGGCATCATCGCGGCCTGCTGGGTGCCGAACTGGCCCTGGTAGGTCAGGTTGTTCGCCGTGCGGGTGGCGGCGTCGATCTGCGCACCGGAGCTCTGCAGGTCGAGGGCGCGCTGGTAGTACGGCTTCAGGTACTCGTAGTCACCCGAGAGCACGTCGCCGGCCTGCGCGTTCGCGAAGCCCTGGATCACCGACTGCCAGCCGTGCTGGTACGTGCCGAAGGCAGGGTTGCCCTTGGCCGCCAGCGCCGTCTTCAGCTCGGTCGCCGCGTCGGCGTAGTCGTCCCACGTCCACGTGCCGTCCGGCTCGGCGACACCCGCGAGGGCGAACAGGTCCTTGTTGTAGAAGATCACCCACGAGTCGTTGCGGTACGGCAGCGCGTACTGCACGCCGTCCACCTCGTACGAGGCGGTACCCGACGTGCCCTCGGGCAGCGTCGAGACCAGGTCGGTGACGTCGAGCAGCTGCCCGGCGCTGCCGAAGACCGGCGTGTACGAGACGTTCTTCTGCGTGATGATGTCCGGCGCCACGCCCGCGGCCAGGTCGGCCGTGATCAGCGGGTTGTAGTTCGCGGAGTCGTACTCCTTGAGCTCCACCGTGACGTTCGGGTACTTCTCGTGGAACGCGTCCGCCAGCACCTGGAACTCCGGCGTGGTGGAGAGGCTCCAGCCGGAGACCGTCAGGTCGACCGGCTCGGCCGACGCCGTCGTCTCGGTACCGCCGGTGGCGCCGCCTGTGGGCTCGCTGGCCTCGCCGTCGCCGCCGCTGCACGCGGCGAGGACCAGCG
>JAEXPS010000165.1 GCA_023438885.1 Actinomycetes bacterium
CGGGGCGCCGGCGGCGGGGGGCGGCCCCCCCCCCGCGCCGCGACGCTGCTGACCCTGGCTCTGCCCGGGTCCGCGTACCTGTACCAAGGCGAGGAGCTGGGCCTGCCGGAGCACACCTCGCTCGACGACGAGCTGCGTCAGGATCCGACGTACCGGCGGAGCGAGGGCTCGGAGCTCGGCCGGGACGGCTGCCGCATCCCGCTGCCGTGGGACTCCTCGGCTCCGGCGCTCGGCTTCTCGCCGACAGGCGCGACGTGGTTGCCGCAGCCGCCGGAGTTCGCGGACCTGGCCCTCGATCGGCAGCGTGGCGTCCCGGGGTCCACCTACGAGCTGTACCGGGAGGCCCTGCGCCTGCGCCGCTCGCTGGCCCTGGGCACCGGCGGCCTGGCCTGGCTTTCCGGCTACCCGGACACGACCCTCGCCTTCGCCAACCGGGACCTGCTGGTGGTGGCCAACCTCGGCACGGACCCCGTGCCGGCACCCGCGGGGGCGCGCATGCTCCTCGCCTCGACCGACGCCCCCGACGACGGCACCGTTCCGCCCGACACGACCATCTGGTTCACGCGCTGACCCCGGCCGTCCCCGGCCGGCATCCGCAGCAGCGTCAGGCACTCCGGAGCATCTGCTCGTCGGATGGGCATGCCTCCGCCGCACGTGGGCATGGCTCCGCCGCACCTGGATGGAGGTCGGCCGCTGTCCAGTGGTCTGGCGGGGGCGAGCCCGGCATCAGCCGTCCGTCAGGGAACACGAACGCATAGGCGCCGTCGCGGTTGCGATGGATCGCGACATCGTGGTCGTGGACGTAGCCGTGATGGCCGTCGCAGAGCTGGATCGCCTGGTCGAGGTCGGTCGGCCCACCGCGGCTCCACCACGTGACGTGGTGCAGCTGGGTGTAGCGCGCGGGTATGGCGCACCCACCGATCGCGCACCCGCCGCCGTCGCGGGCGATGACCGCCTTGCGCTGGTGGGCGGTGAACAACCGCTCCCGGCGGCCCTCGTCGATGGGGACGCCGGCCGAGCTCATCACCATCCGGGTGATCTCGCAGTCGCACAGCGCCTTGGCGACCTCCGACGCCGGAAGCACGTTCCCGTCGTCGTCGGTCACCGGCGCCACACCGGTCAGCCGCACCACGACGTCGCGCGTGGCACCGCGCCCCGGACCCCGACCACCACCTTCGCGGCCCGCAGCCGGCTCCGTCGAGATCGGCCTCCGCAGCGCTGCCCAGGTCTCCTCGCTGACCATCAGCGTCACCTGCGGCATCACCACCGAGCCGGGCGTCGTCGCGCGGTCGGAGAGCACCGACCGGGCCATCCGTTCCAGCGCGTCGGCCTGCTGCTGACCCCGGTCGCGATCGTCGTCCGCCGTCGGCAGCGGGTTCAGGGCATCGATCGCACGTTGCACCGCGTTGCCGGCGACCGAGTCGAGCCGGCCCTTGATCGTCGTGCCGCCCGCCCCGTGGGACAGGAAGAGGAACCGGTCGGCGCGCTGCTCGTCGTGCGTGCGCTGGCGCGACGCCGGGTCGAGCCGAGCCGCCTCGTGAGCCAGGTGCTTGCCGAACTGCGTGGCATCCATGCGGCCGGCGAGCCGAACCACCTCGGCCTGATGGCCCGCCAGGTGGTCGCCGAAGACACGCGAGGCTCCGGTGGCGCGCGTCAGCTGCGCGAGGTGTGCCGGCGTGACGGGGCCGGACACCAAGGCCTCGGCCACCTCGGGCATCGACTCCAGCGTGGCCGCCTGGGCGACGGAGGCGAACCCCGCCCCGCGGCCCTGCCGGGTGGTGCGGCCGGCCCAGGCCGCCAGATCGCGGTCGCCGCTCGCGCCGTACGTGCCGGCGTTCGACTCGGCGACCAGGACCCGTCCCTCGATCGCCGTCAACGCACCCTTGCGCCGTTGCGACCACTCGAGCACAGCGGCTCGCGTCGCGCTGTCCCACTCGTCGGCGTGAGCAGCGACGTCCAGCGCGGCGCGAAGCGCGTCCTCCGCGGCAGCGAACTCGGCAGGCAGGCGCATGGCGGACGAGCCCTCGTCCATCGTCGCGCACCCCCTCCCGGCAATCCGAACATCTGTTCGAAGACTATGCTCATCGCGATGCCGGGACAAGGCTCGCGGTCCCCTGACCTGCAGATCCACTCGACAGCGTGGCGCCACGCAGTTCGCCGGGCTGTGGGCGGCTCACCCCGGCCAACCCCGCTGCGGCGCGGAGCGCGGTCAGCCGAGCGCTCGTCGCGGCGTCGTTGCCGCCGACGGGCAGTCAGCCGCCAGACACGGACAGCTCGGCCTCGTGCAGCTGCCGGCGCAGCTCGTCGGACAGCTCCCGGTCGTCCAGCCAGCCGTACGGCACGTGCGGCTTCTTCGGCGAGCCCTGCCGCCCCCGCTGCCCCTCGGCCGCCTCGCCGGGGTACGGCTGCGACCGGTCGAGCTCCCCGAGCAGGGCATCCAGCTCCGCCAGCGACGCCACCATCGCCAGCCGCGCCCGAAGCTCGCCACCCACCGGGTAGCCCTTGAAGTACCAGGCCATGTGCTTGCGCATCTCGCGGCACGCCCGGGCCTCGAGCCCGTCGTAGTAGTCGACCATCAGCTCGGCGTGGCGTCGGATCGCGGCGGCCACGTCGCCGAGCGTGGGGCGCACGCGCTCGTCGGACCCTGCGAAGGCCGCGGCCAGGTCCGCGAAGAGCCACGGCCGCCCCTGGCACCCGCGCCCGACGACCACGCCGTCGCACCCTGTCTCGGCCACCATCGCCAGCGCGTCCTCCGCCGACCAGATGTCGCCGTTGCCCAGTACGGGGACGTCCAGCGCGGCCTTCAGCGTGGCGATCGCCGACCAGTCCGCCGTACCGGAGTAGTAGTCCGCGGCCGTGCGCGCGTGCAGGGCCACCGCGGCGACACCGAGGTCCTGGGCGATGAGCCCGGCCTCCACGTAGGTCAGGTGGTCGTCGTCGATCCCCTTGCGCATCTTGATCGTCACCGGCACGTCGAAGGGCGCAGCCTCGCGCACGGCGGCCGCGACGATCGCGCTGAACAGCTCGGTCTTCCACGGCAGCGCCGCGCCGCCGCCTCGGCGGGTGACCTTCGGCACCGGGCACCCGAAGTTCAGGTCCACATGGTCGGCCATGTCCTCGGTGACCAGCATCCGCACGGCCGCCCCGACGGTCGCCGGGTCAACCCCGTAGATCTGCACGGAGCGCGGTGCCTCGTCGGGCCCGAAGGAGACGATCCGCAGTGACTCCAGGTGGCGCTCGACGAGCGCGCGCGACGTGACCATCTCGGCGACGTACAGCCCAGCGCCGGACTCCCGGCACAACCGCCGGAACGCCGCGTTGGTGACGCCCGCCATCGGCGCCAGCACCACCGGGGTGTCCACGGTGATGGGGCCGAGGCGCAGCGGCGGCAGCACGCGGGTCGCGGTGGTCATCGGTCGATTGTCCCCCACGGCCGACTCAACCTCGGAGCCGGCTGGTGCGTCTCTAGGCTGTGAGAACGATGAGCGACACCGACGTCCGGCCCGGCGGGCCCCCCGAGAGTGCCGAGGTGATCCCGGCCGGCCGGCGCGCGGCTCGGGATGACGAGTTCGCCGCCTTCATGGCGGAGCATTCCGCGGAACTGCTGCGGACCGCCTGGCTGCTGGTCGGCGACGCGCACCAGGCCGAGGAGCTCACGCAGGCGGCGCTCGTCCGCACCTACGTCACGTGGCACCGCGTGCGCACGGACGACCCGGTGCGCTACACCCGCCGGGTGCTCGCGAACCTGCGCGTCGACACCTGGCGGCGCCGGCGCCGTGAGGTGCTCTCGGCGCCCGAGCTCCTCCCGGACAGGGAGATGGGCGGCGTGCACCGGCGCGTCGACGACCGCGACCAGCTGGTCCGGGCTCTCGCTCTGCTCACGCCCCGCCAGCGCCGGATCGTGGTGCTGCGCCACCTCGTCGGCCTCTCGGAGGCCGACGTCGCCGCCGACCTCGGCGTCAGCGTCGGGACCGTGAAGTCCACCGCCTCGCGAGGGTTGGCGACGCTGCGCGCCGCCCTCGGCGAGCAGCCCGAGACCGGGAGCGAACGATGACCCTCACCGACGAGCAGTTCGCTGCCACCCTGCGCACCCGCGTCGAGGCCGCGGCACCGGCCATGGCCCTCGACGTCCGCGAGACCGTGCGAGTCGGCTCCCGCCGACGCCGCTCCCGCCGACTGGGTGGCGCGCTCGGCGCTGTGGCGGCTGTCGCCGCAGCCGGCGCGCTGGCCCTCGGCCCGCTCGGTGGGCTCGCGGCGCTCCGCGTGCCGGTCGCCCAGGCGCCCGTGACGATCGGGACGGGCCAGGTCGCCGAGCTGGCCCCCGGCATCACCGCGACGAACGCCCTGACGGAGACCACCTCCTCGGACGGTTCGCCACGCTGGGACACCGGCCTGGGGTTCGCGTTCCCGGCTGACGGCACGGTGCGCGACGTGTCCGTCGGGTTCACCCCGCTCGAGCAAGCCGGCGACGGCATCGGCCTCGCGTACGACGACCCCACCGGGTGGGCGCTGCCGGCGTGGGGAACCACCCCGATCACCTGGTCGAAGACGAGTGGTCTCGCCTCGATCGGTGGCACGTTCGAGCTCCGCGGCGACCAGCTCGCGGCCAACGTGATGGCCGGCGCGGTCCCCACCTGGGTGCGCGATCCGCACGTACTCCTCTACGCCGAGGACGGCCTCCTCGCGGCCGACGGCACGAACACCCACTGGCTCGAGGTCCCCACCGTGCGCGATCCCCAGGGCTCGGACCGGCTGATCTTCGCCGTCGTCGCCGACACCTCGGTGCTGCAGGCCTGGAGCGCGAACCCGCCCCGGCTGATCGCCGTGGCCGGCGACGGCTCGCGGCTCGACGTCTCACCCGTGTGCGGCTCCACCGACCTGACCGCGGTGTGCCTCGCCATGCAGCCGGACGGCGGCGAGGCGCTGACAGCGGCGGTCAGGTCCGTCGGCGGCACCGCGCCGGCGTCGTTCCAGCCGCCGGTGGTCGCTCCGGTGCGGGGCGTCGAGGCTGCGACCGGGCCCGTCGTCACGGACGGCAACGTCAGCGTCGTCGGGACCCTGGCCGGGACGCGCGTCGTCGTCGACCGCCTGGCGGACGACGACCCCGACATCATGCAGATCACCGCCGTCGGACCGTACGAGCGCTTCTTCGGCGAGCCGGACAGCCTGCCCCTCGGGGAGGGTGCCGCGGTCCAGACGGTGACGATGGACGGCGGGGCCTGGATCTACCTGCTCGTCGCGCCGCGGGGCTGGGTGGAGCCGCGCGTCTTCGTCTGGTCCACCGAGGGCTGGCCGACGAACGACGGCCGGGTCCATGCGGCCGAGGTACCGACGATCACGCTCCCCGTCGAAGGCACCGACGACCCCGGGCGACGCTTCGCGGTCGTCAGCATCGACCGGCCCAGGGGCGTAGCGAACACCTTCACGTTCGGCGCGGCGTTCGCGAGCTCGGACGGCGAACTCGTCGTCCCCGGCTGTGCAACGCGGGCCGCCTGCCCCGAGGTCCCGTACGACGAGCTCCGCGCACTCCTGGACACTGACCCCGACGCCGGGTAGACAGGCGCCGAGTTGGGCCGGCGAGTGGGGTTCCGGGGTCAGCGGAGGCTGCGGATCAGGGCGCGGAAGAAGACGACGCCCCGGCCCAGGGCGTCGACCGAGACGTGCTCGTCGACCCCATGGATCGACTCGCGCTGCTCGCGGCTCATCGCGAACGGGCTGAACCGGTACACGTGCTCGGCGATCTGCGTGAAGTGCCGGGCGTCGGAGGCCGCCAGCATCACGTACGGCGTCACCACCGCGTCCGGGTAGGCGGCCCCGACGGCGTCACGCACCGCCTCGAACTGCGGGCCGTCGCTCGGCGAGATCGGCGACGGCTCGTCGCTCGCGACGATCCGCAGGTCCACCTCGTCGTCGTCGATGGCACGGCGCAGGTGGGCGACGACGGACGAGACCGACTCCCCTGGTGCGATGCGCACGTTGAGGTTCGCCCGGGCGGAGGCGGCGACGACGTTGGCGCCCGGCGAGCCGGCCAGCTGCGTCGCGACCACGGTGGTGCGCACCATCGCGTTCGTCTCGGGTGAGATCCGCGTGAACACCTGGGCGAGCAGGGGCGCCAAGGGTTCGGCGTAGGCCAGGGCGGAGCGCAGCGGCCCGCTCGCGTACCGGCCGAGCGTGTCGATCATCTCCCGCGCAGGTGCCGGCAGCGAGGCGGGGAACGGGTGCTCCTCGATCCGCGTGATCGCCCGCGCCAGCCGCCAGGTCGCCCCGCCGCGCATCGGCGTCGAGGCGTGGCCGCCGTCGGCCTGGCTCGAGATCTCGACGTCGAGGATCCCCTTCTCGGTGGTGCCGACCACGGCGACCGGCTGCTCGACGCCGGGGAACGCGCCGCTGATCACCGCGCCGCCCTCGTCGAGCACCAGCCAGGGCACCACGCCACGCTCGCGCAGCCGGTCCACCGCGGCGATGGCCGACGACCCGGCGATCTCCTCGTCGTCCCCGAGCGACAGCCACACGTCCTGGCGCGGGGTGAACCCCTCGGCCAGCAGCGACTCGACGGCCTCGAGCAGCACGACGAGTGCGCCCTTGTCGTCCAGCGTGCCGCGTCCCCACACCGCCCCGTCGCGCACCTCGCCGGAGAACGGGTCGCCGTGCCAGTCGTCGGCCACCACCGGCACCACGTCCTGGTGCGCCATGAGCACCACCGGACGCTCGGACGCCGATCCGGGCCACCGCGCGAGGATCGCGTGCCGCGAGACCCTCTCGACCTCCAGCGTCGCGAACACCCGCGGGTACAGCTCCTGCAGGGTCTTGGCCAGCAGCTCGAACGCCTCGTGGTCCACCTCGTCCGCGACCCGCGACGACACGGTCGGGATGCGGACCAGGGTCCCCAGGTGCGCCGCGGCTGCGTCGGCGTGCCGCGCGGGGTTCTCCGGGTGGGTCCTCACTGCCCGCGCGGGCGGGACGAACTCGGCCAGCCGCCTCCGGATCGCGACGGCACCCGCCACCGCCGCGGCCGTCCCGGCCGCTGCCCCAGCCGCGACCGCGCCGCCCACCCAACCCTGCCGGCCCATGGTGTGCACCTTCCTGCTCAGGCTCGATGCTAGGGCCGCATCGAGGAGTCGTGCTGCGCTGTCAACGCCGCAGGCCACTCGTGCGTTCTGGCTAGTGTGATCGGGGTGCGCGAGGACGAGCGGGTGACGGAGGTCGTTCACGTCATGCCGGTGGACGCGCCCACCACGGCCGCCCGCTACGACCACGAGTTCACCGCGTTCATGGCCGAGCACGCCGACAGCCTGCTGCACACCGCGTGGCTGCTCGTCGGGAACATGGACCGCGCCGAGGAGCTGACCCAGCAGGCGCTGGTCCGCACCTACGCGGCGTGGCGGCGCGCGCGCACCGACCCGCTCCCGTACGCCCGCCGGGTGCTGGTCAACTTGCGGGTCGACACCTGGCGGCGCCGCCGGCGCGAGGTGTTGACCGACGCCGTGCCCGACACGGGAGTCGCCGGCGCGCAGAAGCGGGCCGACGACCGCGACCAGCTCACCCGCGCGCTCGCGCTGCTCACCGAGCGGCAGCGCCGGGTCGTCGTGCTCCGCTACCTCATGGATCTGTCCGAGGCCGACGTCGCCGCCGACCTCGGCGTCACACCCGGCACTGTCAAGACCACCGCGTCGCGCGGCCTGGCCCGGCTCCGGGCCGAGCTGGCCTCGCAGCAAGGAGCCGAGCGATGAGCCGCGACACCGACCTCGTCGGCACCCTCCGGCAGCTGGACCGCGCGCAGTACCCGGGCCGTGGCGAGCGGCTGGACCCCGGGCTCGTCGTGCGCGCTGGCCGACGCCGCGTCCGCAACCGCCGCCTCGCCGCCGGCGTCGCCTCGGGCGCCCTGGTCCTCGCGCTCGCCTTCGGCGTGCCGGCGGCGCTCTCCGGGCGCGCGACGAGCCACCCGCCCGCCGGCCAGGACGCGGCCCAGGCGCCGCGGCCGGTCGGCACGGGCCGGATCGCCGTCCTGACTGACGACATCGCGGCCGTCAACCTGCCCGCCGGCGAGGGGACGACGGAGCTGACCGTCGATGACATCCTGGGCTGGCACGTGCGCTTCTCGCCGGCGGCGGGCGGTTCGGCCGGCGTGGACGTCAGCTGGGAGCGCGAGGCGGGCGCGCCCGGGTGGGACACGCCGCCCGACCCGTTCCGCCGGACCATCAGCGGCGCGCCGGACTCCGCACCCGTCGGTGGCTGGGCGTCCGGTGAAGCGGCAGGCGATGCCGTGTATGTCGTCGCCGGTGCCGTCCCGGTCGGCCTGCGCGGCCCGATCGCGCTGCTGACCAGCGAGGCGGCCTTCGACCTCGGCGATGCCGGCAAGACCCTCACCGTCGAGGTGCCCACGTTCGAGGCGTTCGACGGGCGGCTGCTCTACGCCGTCGCGCTGCGGGGCGACTCCGCGAGGCAGTTCGCCGCCCAGGGCTGGCAGATGACCTTCGTCGGCGCCGGCGGCGAGGCGGTCGTGCCGGGCTGCGAGGACCATGACCTGGCGACGTGCGCCATCGAACGGCTTCCCTACGACCGGGTCGCGGCCGGCGAGGTCCCGATCCAGCGGTTCGCCCCGGTCGAGCCCGCACCTGACGCCACCGGTGCGGACGGCCCGGTCACCGTGCTGCCCGCGTACGGCCTGCCGGACCCGGTCGAAGCGGGCCTCGTGGGGCCGGTCGAGGCGCTCGAGCCTGTGGACGGCGTGAACGCTCACGTGCTCGGCGGCGGCGACGGCTCGGTGCTGCCCGTCGCGGTCACGCCGACCACGCCGCCCGACGGCAGCGACTACTTCCCGGCCCACCGTTCTGGGTTCGGCCTGTGGACGCCGGGCGGCGGCATCGAGTGGATCACGCCGCCCCCGAGCGCGCCGCAGCGCGGAGCCGAGACGGTGGAGGCCACGGTCAGTTCCGAGTGGGTGGCGTGGTTCGAGAGCGACTACGACAACTGGCTCGACACGCCGTACGTGCTCTGGGCCAAGCCCCGCTCCGGCGGTGACGCACGCGAGATCGCCCGGTCGCAGGAGGCGCCCGAGGGTGTGTTGCAGCACGCGATCTACGACCACCGGCCCGTCATCGTCGGCGACAGGCTGTTCTGGTACGACGAGGTCTACGAGGACGGCAGCACCGCGGCCGTGATGCTCTCGGCCCCGCTCGACGGGTCCCAGCCGGCGCGCGTCGAGATGCGTGGCGTGACGACGCTGATGCAGGACCGCTGCGGCGACGAGGCCGTGCTCTCCGTCCTCGCCAGCAGCGCGGACGGCTCCGCGCAGGAGCTGCATCGCCTGACCATCGGCGGCTCAGGCGCCGTCGAGTCCGACGACCGCGCGGAGGACCTGCTCCGCTCGGCGAGCGACCCGCGGGCCCTCGCGGTGTGCGGCAGCACGTCCGCCGTCGCCCGCGACATCGACCCGGAGGCGGCCGACCGCGGCACGCTGCTCCAGGTGGACCATGCGGGCGAGCGTCGGACGTTCGAGTGGCCGAAGGGCACCGGGTCGTCCCTGCGCGACCTGACGATTGCGCACGGCCTCGTGACGTGGTCGATGGTCAACGGCACGGACGACGGCGGCGCCTACGTTCTCGACCTCGCGACGGGGACGCTGCACCGGTTCGCAGGCTCGGCGTCGCCGGCCACCGACGGCACGTTCGTGTGGTGGACGGTCGATGACTCCGGGACGCCCCAGGTCGTGGCCGCGCGGCTGCCCGGTGGCTGACGGCAGGCAGCCGCGGGCTCGTCGGACGCGAACTGCCTAAGCCCCGATGAGGCGGGCGGCGAGGTAGCCGGCCACCTGGTCCAGCGCGACGCGCTCCTGCGCCATCGAGTCGCGGTGGCGGATCGTCACGGCCTGGTCCTCGAGGGTCTCGAAGTCCACGGTGATGCAGAACGGCGTGCCGATCTCGTCCTGGCGGCGGTAACGGCGCCCGATCGCCCCGGCGTCGTCGAAGTCGACGTTCCAGGCCTTGCGCAGCTCGGCGGCGAGGTCACGCGCCTTGGGCGAGAGGTCCTCGTTGCGGCTGAGCGGCAGCACCGCGGCCTTGACCGGCGACAGCCGGGGGTCCAGGCGCAGCACGGTGCGCACGTCGACGCCGCCCTTGGTGTTGGGCGCCTCGTCCTCGGCGTAGGCCTCGACGAGGAACGCCATGAGGGAGCGGGTCAGGCCGGCCGCCGGCTCGATGACGTACGGGTAGTACTTCTCGTTCGTCACCGGGTCCCGGTACATCAGGTCCTTGCCCGAGTGCTCCGAGTGGGTCTTGAGGTCGAAGTCGGTGCGGTTGGCGATGCCCTCGAGCTCGCCCCACTCGCTGCCCTGGAAGCCGAACCGGTACTCGATGTCGACCGTGCGGGTCGAGTAGTGGGACAGCTTCTCATGCGGGTGCTCGTAGTGGCGCAGGTTCTCGCGTGCGAGGCCGAGGCCGACGTACCAGTCCGTGCGCGTGTCGATCCAGTACTGGTGCCAGTCCGCGTCCGTGCCGGGCTCGACGAAGAACTCCATCTCCATCTGCTCGAACTCGCGGGTGCGGAAGATGAAGTTGCCGGGCGTGATCTCGTTGCGGAACGACTTGCCGATCTGGCCGATGCCGAACGGCGGCTTCATGCGCGCGGCCGAGGCGACGTTGGCGAAGTTCACGAAGATGCCCTGCGCGGTCTCGGGCCGCAGGTAGTGCAGGCCGGACTCGTCCTCGACCGGGCCCAGGTAGGTCTTGAGCATCATGTTGAAGTCGCGGGGCTCGGTCCACTGGCCGCGGGTGCCGCAGTTGGGGCACGGCACGCCGGCCAGGCCGCCCTCGGGAGCGTGACCCTTGCGGCCCTCGAACTCCTCGATCAGCTGGTCCTCGCGGAACCGCTTGTGGCAGGAGAGGCACTCGGTCAGCGGGTCCGTGAACACCCCGACGTGGCCCGAGGCCACCCACACCATGCGCGGCAGGATCACCGACGAGTCGAGGCCGACGATGTCGTCACGGCTGGTGACCATCGCCTTCCACCACTGCCGCTTGATGTTCTCCTTGAGCTCCACGCCCAGCGGCCCGTAGTCCCAGGCCGACCTGGTCCCGCCGTAGATCTCCCCCGCGGGGAAGACGAACCCGCGACGCTTGGCGAGGGAGACGACGTTGTCGAGACGGGAATCAGCCACGGTGCAGCTCCTGGGAGTAGACGGCCGCGGTTGGGTGCCGCGGACAACCGCCTCAGGCTACCGGCCCGGGCCGCTGACCATCGCCGTCGCCCGCTGAGCAGGCGCGGGCCGGACTCGCCCGGACCCGCGGGTAGCATCGAGGCCGTGCCGACGGAGACTGACGTCGCCGCCGCCTACGGGTTGCGCGGCCTGCCGCTGGCCGCTGTCCTCGCGGTGCTGTTCCTCATCGTGCTGGCGCGTTCGCACGCCACCTACTGGGCCGGGCGCGCACTCGTGCGCGGTGCCCGGCTCGGCGGCCAGAAGATCGCCGGGCCCCGGTGGTGGCGGGCGATGGTGGCTCGGGTCGGCGCCGTGACGGCATCTCCGGCGGCGCAGCGAGGGCTGGGGCTGGTGCACCGCTGGGGTCCGTTCGCCGTGACGCTGGCGTACCTGACGGTCGGCGCCCAGACGGCGGTCTTCGCCGGCGCAGGGATGCTCCGGATGCCGTACGGGCGGTTCACGCTCGCCTCGATTCCCGGGAGCGTGGCGTGGGCCGTGGTCTGGGGCACGGTCGGCATCGGGGCGGTGTACGGCGCGGTGGCGCTGGCCGCTCGCTCGCCGTGGGCGCTGGCCGGATTGGTCGCCGCGCTGGCGGTAGCCGGTGCGCTCGTCGTGCGCGCCCGCCGTGCTCCTCGCCGAGCGCCGACCTCGGCACCGAGCGCGGAGGTCTCGGCACCCAAGGCGTAGGCGCTCGACGACGGCAACGGTGCTCGCCGTGGCGAGCGGGCGGCTCGCTCGCGACTCGTGCCGTCAGGCCCGCGGAGTCGTCGGCTGGTCGACGGCACCGCCGTAGCGGCGGTCGCGACGGGCGTACTCCTCGACCGCACGCCACAGGTGACGCCGGTCGACCTCCGGCCACGGCTCGTCGAGGAACACGAGCTCCGCGTACGCCGACTGCCAGAGCAGGAAGTTGGACGTGCGCTGCTCCCCCGACGTGCGCAGGAACAGGTCCACGTCCGGCAGGTCCGGCTCGTCGAGATGGCGCTGGATCGTCTTCTCGGAGATGTGGTCCGGGTCCAGGCGACCCGCGGCGACCTCGCGAGCGATGGCGCGCGTGGCGTCGACCAGCTCGGCGCGGCCGCCGTAGTTGACGCACATCGTCAGCGTGCACACCGTGTTGTTCCGCGTCAGGCGCTCGGCTTCCTCGAGCTCGGCGATCACGCTGCGCCACAGGCGTGGACGGCGCCCGGACCAGCGCACCCGGACACCCCAGGAGTTCATCACGTCGCGGCGGCGCCGCAGCACGTCGCGGTTGAAGCCCATGAGGAACCGCACCTCGTCGGGCGAGCGCTTCCAGTTCTCGGTGGAGAAGGCGTAGGCCGACACGTGTTGGACGCCGACCTCGATGGCTCCGGCGACGACGTCGAGCAGCGATGCCTCCCCCGCGGCGTGGCCGGCGGTGCGCGGCAGGCCGCGCGCGTTGGCCCACCGGCCGTTGCCGTCCATGACGATGGCGACGTGCCGGGGTACCAGCTCGCGTGGGATCGCCGGCGGCGTCGCGCCCGAAGGATGCGGCGGCGGCGGGACCGGTGCCAGTGCGGAGTCCGGACCGCCCCTGCTGCGCGCCATCACGGCCTCCTCGTCTCGACGTGCCCGGCCATTCTGCCCGGTCAGCGCCGTGCCGAGCTCGACCGCCGCGGCACTCGCCGGCAGCTAGACCCGCTCCACCATCGGCAGCGAGCGCAGCCGCCGCTCCAGGTGGAACTGGCAGAACGCCGCCACCAGCCCGTTGCCCTCGGCGCGGTGGCGCTCGGCGCTCTCGTCGGCCACCGCCCAGTCGCCGACGAGCAGCGCTGCGAGCAGCTCGAACGTCTCCGGGGCCGGCGCCGCCGAGCCCGGGGGTCGGCAGGAGGAACAGACAGCGCCGCCCATCGCCACGGCGAACGCGTGGTGGGGGCCAGGCGCGCCACAGCGCGCGCAGTCGGCGAAGCTCGGGGCCCAGCCCGCGATCGCCAGGGCCCGCAACAGGTACGAGTCGAGCACCAGCCCGGGGGCGTGCTCCCGACCCGCGAGCGCGCGCACGGCTCCGACCAGCAGCCAGTACTGCTGGAGGGCGGGCTCGTGCTCGGCCTCCACCAGGCGGTCGGCGGTCTCGAGCATCACGTTCCCGGCGGTGTACAGCGCGTAGTCCTCGCACACCGGCCGGCCATGGGCACCGAGCGTCTCGACCTGCGTCACGGTGTCGAGGTTGCGCCCGCCCGCCAGCTGGAGGTCGACGTGCATGAACGGCTCGAGGCGGGAGCCGAAGCGGCTCGTCGTGCGCCGCACGCCCTTGCCGACCGCGCGCACCTTGCCGTGCTCGCGCGTGAGCAGCGTGACGATGCGGTCGGCCTCACCCAGCTTCTGGGTGCGCAGCACGATCGCCTCGTCCCGGTACAGCGCCACGCCCCCATCCTCCCCCACGGCACCCCCACACCCCCTGCCGCAACGTCCGAGGAAGTGGTCGCTAGAACGGCCACTTGCTCGGACATTGCGGTGGGGAGGGACGCAACGTCCGAGGAAGTGGTCGCTGGAACAGCCACTTGCTCGGACACTGCGGTGGGGAGGGGCGGGGTGGCGGTTGGTCAGCGCGGGTGGCGGTTGGTCAGCGTTGGTGGCGGTTGACGGCGCTGACGATGGCCTTGAGCGAGGCCGTGGTGATCGAGGGGTCGATGCCGACGCCCCAGAGGATGTCCCCGCCGATGGCGCACTCGACGTACGCGGCGGCCGTCGCGTCACCACCGGCCGAGAGCGCGTGCTCGGCGTAGTCGAGCACGGCGAGGTCGACCCCCGCTGCCTTCAGCGCGGCGACGAAGGCGGCCACCGGCCCGTTCCCGGTGCCCGTCAGCGTGCGGGCTTCGCCGCGGTCGACGAGGTCCACCTCGAGCGTGTCGTCGCCGCCCTCGGTGCTCGTCGACCGGATGCCGCGCAGGGCGAACCTGCCCCACGGGTCCAGCGGCTCGGTGTCCGACGACGGCGCGGCGCCCGCCCGCACGCTCGACGAGCTCATCCCGGCGAACTCCGCCGGCAGGTACTCGTCGACGAACATGCGCCACAGATCGTCGGCCGTCACCTCGGTGCCGAGCCGGTCGGTGTGCCGCTGCACCACCTGGGAGAACTCGATCTGGAGTCGGCGCGGCAGGTCGAGGTCGCGCTCGGTCTTCATCAGGTAGCTGATGCCGCCCTTACCGGACTGGCTGTTCACCCGGATGATCGCGTCGTAGGTGCGCCCCACGTCACGCGGGTCGATCGGCAGGTACGGCACCGCCCAGACCAGCTCGTCGACCTCGACGCCGGCAGCGGCGGCGTCGGCCTCCATCGCCGCCAGCCCCTTCTTGATCGCATCCTGGTGCGAGCCGGAGAACGCGGTGAACACCAGGTCGCCGCCGTACGGGTGCCGCTCGCCCACCGGCATCTGGTTGCAGTGCTCCACCACGGAGCGCACCCGCGCCAGGTCGGAGAAGTCGATCTCCGGGTCGATCCCCTGGCTGAACAGGTTCATGCCGAGCGTCACCAGGTCGACGTTGCCCGTGCGCTCGCCGTTGCCGAACAGGCAGCCCTCGATGCGGTCGGCGCCGGCGAGGTAGCCCAGCTCCGCGGGGGCGACCGCCGTGCCGCGGTCGTTGTGCGGGTGCAGCGAGAGCACCACCTGGTGGCGGCGGTGCAGGTGCCGGTCCATCCACTCGATCGAGTCGGCGTAGACGTTGGGCGTGGCCATCTCGACGGTGGCCGGCAGGTTGATGATCACCGGCCGGTCGTCCGTCGGGTCCAGCTCGTCGAGCACCGCGTTGCACACACGCACGGCGTACTCCAGCTCGGTGCCCGTGTACGACTCCGGGGAGTACTCGTAGTAGACCTCGGTGTCCGGGACCAGCTCCTCGTACTTCTTGCAGAACCGCGCACCCGAGACGGCGATGTCGAGGATCCCGTCCTCGTCGGCGTGGAACACCACCCGCCGCTGCAGCACGGACGTCGAGTTGTAGAAGTGGACGATCGCCTGCTTGGCGCCGCGGATCGACTCGTACGTCCGCTCGATCAGGTGCTCGCGAGCCTGGGTGAGCACCTGGATCACCACGTCGTCCGGGATCCGGTTCTCCTCGATGAGCATGCGGACGAAGTCGAAGTCCGTCTGCGAGGCCGACGGGAAGCCGACCTCGATCTCCTTGTAGCCCATCTCGACGAGCAGCTCGAACATCGCCAGCTTGCGGGCGGCGTTCATCGGCTCGATCAGCGCCTGGTTGCCGTCGCGCAGGTCGACGGCGCACCAGCGCGGAGCCTTCGTGATCGTCCTGGTCGGCCATGTGCGGTCAGGCAGGTCGACGCGGATCTGCTCGTGGAACGGCCGGTACTTGTGCACCGGCATGCCCGACGGGCGCTGGCTGGTGCGGTCTGCGTAGCTCATGGGTGTCCTCGCCTCTGGTCCGGGGTGGTCAGCCGGCACGGCAGACTCCGCGGCGAGGGACCGGCCTAGAGGGCCCCGCCGCGGCGACGAAGGAGGAGAGTGCTCCGCACGTTGGGCACCTTACTCCGCTGCCGCACGGGACCCGCAACCCGTCCGCGCAGCGACGCGGTCGACGCCCGCGCGTGCAGCCGCGTGCGGGCGGGCACCGCCCCCCGCATCTCCGCCAGCGTCGCGTCGACGTCCGCCCAGTAGGCGGCGACGTCGGCGTCGCTCGGCTCGCCGCGCGCGAACACCGCCCGGTCGGCCCGGTGCGCCAGCCCGGCCAGGCGCACCGCGACGAGCGGGGAGCCCGCGGCGAAGGCATGCCCGACGACTCCGGCAGCTTCCCGCCGGGTCAGCCGCAGCCCGGGAGCCCGGCCCAGGTCGCGGGCGGCGTCCATCACTTCGTCCCACCCGCCGGCGACGCGATGCACCGGATCGCTCGCGCGGCGGCGCCGGCGGCGGCGCGCCAGCTTGAGGGCCGCCACCAGGAGCAGGGGCCCGACGAGCAGCACCAGCACCCCGGCACCGATCCCGGCCCTCAGGAGCACGGCCTGCCAGGAGACCCCGCCCGCCGCCTGCTCGTCGTCCTGCCGCGTGTTGGGGCGCGCCGTGTCGTCGTCGGGCGGGCTGACGCTCGCGTCCGCGGGTGGCGGCGGCTGGACCACCTGGGGCTTCGGCTCGGACGGCTGCGGGTCCGGGTCCTCGTCGACGGTCTTGGACTCAGGCGGCGTCGCATCGAACGCCACCCAGCCGTGACCGGCGAACGGCACCTCGACCCACGCCCGGATGTCGGCGCCGGTGACCTCGATCGGCGTCCCGGCGGAGGCCGGCTCGCCGCCTGCGGAACCCGGCTCCGCACCGGACTGCGGGGCGAACCCCAGCACCACCCGCGCGGGCAGCCCCATCTCGCGGACCATCAGTGCCAGCGTCGCGGCGTACTGCTCGCCGTCCCCGACCATGACGTCGTCGCCGAGGAACCGCGCGAGCCGGTCGGCACCATGACCCGACAACGACGGGTGCTCCCCTGACTGCCCGTGGCTGAAGTAGCCGTGGTCGGTGAGCCACGTCGCCAGCGCCTGCACCACCTCGGCGGGCTTGCCGGCCTCCCGCGCGACCTCCGGGGCCAGCGTGCGCACCCGCGCCGGTTGCCCCGTCAGCGTCGGCGACGAGACGGCGGCCGCCGGCGAGCCACCCAGCTCCTCCACGGAGACGGCCGCGGGGACCACGGCGTCGAGCGTGTAGCGCAGCCCGGGGCGCAAGCCCCCGACGAGCACGGCAGCGTCCGTCGCGTCGTTGTACCGCAGGCCGGCAGCCGCCGCGGCGTCGTCGACGCCGATGTGCGTCGCCTCGCCCACCGTCGGCAGCCACGGCCCGGTCAGCGCGCCTACCTGCACCTGGACGCGAGCCGACGTTCCGGCGACCGTGGCCGTCAGCTGGTCGCCCACGCGCCGGAACTCCCCCGACGCCTCCGCGGCACCCGAACCGGCGACGTTCCACACGACGCCGTCGTAGCGGTCCAGGGTCGCCAGCCGGATCCGCGCGCCCTCGGGCAGGCCCGTGACCGTGAACAGCACCGTCTCATCGAGCTTGACGTACGCCCGGAAGGCGGCGAGCGGGCTCGGGTAGTCGTCGGGGTCGAAGGGCGGGGTGATCCGGTCGCGCAGCACGAACCTCGGATGGTCGGCGACGAGGCCGGGGCCGACGGTCAGCCCGGAGCCGATCGCCACGGCGGCGATCAGCCCGGTGGCCAGCACGCGAGACGCCCGCAGGCGCCCGGCCCGCCACGCCGCCCACCCGCCCAGCACCACGGCGAGCGCCGTCCCCAGGACGGCCGGCGGCACGGGCGGCGTGCGCGTGCCCAGCAGCGCCGCACCGAGTGCCACCAGCACGGGGACCCCCGCCGCGAGCGCCGCCACCTGGGGCCGGCGCAGCCGCAGCGTCACCGTCACCGCCGCGGCCGAGCCGACGAGAGCCAGCAGCAGCGCGGCCACCAGCACCGTGCCACCGGAGCCGATCGGCGGCTGGAGCGTCAGCGCCTGCTTCCACGCCGAAGCCGCGCCGCGGGCGAGCGCCGCCAGGGTGCCCCGGCCCGGGAGCAGCCCTCCGGTCGTCGTCGTGGGCGCCGCGAGCGCGCCACCCGCCAGCGCGTACGTCACGAGGAGCACGGCGACCACCGTCATCGCCGACCACCGGCGCCACGCGCCGGCCACGGCCACCGCCGCTCCCAGGGCGAGCCCGCCGGCGATCGCCGGCAGCGCGGATCGGTGCCCGTACACGGGCAGCAGCGGCGTCAGCGCCAGGGCCAGTGCGCCGACGATCACCGCGACGTCGACGGCTGCGGCCACCCCCCAGCGCGGCCGCCCTCCGCCCGCCGGCGCTCCTCCCGCCCCCGGTTCCGGGTCCGCCCCCCCGACGCTCGTCGACGACGGCGCGCCGGGACCGACCCCCCGCACCCGCTCCACCACCGCACCCCACCACCCGCCGAGTGCGGCAGGTCGGCGCGAGCGCGGCAGGTC
>JAEXPS010000219.1 GCA_023438885.1 Actinomycetes bacterium
CACCTGCCCCCCTCGACCACGAGCGTCACGTCCGCACCCGGCCACGCGAACGTCGGCAGCAGCACGCACCCGCGGTCGCGGGTCCGTGCGGCCAGGCGGCGCCGGTCGCCGTCCGTCAGCCGCGCCTGCGGGCCGACGACCACGACGTCCAGCCCGTCGAGCAGCGCCGCCAGCACGGCCGGAGCGTCCGGACCGGGGGCCGGCACCATCGCCAGCCGGCCGAGGTCCACCCCCGCCTGAGAGGCGGCGAGCACCCCGAGGTCCGGGCGCCCGACCACCGCGGCCCACGCCCCGTGCGCGCAGGCGTGCGCCAGCACGGCGAGGACCAGGGACGTCGACCCCTGCACGGCCGTGGTGCCACCGCGGCGCAGCCCCTCCGGCAACAGCGGCGCGAGCGGCGCCGGCACGGCCATCGGCGGGCGCTCGGTGGTGATGAGGGAGGCCCGCGCGGGCTCGTCGTGCGCAGGGACGGCGACCGGTGCCCGACGCACGCTGCGCGCCCCGGTACGCCGCTCCGCGCGCGCGAGCGCCTCCCAGGCGAGCGCCGCGCGCTCCTCCCGGGCCGCCACGACAGGGGCCTGCGCCACGGCCGTCATGTCAGCTCACCGACCATCTCGAACCCGATCCATCGTCGAACACTTGTTCGATGATGTCAGTAGACGCCGACAGGGCCGTGGTGTCAATCGGCATCCGCCGGGCCGTAGAATCCGGCCCGGCGAGTGACGACGCCCGCCAGCCCACCCCCCTTCCTGGCAGGACTCTCCGTGCCCTTGCGCGCCCTCGACCGCCCGTCTGCGACCCGCCCGTGACGGCCACCACCGCCGACGGCCAGCGCGTCCCGATCGCCACCCTCCTCGCCAACCGCGCGCTCCCCCGCCGCGCCGACTACGCCGGCCTGTCCCGTTCCTGGCGCACCGACCTGCTCGCCGGCCTGACGGTGGCGATCGTCGCCCTGCCGCTGGCCCTCGGGTTCGGCGTCAGTTCCGGCATGGGCGCCGCCGCAGGCCTCACCACGGCGATCGTCGCCGGCGCCGTCGCGGCGGTGTTCGGCGGCTCGCAGCTGCAGGTGTCCGGACCCACCGGGGCGATGACCGTGGTGCTGATCCCGGTGGTGGCGCGGTACGGCGCCGAGTCCGTCGCCGCGGTGGCGATCATGGCCGGCGTCCTGGTCATCGCCGCCGGGCTCTGCGGACTGGGCCGGCTGGTCGCCTACATCCCGTGGCCGGTGGTCGAGGGGTTCACCTTCGGCATCGGCGTCGTCATCGCCCTGCAGCAGGTGCCGCTCGCGCTGGACACCCCCAAGGCCGAGGGCGAGAACGCCGCCGTCGTGGCCTTCCGCACCGCGATCGAGGCCGACTGGTCACGCGCCCTGCCGGCCCTCGGCGTCGTCGCCGCCGTCGTCGCGCTGATGGTGGCGCTGCCGCGGCTGCACCGGACGCTGCCCGCCTCCCTCATCGCCATCGCGGCCGTCACCGTCGTCGCCGAGCTGATGCACCTCGACGTCGCCCGCATCGGCACCATCCCCGCCGCCCTGCCGGCGCCGCACTGGCCCGTGATCAGCTGGGCGACGACGAGCGAGCTGTTCTCCTCCGCGCTGGCGATCGCCGCCCTGGCGGCGCTCGAGTCGCTGCTCTCGGCGCGCGTCGCCGACGGCATGTCCGACCGTCCCCGCACGGCCCCCAACCGCGAGCTGTTCGGTCAGGGCCTGGCCAACGTCGCCGCCGGAGTGTTCGGCGGAATGCCCGCCACCGGCGCGATCGCACGCACGGCGGTCAACGCCCGCGCCGGTGCCCGCACCCGGATGGCGGCGCTCGCGCACGCCGTGGTCCTGCTGCTGGTGGTGCTCGCGGCCGCCCCTCTCGTCGCGCGCATCCCGACGGCCGCCCTCGCCGGAGTGCTGCTCGTGACCGCCGCGCGCATGGTCGACCTGCGCACGGCCCGGGCCATCTGCCGCTCGGGCCGGTCCGGCGGCTCGGTGTTCCTCATCACCCTGGCCGCGACCGTGGCCCTCGACCTCGTCTTCGCCGTCGAGGTGGGCGTCGCGCTCGCCGCCGTCCTCGCCCTGCGGGCCGTGGCGCGCGCCAGCGGCCTGCACCGCGAAGAGCTCCCCTCCGGCGACGAGGAGGTCGACGCGGACGACGAGCTCGCGCTGCTCCACGAGCACATCGCCGTCTACCGCATCGACGGCGCCCTGTTCTTCGCCGACGTGCGCCGCTTCCTCGACGAGCTGGCCGGCGTCGCCGACGTGCGCGTGGTGGTGCTGCGCCTGTCGGCCGTCCGCGTGCTCGACACCTCGGGTGCCAACGCGCTGGCGGAGATCGTCGAGGACCTCCAGCACCGCGGGATCGTCGTGCTCCTCAAGGGCCTGCGCCCCGAGCACCGGCGCGTGGTGGAGTCCGTCGGCGTCCTCGACCGGCTCCAGCACCAGAAGCACCTGTTCGACGACCTCGGCGAGGCGATCGAGCACGCCCGTTCGCACGTGCGCCGCACGCTGGCGGCGACGGCCGCGCCCGGCGGGGCGTAACCCGCCCCGCCCGGCGAGAATGGGCGGCGTCGACCCACGGAGGCCACGATGACGTCCCTCGACCGTCCCCGCGCCGAGAATCCCTACGAGAAGCTGCCCCGCGTCGCCTCGTTCACCCTGAACAGCCCCGACATCACCGAGGGCCAGCGGCTGGCGGAGCGGTTCGTCGGCGGCGGGGGCAACCAGTCCCCGGAGCTGCACTGGTCCGGCTTCCCCGCCGGCACCCGCTCGTTCGTCGTCAGCTGCTTCGACCCGGACGCGCCGACTCCCTGCGGCTACTGGCACTGGCAGGTGGTCGACATCCCCGGCTCGGTCACCTCCCTCGAGCAGGGTGCGGGCGCCCACGGCGGGCCGCACCTGCCACGCGGCGCCTTCCACGTGCGCAACGACGGCGGCGGCGACGGCTACGACGGCGCGGCCCCGCCGCGCGGCGACCGCGAGCACCGCTACGTCTTCGCGGTGCACGCGCTCGACGTCGAGTCCCTCGGCGTCGGCCCGTCGGCGAGCAACGCGTCGGTGGCCTTCAACGTGGTGTTCCACACGCTCGGCCGCGCCACCCTCACCACCACCTACTCGCGCTAGCCGACGACGAACGCGCGTGCCCGCGTTACCGTGCGGGCATGCCGACGCTGAGCTGGGAGCGCGCGCTCGACCGCCCCGACCTGCTGGCCCCGCCCACCGCGGCCGCCCTGACGGCCTGGGCCGCGGCGGAGCCGGCGGTGGCCGACGAGGTCCACGTGGCCCCGATCGACCCCGGCCTCGCGGACACGGCCGCGCTCAACGCCGCGTACGGGCTGCCCCCGTCCGGCTCGGTGAACTGCGTGCTCGTCGTCGGCCGCCGGGGCGGGGACGAGCGACTGGCCGCCGCCGGAGTGCGGTCCACGGGCCGCGCCGACGTCAACAACGCCGTGCGCAAGCTGCTGGACGTGCGCAAGGCGACCTTCCTGCCGATGGAGCGGGCCACCGCCGAGTCGGGGATGGAGTACGGCGGCATCACGTTCCTCGGCCTGCCCGCCGAGTATCGGGTGCTGCTGGACGCCTCCGTGGCGCTGCCGGACTCGGACGCGGGCGATCGCGTGGTGATCGGCAGCGGCGTGCGCCGCTCGAAGCTGTCGCTGCCAGGTGCACTGCTCGCGTCCGCGCCGGGCGTCGAGCTCGTCGACGGGCTGGCCCTGCGGTGAACGCTCCCGCCGAGGGAGAGGTCCGGGCCCTGGCCGCCCTGGCCTCGTCGGGCATCGCCTACGAGGTGACCCGCCACGGCCCGGTCCGCTCGCTGGCCGAGGCCGCCGCGGCGCGCGGCGTGTCCCCGGCCGACGTGATCAAGACGATCGTCGTGCGGCGCGGGGACGACGACTTCCTCCTGGTCCTGGTGCCCGGTGACCGGACCATCTCCTGGCCCAAGCTGCGGGGGCTGCTGGGCGTCAGCCGGCTGTCGATGCCGGACGCGGCGGTGGCCAAGGACGTCACCGGCTACGAGCGCGGCACCATCACGCCGTTCGGCTCGCTGCGGGCCTGGCCTGTGATCGCCGACCAGCGCGTGGCAGGGCGCACCGTCTCGATCGGGGCCGGCGCCCACGGGGTGGCCGCGCTCGTCGACGGCGACGACCTGGTGCGCGCGCTGGTGGCGAGGGTCGCGGACGTCACGGAACCCGAGGCCTGACGTCACCGGACGACCGACGACGTCGGTGGGCTCCGGGGCGGCCCGGCGGGATGATGGTCGCATGCCGACCACCACCATCCCCTGGCCCGTGCGCACGGAGCGGCTGCTGCTGCGGCCGGCGACCCCGGCAGATGCCCGCGACGTCTGGCAGTACCGCAGGCTGCCTGCCGTGTACGAGTGGATGACGGCACTGCCCGGCGACGAGGACGCGTACACGGCGCTGTTCTGCGAGCCGGACCGCCTGGCCGCGACGCTCGTCGTGGAGCACGACGGCCGTGTGGTGGGCGACCTGCGCCTGAGCATCGAGGATGCCTGGGGCCAGAGCGAGATCGCCGATGCCGCCCGGGCCACGCAGGCCGAGATCGGCTGGGCGTTCGACCCGGCGGTGCACGGGAAAGGGTTGGCGACGGAGGCTTCCTCGCGCCTGATCGCCCTCTGCTTCGAGGATCTGGGCATGCGCCGGGTGACGGCGGGGTGCTTCACCGACAACGACCGTTCCTGGTTGCTGATGGAGCGGCTCGGCATGCGCCGCGAGGGCACGTACCGCGCCGACTCGCTGCACCGCGACGGCCGGTGGCTCGACTCGTGCAGCTACGCGCTGCTGCGCGAGGAGTGGCAGGCGAGCCGCTCCTGACGCGCCACCGTCACGCGCGCGTGGCCAAGAGGCGCAGCCTGTCGAGCGGACGGGGGCGCGGCGGCAGCCTTGAGGCCGCCGCACCCGGCGGTTACTTTGGAATTGCGGATTGCTTGGCTGCCCACCCCGACAAACCGAGGTCGTGGTCGTCATGAATTTCGGGATCAGCATCCTGTTCCGCGCGATCCCGCTGCTGATGGGCGCTGTCTGTCTGGGACTGGGTCTGTACGTCCGTTCCGGCGGGAACGACGCCGGTCACTTCATCGCCGGACACGTGCTGATCGCGCTCACCGCGATCTGCATCGCGTTGTTCACGACGGCGGCGATGATCATCCGTCAACTCACCAAGACCTTCGCCCCGGTGTGGAAGTACGTGCTGCCGATCATCGGCTACGGCACCGCACTGGCCACGATGATCTGGGGACTGACGATCGTCTCCGGCGCGACCGTGCCGGACCAGTTCGTGGCCGGCCATGTCGTCTTCGGCATCGGGCTGATCGCGGCCTGCGTCTCCACGGTGGCGACGGCGTCCACCGCCTTCACCCTGATCAATGTCAACTCCGCCGGACGACATGAGGACGGCCCCCCGGCCGCCGCCTACAGCAGGACAGTCGGCTGGGTGCTCGTTGGCGTGCCGGTCGCGGCGACACTCGTGGGCGGGGTCTGGGCGGCGGTCCTGCTGGCCGGCTCGGCCCAGGCCGACCACTACACCGCCGGCCACGTCCTGATGGGGCTGACCCTGATCTGTTCCAGCCTGATCGCGCTGGTGGCGACGGTGGTGCGCCAGGTGCGCAACGAGTTCGACGAGCGGGAGCGCTGGTACTGGACCCGCTGGGTGCTGGCGATGGGGTCGATCGGGCTGCTGTGGGGGTTGCTCGTGCTGTTCGGGTCGGACCGTGCCGAACGGATCGCGCCCGGGTGCATCCTGCTGGGGCTCGGCCTGATCTGCTTCAGCATCATCTCGAAGGTGTTCCTGCTCGCCTCGGTATGGCGGCGCGAGTTCGCCCTGGCCAACCGGGTGCCGCTGATCCCGGTGCTGACCTGCCTGACCTGCCTGTTCTTCTCCGCCTTCCTGACCGAGGCCGCCTCGACCGACCCGAACTTCTTCATCCCCTCCCGGGTTGTCACCGGCCTGGGCGCGGTCTGCTTCACGCTGTTCTCGATCGTGTCCATCCTCGAGGCCGGGACGTCGAAGTCATGACCCTCAGGCTTCCCGTGCCCCTACCTGCTGGGAGGGAAGTTCAGTGATGGCGGGTCGCCCATAGAGCGACTGCCAGGGCGGAGGCGACGTTGAGTGAGTCCACTCCCCCGCTCATCGGGATGCGGACCACGAGGTCCGCGGCGTCTATCGTGCGCGCCTTGAGCCCATCGCCTTCGGTCCCAACGACCAGAGCGAGCTTGTCGGGTGGGTCGGCGGCGAGCTCGTCGAGGCTGATGGCGTCGTCGTTGAGGGCGAGGGCCGCCACCGTGAAGCCCGCGTCGCGCAGGGTGTCGATCCCGGCGGGCCACGGGTCGATGCGCGTCCACGGCACCTGGAAGACCGTGCCCATCGACACCCGGATCGAGCGCCGATACAGAGGGTCCGCACAGCGAGGCGTCACCAGGAATGCGTCAGCGCCCAGAGCAGCGCATGCACGGATGCCCGCTCCGAGGTTCGTGTGATCCACGATGTCCTCGAACACGACGATGCGCCGCGCGCCGGCCAGCACGGTGCTCAGCGCGGGCAGGGCCGGCCGGTGCATCGCCGCCAGCGCCCCACGGTGGACGTGGAACCCGGTGATCGCCTCGAGCACCGGCTCCTCGGCGACATACACGGGAACCTCCCCGGAGCCCGGCGCGCCGGCGAGCATCTCCTCGACGTCGGCGAGCCACCGGGGTGCCAGCAGCACCGACCGTGGCCGGTGTCCGGCGGCCAGCGCGCGGCCCAGCACGGTCGAGCTCTCGGCGATGTAGAGGCCGCGTTCGGGCTCGTGCCGGGAGCGCAGGGCGACGTCGGTGAGCGACAGGTAGTCGGCGAGCCGCTCGTCGCGCGGGTCGGTGACGGTCTGGACGTGCGCGGCGAGCATGCCCGCGATCCTCTCAGTCGAGGACGTGGTTCGTCGCTCTGCTCAGGGCGCGCCCGCCGGCCACGGACGCCAGAGCCCCGGCCACCGCGAACAGGGGCACGACGAGGAACGCCGCGTGCATGCCGACGCGGTCCGAGATCGCCCCGAGCAGGAACGGAGCCACGCCCAGAGCGAGTGCGCTGTACAAGGTCGCCTGCGACATCGCGCGGTCGGAGTGTCCCGGCTCGGCAGCCAGGAGCAGGGCGATCGCCAGGGGGTACTGCACGCCGAAGCCGAGCCCGGCCAGCACCAGCCCGGCCATCGCCACCCCGGTCGAGGTGGTGGTCCACACGACGGCCCAGCCGGCGATCGAGACGGCGAACCCACCGGCCAGCAGGTGTGCGGGGTTGATCCGCAGGGTCAGGGGGCCGGCGACGAGCCGGGCGGCGGTCATGCCCGCGACGAGCCCGGACGCCGCAGCGGTGGCAATGCCGGCGTGCGCTCCCGTGCGCTCGATGAGCAGGGCCGTGGACCAGTAGGTGGTGGCGTTCTCGACGGCCATCGCCGCGACGACCACGACGAGGAACAAGGTCGCGGCGAGCCCCGGGCGCCAACGACCGGGACGGGCGGGCTCGGTAGCGTCGCCGACCTGCGACGAGACGCCGGCGAGGCCGTCGGCGCCTCCCGCCGGGGCCGGACGGCTGCGCCCTGTCATGACCTCGGTGAGCGGCAGGCGTCGGACGAACCAGGCGGCGACGAGCGCCAGGACCGCCGTCACCAGCACGGCGGGGCGCCAGCCCCAGCCGAGCGACACGGCCGTCCCGACGGCGAGCGGCCCGAGCAGGCCGACCCCCGAGCCGACGGCGTTGCCCTCCGTGATGACCGCGGAGGCGGTGGGTCCGGCGTGCAGCGCCAGGCCGACCTGCGTCGCGGCGATGAACACGTTCCCGCCGAGGGCCAGAAGGAGAATCGCTCCCAGCGTCCACGGCAGGCTCGGGCCGAGGACCAGCGCCGTGACGAAAGCGGCCACCGCGAAGCTCGCCGCGACGATCGCCCCGCGCCGGCCGAGCGCGGTGACGGCCCGCGGCGCGAGGAACGCCGCCACCAGCCCGCCGACCGCCATCGCCGTGCCGTGCAGCCCGGCCTGCGCGTCGCTGATCCCCTGGTCCGCGGCCAGCAGCGGGACGCTCGGGCTGAAGCTGTAGAGAAGCCAGCCCCAGACGGCGTACGGCCCGTAGAGGGTCAGCGTCGTCCGGTCGCGCACCACCCGACCCTCGGCGGGCAGGGCAGCGCTACGCGATCGAATCGATACGATTGGCACCCCCTCAGCCTAGAGCCCCCCGCCACCCCGGTTCCCTGAACGCAGCGGCGCTTCACGCCCCAGCAGGTTCAGGAGACCGGGTGGCAGTCAGCCCTCCTCGACGGCGGCCGCCGCGAACTGGCTCTGGTACAACCGGGCGTACGCCCCACCGGCCGCCAGCAGCTCGTCGTGCGAGCCCTGTTCCACGATGTCGCCGTGCTCGACGACGACGATGAGGTCGGCGTCACGGATGGTGGACAGCCGGTGGGCGATGACGAACGAGGTGCGCCCCGCCCGCAGCGCGGCCATCGCTCGCTGCACCAGCACCTCGGTGCGGGTGTCCACGGAGCTGGTCGCCTCGTCGAGGATGAGGATCGCGGGGTCGGCGAGGAACGCTCGGGCGATGGTCAGCAGCTGCTTCTCACCGGCCGACAGCGCGCCGCCCTCGTCGTCCAGCGTGGTGTCGTAGCCCTCCGGCAGGGTGCGGACGAACCGGTCGACGTGGGTCGCCGACGCAGCCGCCACCACCTGCTCGCGCGTCGCGGAGTCCACGCCGTACGCGATGTTGTCCGCGATGGTGCCCTCGTACAGCCAGGTGTCCTGGAGCACCATGCCCGTCTGCGAGCGCAGGTCGTCGCGCGTGAGGCTCCGGGTGTCGACGCCGTCCACCGTGATCCGGCCCGAGTCCACCTCGTAGAACCGCATGAGGAGGTTGACCAGCGTCGTCTTGCCCGCACCCGTGGGCCCCACGATGGCGATGGTGTTGCCGGGCTCGGCCACCAGTGACAGGTCCCTGATCAGTGGCTTCTCGGGGTCGTACTGGAAGGCGACGTGCTCGAACTCGACGCGCCCGCGCACCGGCTGCGCCAGCGTCGCGGCGGGGTCCGGGTCCGGAATCTGCTCCTGGGCATCCAGCAGCTCGAACACCCGCTCGGCCGACGCGACACCGGACTGCAGCAGGTTCACCATCGCGGCGATCTGCCCGATCGGCTGGCTGAACTGCCGGCTGTACTGGATGAAGGCGCCGACGTCACCGAGGGTCATCTGCCCCGAGGCCACGCGCAGGGCACCGATCACCGCGATCACGAGGTAGTTCAGGTTGGCGACGAAGCCCAGCGCGGGCTGGATCACGCCGGAGACGAACTGCGCCTTGAAGCTGGCCTCGTACAGCTTGTCGTTGTGGTCGGCGAAGACCTCCGCGGCCTCGCGCTGCCGGCCGAAGACCGTCACCAGCGAGTGGCCCGTGTACATCTCCTCGATGTGCGCGTTGAGCTTGCCGGTGTGCGCCCACTGCGCGACGAACTGCGGCCGCGAGCGCTTGGCGATCTGGCCGGCGATGCCGATCACGAGCGGCAGCGTCACGAGCGCGACGAGCGTGAGCAGCGGGGAGATCGAGAGCATCATGATCAGCACGCCCACGACGGTCAGCAGCGACGTGATCAGCTGCGAGAACGTCTGCATCATCGTCTGCGCGACGTTGTCGATGTCGTTGGTCACCCGGGACAGCAGCTCGCCGCGCGGCTGGCGGTCGAAGTAGCTGAGCGGCAGCCGGCCGAGCTTCGACTCGACCTGCCCGCGCAGCCGGTAGGCCGCGTCCTGGACCATCCGCGTCGTCAGGCGCATCTGGATCCAGCCGAAGACCGACGAGACGGCGTAGATCGCCACCACCACGGCGAGGATCTTCCACAGGCGCTCGAAGTCGACTCCCTGCCCGACGACGACCCCGGGGAGTCCCGACAGCATGTCCGCGAGCTGGTCGTCGCCCTGCGCCCTGAGCGCCTCGATCAGCTGCTCCACCGACACGTTCGACGGGTCGACGCCTGCCGGCAGGTGCTCGGCGAGCTGCCGGCCGACGACACCCTCGAAGATGACGTTCGTCGCCGTGCCGAGGATCTTGGGCCCGACGACCGCCGCGGCGACCGACAGGACGCCGAGCACCAGCACCCCGACCAACCGCGGGATGTCGTCGCGCAGCAGACCGAGCAGGCGCCGCGCGGAGCCTTTGAAGTCCTTGGACTTCTCCCCTGGCATACCCATGGCGCCCATCGGGCCGCGGGGGCCGCGCGCCGAACGAGCCGGGGACTGAGTCTGCGCGCTCATGCCGCCTCCTGCGCCGACATCTGGGAGTACACGATCTCCTGGTAGGTCTCGTTGCCGGCCAGCAGCTCGTCGTGCGTGCCGACGCCGACCACGTGGCCGTCGTCCAGCACCACGATGCGGTCGGCGTGCCGGATCGTCGCGACCCGCTGGGCCACCACCAGAACCGTCGCCTCGCGCGTCTCGGGGATCAGCGCCGCCCGCAGCGCGGCGTCGGTGGCGTAGTCCAGGGCGGAGAACGAGTCGTCGAACAGATAGATCGCGGGCCTTCGCGCGATCGCTCTCGCGATCGCCAGGCGTTGTCTCTGCCCGCCGGAGACGTTGGTGCCGCCCTGTGCGATCGGCGCGTCGAGGCCGCCTTCCATCTCCTCGACGAAGTCGCGGGCCTGGGCCACCTCGAGGGCGTGCCACAGCTCCTCGTCCGTCGCCTGCGGGGCGCCGAACTGCAGGTTGGAGCGCACCGTGCCGGAGAACAGGTACGGCTTCTGCGGCACCAACCCGATCAGGGACCACAGCTCGTCCGGTGCGATGTCGCGCACGTCGACCCCTCCGATCGTCACCGAACCGCCGGTGACGTCGTAGAGCCGGGGCACCAGGTGGAGCAGCGTCGACTTGCCCGAGCCGGTGGACCCGATGATCGCGGTGGTCTTGCCGGGCTCGGCCACGAGGTCGATGTGCTCGAGCACCGCGTCCTCGGCGCCGGGGTAGCCGAACTCGACGTCGCGGAGCTCGAGGCGTCCACGATCGGGTCCGGCCGGCACCGCGACCGGCGCGCTCGGCGGCAGCACCGTCGGCTCGGTGTCGATGACGGCGACGAGCCGCTCGGCCGAGACCATCGCACGCGGCACCATCACGAAGATCATCGAGCTCATGAGCACCGCCATGAGGATGAACATGATGTAGCTGATGAAGGCGGTGAGGGCGCCGATCTGCATGTCGCCGTTGTCGATGCGCTGCGCGCCGAACCACAGCACGGACGCGCTCGTCGCGTTCATGACGAACATCACCAGCGGGAACAGCGCAGCCATGTACATGCCCGTGCGCAGGCCGGCCTCGTACAGCTCGCCGTTGGCCACGGCGAACCGCTCGTTCTCCCGGCGCTCCCGTACGAAGGCACGGATCACCCGCACGCCCGCCAGCTGCTCGCGCATCACACGGTTGACCGCGTCGATCCGCTTCTGCATCACCCGGAACCAGGGCACCATCTTGCGCTGGGCCCAGGCGACGATCGCGCCGATGATCGGGACGACGACCACGAGCACCCAGGAGAGGACCACGTCCTCCTGGAGCGCCATGATGACGCCGCCGACCAGCATGATCGGCGCCACCAGCATGATCGTGAACCCCATCAGCACCACCATCTGCACCTGCTGCACGTCGTTCGTCGTGCGGGTGATCAGCGTCGGGGCCCCGAACCGGCCCATCTCCTGCTGGGAGAAGGCCTGCACCCTGTCGAACAGCCGGGCGCGGACGTCCCGGCCCATGGCCATGGCCGTCCGCGCACCGAAGTAGACGGCGGCGATCGCGCAGGCCACCTGGGCCAGGCTGACCCCGAGCATGACCAGGCCGAGCCGCCAGATCTCACCGGTGTCGCCCGTGGCCACGCCGTCGTCGATGATCCGGGCGTTGAGGCTGGGCAGGTAGAGCGACGCGGTCACCTGCAGGATCTGCAGCAGCACCACCGCGACCGTCGCGCCCTTGTACGGGCGCAGGTGTTCGCGGAGCAGTCGGGCGAGCATGGGGTTCTCCGTCGGTCGGGGCTAGTGAGTGGTGGTGTCCGGGAGCAACGCCCCGTGCAGGAAGAAGTCGACGACGAGGTCCTGGTCCATCAGGCGCCGAGGCGTCTTGCCCTGACGCAGGCGGTCCGCCTGCCGCATCGCCGCGCCGGCGAGCATCGACTCCAGCATGAGGATCACGGTGTCCAGCGGGTGGCGCAGCCGTGCCGCGTCGGGTTCGAGGATGCGGCGCAGCTGCTCTCGCACCAGGAGCTGTGATTCCTGCCGGCGCTGCTCCCACCCCTCGTGGGCGCCGAGCCCGCCGCGGCCACCGCCGGACTGCCGCAGCCGGTGCACCAGCGCCATCCAGAGGGCGAGGTCGGCCATTCGGGAGGTGCCGATCCGGATCACCTCGCCCAGCCGCTGCTCGATGGGCATCTGGAGATCGATGCGAGCGAGCTCGGCGATGAAGTCGGCGGGGTCGAGCGCGGCGGCGATCGCCTCCCTTACCAGGGCCTCCTTGTCGTCGAACACCCGGAACAGGGTTCCCTCGGCCACTCCCGCCGCCTCGGCGAGCTCTCGCGTGGTTGCCTCGGTGCCGCGGTTGCGAACCACGGACAGCACCGCCTGGACGATCGCCATGCGGCGCTCGTCACGTGGGAGCGGTGCCGCACGGCCGGTACGTGGAGAAGTCACGCCCCGCAGACTAAGTGAGTGAGCACTCACTCCGCAACGTGATTACCCGCTCACGTCTGCGACGAGGCCTCGCCTCCGCCGCGCTCCTCCTCCGCGCTGGGCGGAGGGCCGAGCGGCTGCTGACCGGCTTCGAACTCGGGGTTGAACGGCACGCCGCTCGCCCGGCCGGCTGCCGTCGCGTCCTGGAGGGCGGCCTCCGACTGACGACGCGCCTCCGCCAGGGCCTCCGCGGCCGTCGGCAGCGCCGTCGGCGGCAGGGCCTCACCGATCGGCGACGGACCGGCGGGACGCTCCGACGGCGCGGCCTCCGGCGGCACCACGCCGAACGCCCGCGACAGCGAGCCGAGCGCGCTCGACAGCTCGGCCGGCAGGAACCACATGGTGTTCGACTGAGAGTTGGCGATGCGCGGCAGCATCTGCAGGTACTGGTAGGCCAGCAGCTTGGGATCCGCGTCGCCGCGGTGGATCGCGTCGAACACCGCCAGGATCGCCCGCGCGTCACCTTCGGCCCGCAGCACCGCGGACTGGGCATCGCCCTCGGCTCGCAGCACGGCGGCCTGCTTCTCGCCCTCCGCCGTGAGGATCTTGCTCTGCTTGACGCCCTCGGCCGTCAGGATCGCCGCGCGGCGGTCGCGCTCAGCGCGCATCTGCTGCTCCATCGAGCCCTGGATGCTGGGCGGCGGGTCGATCGCCTTGAGCTCCACGCGGTTGACGCGGATGCCCCACTTGCCGGTGGCGTCGTCGAGCACCCCACGCAGCTGGCCGTTGATCTGGTCACGGCTGGTCAGAGTCTGCTCGAGGTCCATCGTGCCGATGACGTTGCGGAGCGTCGTCACCGTCAGCTGCTCGATGCCCACGTAGTAGTTCGCGATCTCGTAGACCGCGGCACGCGGCTCGGTCACCTGGAAGTAGATGACCGTGTCGATCGAGACAACGAGGTTGTCGGAGGTGATCACGGGCTGCGGCGGGAACGACACCACCTGCTCGCGCAGGTCGACCTTGGCGCGCACCCGGTCGATGAACGGCACCAGCAGGTGCAGTCCGGCGTCCAGGGTGCGGGAGTACCGGCCGAGCCGCTCGATGATGTACCCCTCGGCCTGCGGAACGATCCGCACGGCGCGCACCAGCGCGACGAGGACGAACAGCGCGATGAGCGCCAGGACGACGAAGCCGACGATCTCTCCGGTGGACATCTCACTCCCCGATCGGTTCGACGACGGCTGTCGCGCCGTCGATTCGCGTGACGCGCAGGCGCGCACCACGTGCCACACCCGCTCCGGTGGTGCGTGCGGTCCACACCTCGCCGCCGATCCTGGCGCGGCCGCCCTCCGCCGTCACGGCGGTGACCGCGACCGCCTGCTGCCCGATGAGCGCGGCGGTGTTGGTCTCGACCAGCGGCTCGCGGCGTCGCAGGTACCGCAGCAGCCAGGGCCGCAACGCGCCCAGCAGCAACACCGAGGCCCCCACTGCGACGAGCATCTGGACCCAGAACGGGGCTCCGAGCGCGGCGGCGAGCGCTCCGGCGAGGGCCCCGCCCGCGAACATCAGCAGCACCAGGCCAAGCGAGGCGACCTCCGCGATCGCGAAGATCAGCGCCACGGCGAGCCACCAGAGCCAGTCCACGCACCCACCCCTCTCCGGCGGCGACCCCGGGCTGACCGCCCCTCTCGATCCTAGGGCGGCGGCGGGACCCGGATGGGCCGTCTCGCCAGCGCCTTCGGGAGCCGGCCGTCAGTGCGCGCCGGTGCGCTCGTGCGCCGCCACCGCGCGCGCCGACCACCGCCCGGCGACGTGGTCCAGCTCCAGCGGCAGGTCGAAGGTTGCGGAGAGGTTCTCGGCCGTGAGGACCTCGGCGAGCGGGCCGGCGGCGTGCACGCGCCCCGCCCGCAGCAGCAGCCCGTGCGTGAACCCGGGTGGGATCTCCTCGACGTGGTGCGTCACGAGGATCAGCACCGGCGAGCGGTGGTCACGAGCCAGCTCCGCCAGCGCGCCGACGAGCTCCTCGCGCCCGCCGAGGTCCAGGCCGGCCGCCGGCTCGTCGAGCAGCAGCAGCTCCGGGTCGCTCATCAGCGCCCGGGCGATCTGCACCCGCTTGCGCTCGCCCTCGGACAGCGTGCCGAAGTACCGCTCCGCCAGGTGGTCCACGTCGAACACCGTCAGCAGGTCGTCCGCCCGCGTCTCGTCGAGCTCCTCGTAGCGCTCCCGCCATCGCCCGGTGACGCCGTACGCCGCGGTGATCACCACGTCGCGAACCAGCTCCCCCGACGGGATGTGCTCGGCCAGGGCCGCGCTCGAGAGACCGACCCGAGGCCGCAGCTCGAATACGTCCACCTGCCCGAGCCGCTCCCCGAGGATCTCGGCCGTGCCGTCCGTCGGGTGCATCCGACCCGCGGCGACCTGCAGCAGCGTCGTCTTGCCGGCGCCGTTGCGGCCGAGGATCACCCACCGCTCACCCTCGCGGACCGTCCACGTCAGGTGGTCGAGGATCGCCGTGGTCCCCCGGACGATCGTCAGGTCCTGCAGATCGAGCACCTCGGTCATCGCGGGACCCTCGCGCAGGCACGGGTGTCACGAGCGGTGTCGCGGGGCGTGATCACGCGCACATCCTCCCAGAGGTCACGCGTCGATACGGGTGCGGTCCAGCGAGTCCGCGTGATCGACGAGGAAGTCCCGGCGCGGAGCCACGTCCGAGCCCATGAGCAGCTCGAAGATCTGCTCCGCGCGCTCCGCGGCCGCCATGGTCACCCGGCGCAGCGTGCGGTAGCGCGGATCCATCGTGGTCTCCGCCAGCTGCTGGGCATCCATCTCACCCAGGCCCTTGTACCGCTGGATGTCCGACGAGTAGCGCCGGCCCGCCCGGTCGAGGCGCTTGAGGGTCGCGGCCAGCTCGGCCTCCGAGTACGTGTAGACGTACTTGTCCTCGTCCGCCTTGCGGTTGCCCAGCAGCTCGATGCGGTGCAGCGGCGGCACCGCCGCGTACACGCGCCCGGCGGCCACCAGCGGCTTCATGTACTTGAAGAACAGCGTGAGCAGCAGGGTGCGGATGTGGGCGCCGTCCACGTCGGCGTCCGTCATGAGGATCACCTTGCCGTAGCGGGCGGTGTCCAGGTCGAACGTGCGGCCGGACCCCGCGCCGATCACCTGGATGATCGCGGCGCACTCCGCGTTGTGGAGCATGTCCGAGATCGAGGCCTTCTGGACGTTGAGGATCTTGCCCCGGATGGGCAGCAGGGCCTGGTAGTCCGACGACCGGGCGAGCTTCGCGGTGCCGAGCGCGCTGTCCCCCTCGACGATGAACAGCTCGCTGCGCTCCACGTCGTCGATGCGGCAGTCGGCGAGCTTCGGCGGCAGCGAACTGGACTCCAGCGCCGTCTTGCGGCGGGAGATCTCCTTCTGCTTGCGGGCTGCCAGGCGGCCCTGCATCTCGGCCACGAGCTTCTCGAGCAGGCTGTTGACCTGCGCCTTCACCACGCCCTTGGTGGAGCCGAGCGTGGCGCCCAGCTCCGCCCCGACCACCTTGGCGACGATGCC
Organism: Actinomycetes bacterium; assembly: GCA_023438885.1. Classification (GTDB taxonomy): domain Bacteria; phylum Actinomycetota; class Actinomycetes; order Actinomycetales; family Cellulomonadaceae; genus Cellulomonas. Next base: position 16,203 of record JAEXPS010000219.1, read on the forward strand.
GCGCACCGCGGCGGTGCCCAGCACCTCCTTCGTCTGCCCCTCGAACTGGGGCTCGGCGAGGCGCACGGTCACCACGGCCGTCAGGCCGGCCATCACATCGTCCTTCTCGAGCCGCTCGTCGCCGTTCCTGGCCGAGAGCTTGAGCCGGCGTGCGTTGGCGGCCACCGCGTCGCGCATCGTCTTGAGCAGCGCCTGCTCGAAGCCGGCGACGTGGGTGCCACCCTTCGGCGTCGCGATGATGTTGACGAACGAGCGCACGTCCGTCTCGTAGCCCGTGCCCCAGCGCAGCGCGACGTCCACCTCGCAGGTGCGGGTCACCTGCTGCGGCGTCATGTGGCCGCGCTCGTCGAGCACCGGGACCGTCTCCGTGAACTCGCCCTCGCCCGTCAGGTGCCAGATCTCCGTCACCTTCGGGTCGCCGGCCAGGTGCTCGACGAAGTCGACCACGCCGCCGGTGTGGTGGAAGGTCTCGACGTGCGGCCCCGACTCCCCCGGCGTGCCCGGCAGGCCGCGCTCGTCGCGCAGCGTGATCTGCAGCCCGGGCACCAGGAAGCTGGTCTGCCGGGCCCGGGTCGCCAGCTCGTCGTACGAGAAGACCGCGGTCGGAAGGAAGATCTGGCGATCGGCCCAGTACCGCACCCGCGTGCCGGTGACGTTCTTGGCGACCTTGCCCGTCAGCGCCAGGTCGGAGCCGGAGACGAACGGCTCGAACGGCGCATCCGGCCCGCGGCCACCGCGGTCGTCGAACACCCCCGGCTCGCCGCGGTGGAAGGTCATCAGGTGGGTCTTGCCGTGCCGGTCCACCTCGACGTCGAGGCGGGACGACAGGGCGTTGACCACGCTGGCACCGACGCCGTGCAGGCCGCCCGAGGCGGCGTACGAGCCGCCGCCGAACTTGCCGCCGGCGTGCAGCTTGGTGAACACGACCTCGACGCCCGTCAGGCCCGTCTTCGGCTCGACGTCCACCGGGATGCCCCGGCCGTCGTCGCGCACCTCGACGGAGCCGTCTGCGTAGAGCACCACGTCGATGTGCTGGCAGTACCCGGCCAGCGCCTCGTCGACGGCGTTGTCGATGATCTCCCACAGGCAGTGCATCAGACCGCGGCTGTCGGTGGTGCCGACGTACATGCCGGGGCGCTTGCGGACCGCCTCCAGGCCCTCGAGCACCGAGAGGTGCCGGGCCGTGTAGCTGGACTGGGAGGAGGTGGTGGTCACGCTGCGATGCTAACGGCGCGGGCTGACTGTCCCGCGTCGGCACGCTGCCATGGCCACGCGGCCATGTCACGGGGAGATGACGCGATGTCACGATTCTGTACGCGGATGGCGAACCTGTGACTTTCGAGGAAGGAATCTTCAGGACCGGATGGTTCTATGGACTCGTGAACGCCACATCGACCCTCGCCCCCCTGTCCGCAGCCGACCGCTGCGACCGCTGCGGAGCCCAGGCCTACGTGCGCGTCGTGCTGCCCGCGGGTGAGCTCCTCTTCTGCGCGCACCACGCGCGCGAGCACAAGGACAAGTTCGCCTCGGTGGCCACCCACGTCCAGGACGAGACCGAGCGCCTGCACGCCGAGCACGGCGCGGGCGCCGGAGCAGCGGCGCACTGACGCCACTCCTCAGGCACGACGACGCGACCCCGGCTGGTTGATCCAGCCGGGGTCCGTTCGTCTCACCCAGCCTCGCTCAGCCCACGCGGCGCCGTGCAGCCACCACCGCGAGCGCTCCGAGCACGACGAGGGCACCGGCCACCGCCGCCGGCCACCGCAGGTCGAGGCCCGTCTCGGCCAGCCCGCGCACCGGGGTCAGCGTCTCGGCCGGCTCGCCGCACTCGCTGCGGGCCAGCACCCGCCCGTCCGCACCGCGCATCACCGTGACGAAGCCGAGGGCTCCCGTCACCCGATCCACCGTGGTCCTCGCCGACGTGACGTCTCCCGGTGCCGTCAGGGGCACCGGGGTGGAGGTCCACAGCGGCGCGATGCAGGCCGGCTCGGTGCCTTCCGGCCACGTGTAGAGCTCGAAGGTCAGCGTGGTGCCGGCCGCGGCCGTCCCGCGCACCGTCGCGACATCCCACACCTCCACAGAACGACCGCGCTGCGGCGGCGGGCTCGATGCCGCGAGGGTCGTCACGGCGAGCGCGTCGTCGACGATCGTCTCGGAGACCGCGCCGCACACGCCGCGGGAGAGCACCCGGCCGTCGGCGCCCCGGATCACCTCGACGAAGCCGAGGTCACCTGTCACCGGGTCGATCGGGATGTCGGCGGACCTCGTGTCGCCGAGTGCGAGCGGCACGGGCTCGGACACCCAGATCGGGAGGTCGCACCGAGGGAGGGTGCCGGTGGGCCAGGTGTAGAGCTCGAACGTCAGGGTTGCGTCCGTCGGGACGCGGCCGGTCACCGTCGCGACGTCCCAGACCGACACGCGGTCGCCGAACACGGCCGCGCGGTCCGAGTGCGCCGTCGTCACCACCTGGTGCCGGCCGGCGACCAGGGTCTCCTCAGCGGCGCCGCACTCTCCGCGCGCCAGCACCGCGCCCCCGCCGTCGCGCACCACGGCGACGAACCCGAGGTCGCCCTCCAGGGTCACGACGTCCGCGGGCGGCGACGTCACGTCGCCCTCCCCGGTCAGCGTCAGCTCCGGTGACGTCCACACCGGCGCCGTGCAGAGGGGTGGTCCTCCGGTGGGCCACTGGTAGAGCTCGAAAGCCACCATAGCTCCGACGGGGATGTCGCCGGTGACCGTCGCCACGTCGTGCGCCGCTACGTGGTCGCCGAGCACCACCGCCCGGTCGGCGATCGCCGTCGTCGTCACCGAGAGCGGACGCGGCTGCAGCACGAACTGCTCCGTGGCCTGCGTCACCGACGTCTCGAACGGCTCCACCCGGTCGTCACCGGCGAACCCGTGCGTGAACACGTAGGTGCCTGGGACGCCGGCACCCGTCGCTGTGCGCGGCAGTGTGAACAGGCCGGCACCCACCGAGCGGTACGTCCCGTTCGCGGCCGGAAGCTCCACCTGCCCGAGGAGCGTCGCCTCGCCACGTCGTTCGTCGGTCACCGGAACACCGGGCGGGAAGAACCACAGGCTCTGCGTGAGCGTCGGGCGGTCCGCCGTGAAGCCCGCTGCGCCGGAGAAGCCGGGATGGTCGTCGGGGAAGCCGGTGACGACGACGTCGTCGGCCAGTCCCTCCGGACGGCCGGCCCCGTCGTCGAGAACGGCCACCTGGGAGGTCGCGGTGGCGCGATGTCGCACCGACGCCGTCTCGGCGGGCAGCCCGAACGCGTCCTGCCAGTCCCCACGCAGGTACGCCTGCCACTGGGTCGGCTGCTCGGCCACGGACATGCGCCACACCCACGTGACGAACTGGGCGCCGCCCGTGCCCGGGATCGATGCCGGATACGTACCCGGCGCGGTCACGGTCAGATGCGTCTCGCCGAGCGCCACGGCGTCGGCCGGCACCGAGCTCTGCTCCGCCGGAGGAAGTGCCCCCGTCGCATACGCCGTGCCGACGAAGGTCACCGGCACAGGCACGCCCCCGACCGTCAGCCAGGTGTCACCCTGGGCGGTGCCGACCGTCACGCGGTCGACCAGCTCGTCACCGACGGCCACGGTGCGTGAGCCCACTGCCGTTCTGGCGACAGGCTGGAAGTCCGCCGTGACGTCGAAGGACACGGGCGGCGGCGAGATCTCCATCGGGTCAAAGCTGAGGTTCCGATGCCCGTAGGTGACAACCGTCTGGACGTTGCCAGACCCCCACACTCGGGTCAGCGTGACTCGGGGAACGTTCCTGTAGACGACTCGGAAGGTAATCGCACCCGAACCCGTAGCGGTCCACTTCAGGGCGACCGGCGATGCTGCGGTCGTTCCGTCGTAGGTCTGACGCCCGTTGTCGTCGAAGACTGCCGGGCCGGTGAGGGTCGCAGTGAAGCCCAATCCCGGCGTCCACCCGCCCGCGGCCGTCTGGACGCCGATGTTGTGGATGTCGCCAGTGCGGGCGGCGACACCCGACGGCAGCGCCTCGGCGGGACGGTACGGACCAGCCGCGAGCGATGCCTCCTCAAGTAGCCGCTGTGCGCGATCCTTGACTGTCTGCGGAGTGTGGGCCTCAAAGCGCGCCTTGCGCTTGCCTGCGGTAACGCCATTCGACCCCTCCTCCCAACGCATGTGGACCAGATACGAGATCGCCGCTCGCGTGACCGCGTCCCCGTCTAGCCGATGGGCCTGCATCACGGCGGCCAGCACCGGGTCGGTTATCCAGTCCACTCCGGCTGGAGCCCTACCTACCGGGTCGTCGCCTCCCGCCTTGGTGCAGAAGACAACGTCGTCGCCGTAGCCCGGCGGAGCCTGCATCGCTCCCAGCCAGACTTCGCCGGCCCCGGTCACACCTGTCACGGCTACGCCCGGCTGCAGGATCCCAGCGGTCACTGCCTCGGCGGGCTCAGCGCGGAGTACTTCTGTCACACAGAGACCGCCAATGAGAAGCGTCGCTCCAACGATCCCGGCGATGCGGTTCCCCCTTGTCGCACGTGAGTGCGACGATGGACGTGCGTTCATTCCAACTCCACCTCGGTAGGAGGGTTTGTGTCTGACGCGGAGGGGGTCCGGGCTGCCACCCGGGCCCCCTCACCTCTGGTAGTGGGCTCCGATCAGCAGTACCAAGCTCTCCCATCCGTGTCTCCACAGACAGCAAAGGAGTCGTCGTACGTAACGGTCTCCTCCCAGTGAGAGCCGTCGGTCGACGTCCCCGACCCGGCGCCTGACGAGGATCTCCGAGGCGGCGTCGAGGGATGCGAGGCCGCACTGCTCGCCGCTTGCGCCGCAGCGGCCTCGGCGGCGCGCGCCGCTTCCCAGGCGCCGACAGCGGTCTCGACGGCGGCCGTGGGGCCGGCCAGCGAGTCCGCCGCCCGGTCGAGGGAAGCCGCGCCGGAGCGAAGCCGTTCCAGCGAGCGCGGCGCGGGCTCGTCGAGCAGTCTCTGCGCCGCCTCGACCGCGCTCGCCAACGCGACGCGCACCGCGTCGTCGGCGACGCGGCCCGCGGCGGCCTGCCACGTGGCACGAGCGCTGGTGAGGACGCTCGCAAGCCGCTCCGCCGACGTTGCGTAGCCGGCCTCCGCCTCCCCCAGCTCCCAGGCTCCCACTGCGGCGGTCACCGCAGCCGACGCCGAGACGACCGCCTCGCGGGCCGCTGCGATCCGTCGAGCCAGGTCATCGAGCTCCGGCACGGTCCGTCCGTCGGTTGACTTCGCAGCGGCCGCCTCGTCGAGCGCGGATCTGAGCTCTGACCTGATCCCCTCGTCCGCGACGCGGCCTGCGGACTCCGCCAGCAAACGCCTCGCGGGCGCCGCAACGCGCTCCAGCTCCAACGTCGCAGAGGAGACCGTCGCGCGAGCCGCGGCGGTCTCCTCTGCCGCGACGAGTCCGCGGTGCTGCCACACCAGCGCTCCCGCCGCGCCCCCACCCACCAGCGTGAGGGTGACAACGGCCACCACGACCACCCGGGAGGTGCGGGCGGAAGGGCGCGCGGGAGCCGTCGCCGTCGCGACCGCCGTCTCGACCATGTGCGCCCCCTGCACCGACGATGTCCGTCGCTGAGATTGTGTCGGCTCACATGGGTCTCCGAGCGCTCTTCCACAGGCCGTTTTCGACGACCTAACGGCCAAAACGCCAGGAACCGGGCGCCCGCCCGGCCGAGCGTGCGCGCCCACCGGCCCGTGGAGGCGGATCGAGCACGCTCCCTGCCCGATTCACCCGCGGCGCTCACCCTCGTCGTCGTGTTGCTCGACGGCGGTCTCGGCGAGGGCGAGCGGCTCGGCGACTGGAGGCCCGTATCGGGCCGGAAGCAGTCGCTTGGCGTACGCGCTCAGCACGGTGACCAAGGGCCAGGCGGCGTCCAGGAGCCTGTCGACATCGGCGACGGTCGGCTCTGCGGGAGCCGTGCGGGCGGCACTGACCCACGCGCTCACGTAGGCGCGCAGCGGGCCGGGAGCTTCCTCGACCTCCAGGAGGTCCGTCGCCGGTGCATCAGCCGGCATCCCGTAGAGAGCCCTCAGGCCGTCCAGCGCGTGCTCGGCGGCCAGATGGACCAGCCGCAGCGCATGGTCCGGGTGCACGGCGAGCCGCGAGCATGCTGCCGTGCGAGCGGCGTTCGCGTCCGCAGCGAACTGGGCCACCGCATCGACCTGACTTCGCCTCGGCGTGGAGGGCATCGCCCCAGCGTTCTCGGCGGAGCGGGGCGCACAGCCGATCGTCGTGGCATCGCCCGCACGTCGGGGGCACTCCCGCCCTCATCCGTGTACCGCCGGCCCGGTCCCTGGGGGTCACACGGCCGACTGGGCGCGTGCCCTCAGGTGTGGGCGTTCGAGCACCCCGATGCAGCAACTCCATGCCACGGATCGTCGGCGCGGTGCCGCAAGAACCTGGATCGGACCGGCAGCCGGCAGCGCCGTGCGGGATGTTCAGCTGTCTCGAGCGCGCCTCCGTGGGCTCGAGATGGTGTGGGAGGTGCCTACCGGTCAGCATCACACCGTTCACAACGCCGGTGGGGCAGGCACCTTGCCCCACCGGCACCGCGCCGTCGCGGCCTTCAGCGCAGAGCCTTACTTGACACGGCGTCATCCTTATCGATAATCGGTATATCGACTATCGATAAGGAGACAACTCATGAGCAACACCGCGCGACGAGGCTGGCTCACCGCGGCGATCATCGCGATCTGCGCCGCGCTGACGCTCGTCGCAGTCATCACGGCCGTCACCGTCGTCCGCGCCCTGAACGGCGCCGCGTTCTCGTTCGGTATCCCGACGGCGACGGTCGGCATCCCCCAGGCGCCGGCGGGGCTGGAGCCTGGGGTAACGATCGACCCCTCAGGCTTCGTCGACGTCACCGTCGCCCAGCCGACCACGGCGCAGGCAGCCTGGTCGCTCGTCGCCTCGCTCCCCGTGCTGCTCGCCGCGGCCGGGCTCGTGCTGGTACTCGTGATCGCGCTGCGTGCACGCCGGGGCGAGCCCTTCACGCGCAACGTCGTGGCACTGGTGCGCACCATCGGGCTCGTGGTCCTCGTCGGCGGCCCGCTGATGCAGGCGGTGACCGGGGTGGCCAGGTCGCGCCTGGCCGAGAGCGTCCTCGTCGAGGGCGGCCACTACGGGCCGACGATCACTCTGGACTGGGTGATCGCCGGTCTGTGCATCCTGGCGCTCGCCGAGGTGATCCGGCACGGCAGGTCGCTCCGCGAAGAGCTGGACGAGGTGATCTAGGTGCCCCCTGCGGAGGACCATCGCGTCGTCGTCACCATCGACCGCCTGCTCGCCGAGCGCGGGATGAGTCTCACCGAGCTCGCCGAGCGGGTCGGACTGACCCTGGCCAACCTCTCGGTGCTCAAGAACGGACGCGCCCGGGCGATCCGGTTCACCACCCTGTCGGCGCTCTGCGAGGCCCTCGACTGCCAGCCCGGCGACATCCTCGCCTACCGACCCGCCACGTAGGCACTGCCCGACGACCGCCCCCACACAGCGCAACGTCCGCGGGAGTGGGGGGGGGGGGGGGCCCGGGCGCGGGG
>JAEXPS010000228.1 GCA_023438885.1 Actinomycetes bacterium
GGGCCGCGGAGGCCACGAGGGGCGGGCCCGCGGTGCCGCGCAGGACGTCGGCGGCGAGCGCGGTGCGCAGGGGCTCCAGGAGGATGTCGCCGGCGCGGGCCAGCTCGCCGCCGACGACCACCATCTCCGGGTCGAGCAGCGTGCACACGCCGGCGAGGTGACGGCCGAGCGTCCGGCCCACCCGCCCGAGCGCCACCGCGAGGTCGGCGTCGCCGTCGAGGGCCTGCGCGACGACGTCCCGCAGGGCGAGGTGGCCGTGGCCGCTCTGCACCGCGCCGAGCAGGGCACCGGCACCTGCCGTCGTCTCCAGGCACCCCCGGTTGCCGCACCGGCAGGGGGCGCCGTCCGGGTCCACGACGACGTGCCCCAGCTCGCCGGCGATGCCGCTGCGCCCGTGCACGAGCCGGCCGTCGACGACCAGCCCGAGGCCGATCCCGAACGAGGCCCGGACGTAGACGAGGTTGCGCAGGCCGATCGCGGCGCCGATCCGGTTCTCCGCCAGGGCCCCGAGGTTCGCGTCGTTCTCCACCCGCACGGGCACGCCGAGACGGTCGCCCAGCACCTGCGGGACGGGCACCCAGTCCCAGCCGCGCAGGACGCCCGACGCCGAGACCATCCCGGTCGCGGCGTCGACAGGGGCGGGGATCCCGACGCCGACCGCCAGCACCTCGGTCATCGAGGCGCCGAGCGAGTCGACCATCTCCTCGATGAGCAGCGCCACCCGGTCGAGCCCGCTGTCGGCGCGGTGGTCGGGGGGCAGGGGGAGCCGCTGCTCGGCCACGACGCGCTGGGTGACGTCGGCGAGGACGGCGCGCAGCGAGCGCTCCGCGAAGTGCACGCCGGCGACCAGCCCGAGGTTGCGGGCCAGCGTGACCATCTGGGCCCGCCGGCCGCTGCGCGAGGTGGGCGCCGTGCTCAGCACGCCGGCGGCGGTGAGCTCCTTGACGATGTTGGAGATCGTGGCCGCGGACAGGCCCGTCACGCCGACGAGCTCGACCTGGGTGATCGCGCCGCGCTGCTGGACCGCATCGATGATCCGGGCGCGGTTCGCCTCTCGCAGACTCGTCTGCGAGCCTGGCGGGACCCGGTCCGTGGGCACGGCAGAGAGTATCGCGCGGCTTGCCTTCACTTGTTGACGCCAATGGTCCCGAAACGGTTTGATTGCGGAGCCGGTCCGCGGGACGCCGCAGAGGCCGCGCGTCGTTCGGCTGAGAGTGCGATGCGGTCCCGCCGGTCCGGCGGGGCCGCATCGCGCGTCCGGGCCCGGTCCGCCCCACCCTGACGCGACGGCCACCGACGTCCCGCTCCGGGCCTCGCCCGCGGGCCCCGGAGGTGTCCGCATGCTGAGATGCGAAACTATCGCTTCGCAGAGTGACCCACGGGACCGGTCACAGGAGCGGCGCTTCGGCGTCCTCGTCGTCCACCCAGGTCGCTGGACTGGGAGGGCTCCCATGCCGGCACAGCAGGCCACAGGGCGGTCCCGGCCCGAAACTATCGCCGCGCCACGGGTCCATTGACCGGTGGCAGACCCGGACAAACAGTGTGCGGGTCACACGGTGTGACCGGACCACGGGGCGGTCGTCCGGGAACGAGGGGGGCACCCGCCGCGGGTCCGAGTGGACCGCAGGAGGACACCACCATGACGGACGTCATGACGCCGCAGACGCGGCGGGCCACGGCGGCGCGACGGCGGCGGGCGGTCGTCGCGCTCGCCGCGGCCGCCACCCTGGGGCTCGGGTACGGCATCGCCCAGGCAGCCGTGACCTCGAACTCCACCGGCACGAACAACGGCTACTTCTACTCCTTCTGGACCGACGCGCCGGGCACCGTCTCCATGGAGCTGGGCTCGGGCGGCAACTACTCCACGCAGTGGAGCAACACCGGCAACTTCGTGGCCGGCAAGGGCTGGGCGACCGGCGGACGCCGGACCGTCCAGTACTCCGCGCAGTTCACCCCGTCGGGCAACGCGTACCTCACGCTCTACGGCTGGACCCGCGGCCCGCTCGTCGAGTACTACATCGTCGAGAGCTGGGGCACGTACCGGCCCACGGGCACGTTCATGGGCACGGTGACCAGCGACGGCGGCACCTACGACATCTACCGGACGCAGCGGGTCAACCAGCCGTCCATCGAGGGCACCGCGACCTTCTACCAGTACTGGAGCGTCCGCCAGCAGAAGCGCACGAGCGGCACGATCACCGTCGGCAACCACTTCGACGCCTGGGCACGCGCGGGCATGAACCTCGGCAGCCACGACTACCAGATCATGGCGACGGAGGGGTACCAGAGCTCGGGCAGCTCCAACGTCACGATCGGGACGACGTCCGGCGGCGGCAGCACGCCTCCGCCGAGCGGCGGCGGGAGCAGCGGGTGCACCGTCAGCGTCACCCGGGCCGAGGACTGGTCGGACCGCTTCAACGTCAGCTACTCCGTCAGCGGCACCAACAGCTGGCGGGTGAGCATCAACCTCGGCAGCGGCCAGAGCCTGCAGACCAGCTGGAACGCGAGCGTCAGCGGCACCAGCGGCACGCTCACCGCCACGCCGAACGGGTCGGGCAACGCCTTCGGCACCACCATCTGGAAGAACGGCAACAACGCCACGCCGACGGCGTCGTGCACCGCGACGACCGGTGGCAGCACGCCGCCACCGACCGGCACCTGCTCGGTCAGCGTGACGCGCGGCCAGGAGTGGGGCGACCGCTTCAACGTCGGGTTCTCCGTCAGCGGCACCAGCAGCTGGCGCGTGAGCATCAACCTCGGCAGCGGCCAGACCTTGCAGAACAGCTGGAACGCGAACGTCAGCGGCACCAGCGGCACGCTCACCGCCACGCCCAACGGCGCCGGCAGCTCCTTCGGCATCACCGTGTACAAGAACGGCAACTCCGCCACACCGACGGCGAGCTGCACGGCCACCTGAGCCGTCGGTGCGGTGCCGCCGTCGCGTCGCCCGGCGGCGGCAGCAGGCCGGCCCGGGCCTCCCCCGCCC
>JAEXPS010000137.1 GCA_023438885.1 Actinomycetes bacterium
CCCCCCCCCGCGCGCGCGCCCCCCGGGGGCGCCGCGGGCGGCGCCGTCGAGCTCCTCCACCGTGGGGCGCCGTCCCTCGGGCCAGCCGTGCTCGTCCCAACCGAAGCCGAGGAGCACCTCGTCAGCCGCCCCGGCCGGGCGCGCCTCGACCGCCCGGCGGAGCGCGCCGAGGGCGTCGGCGAGGCTGTGCACGCCGGCGGCAGCGGACAGGTCGAGTCCGTCGAGCGCCAGGCCGGTCTCCAGGACGTGCACGTGCGAGTCGACGAACGCGGGCGTGACCAGGGCGCCGTCGAGGTCGACCACCTCGTCGGCCCGGCCGGCGAAGCCGGCGGCCGAGTCGTCGGCGCCGAGCCACGCCACCGTGCCGTCCTCGACCAGGATCGCCTCCGCGAACGGATCGGCCGAGGAGTGAACCACACCGTTGCGGTACAGGGTCGATGCCACGAGCGGCACACTAGGGCACCGCGACGACGGCGTGGTGCCGGGCCGGCCGCTAGACGGACGAGTACGCGACCACCCCGCGCCGCAGCGCGGTCACAGCCCTGCTCGCCGTGGCGCGGAGCGCCGGGCGGGGTGCGGCCTGCGCCACCTGGTCCAGCACGTCGATCACCTGCTTGCACCAGCGGACGAAGTCACCCGCGGCGAGGTCGCTACCCCGCAGCACCGCGTCGAGGGCGCGCCCGGAGCCCCAGCGATGGATCGCCTCGACCAGTCCGGTGTCCAGCGGCTGCACCGTCTCCAGCCCGGCGGAGCGCTCGAGCTCCTCCAGCTCCGCCCACGTCGCGGAAGCGGAGTCCAGCGCCCGCCCGAGGGCGGCACCCGGGCCGCCGGGGATCCGGTTCTCGTGGGCCTCGTCGCGCCGCGATCGGTAGACGAGGGCCGAGACAGCGGCCGCCAGCTGCGGGGCGTCGAGGTCGTCGAGCACTCCGCGCCGCAGGCACTCGGCCAGCAGCAGGTCGTTCTCCGCGTACAGCCGGCGCAGCCAGCGCCCGTCCGGCGTCACCGCCAGTCCGGTCGGCTCTCGCCGGGCGTACCCCAGCCGCACCAGCACGTCGCAGATGTGGTCGAACACCACGGCGATCGAGCCCGTGCGTCCCGCGATGCGATCCACGAGCGCGTCTCGCTCGGCCGACAGGCGCCACCACCGCTCCGCCCAACGGACGTGGTCCTCGCGGTCCGGGCAGGCGTGGCACGGGTGAGCCCGCAGCTCACGGCGCAGGGCGGCGATCTCGTCGTCGTGCGCGCCGCCCGCGCGCTCGCGGCGCCGGCGGGTGTCCCCACGCTCGTCGGGCGTCAGGGAGTCCACGGCCGCACGCAGCCGTGCGGCGAGGTCACGGCGGGCCGCCGGCACCCGCGGGTTGAAGCCGCGGGGCAGGCGCAGGTGCGTCACCGTCCGGACGCCGGTGCCGATGTCGGCCACGGTCAGCCTGCGCACCTGCCGGTCCGCGCCGAGGACGGCGGGTCGGGGGCCGTCGAACCCGCCCGGCTGGCCGGGGTCGACGACGACCGCGTACCCGGACCGTCGCCCCGTCGGCACCCGCACCACGTCCCCGGGCTTGAGGTTCTCGAGCGAGCGGGCCGCGTCGGCGCGCCGGTCGGTGCGCCGCGCGCTGGAGGCGGCCCGCTCGAGCTCGCTGATCCGACGCCGGATCCCGACGTACTGTGCGATGTCCCCCCGGTCGCATGCCATCGCTTCGGCGTAGCCCGCCAGAGCCTCACCCTGCGACTGCGCCTGGCGTGCCAGACCCACCACGGCGCGGTCGGCCTGGAACTGCGCGAACGACGTCTCCAGGACCTCACGGGCGGCCTGCTGGCCCAGCTGGGCCACGAGGTTCACCGCCATGTTGTACGTCGGCCGGAAGCTGGACCGCAGCGGGTACAGACGCCGCGACGCCAGTCCCACCAGGTGCTGCGGGTCGAGCGCGGGGTGGTCGACGACGATCGCGTGCCCCTCCGTGTCGATCCCCCGCCGGCCCGCACGTCCCGTCAGCTGCGTGTACTCCCCCGGCGTGATGTCCACGTGCTGGCTGCCGTCCCACTTGACCAGCCGCTCCAGCACCACGGATCTCGCGGGCATGTTGATGCCCAGCGCCAGCGTCTCGGTGGCGAACACCACCTTGACCAGGCCGAGCGAGAACAGCTCCTCGACCGTCTCCTTGAACAACGGCAGCAGGCCGGCGTGATGGGCCGCCAGGCCGCGCTGCAAGGCGTCGACGAAGCCCCAGTACCCCAGCACGTCCAGGTCCTCCGGCGGCACTGCCGCACAGCGCGCCTCCGCGATGCGCCGGATCTCGCCCGCCTCCTGCGGGGTCGTCAGCCGGACGCCGGCCGCCAGGCACTGCTGCACGGCGGCGTCGCAGCCGGCCCGGGAGAAGATGAAGACGATCGCCGGCAGCATCGCAGCGTGCTCGAGCAGGTCGACGACGGCGAACCGAGGGGTGGGCTTGCCGGGGCGGTGAGCGCCCGGTCGTCGGCCGCCCGGGCCGCGGAAGCCGCGGTCCCCGGGGCCGTGGTGAGATGCCGGGCCGAGATGACGGCGGCGGGCCAGCAGCGGGTTGATCGGCGGGTCGGCGCCGGGAGCGGTCGGGTCGACGTGCCCGGCGTACAGGTCGAGCAGCTCCCCCTCGACGAGCACGTGCTGGCCCAGCGGCACGGGCCGCAGCTCGTCGACCACCACCGCCGTGTCGCCCCGCACGGTGGCCAGCCACTCGCCGAACTCCTCCGCGTTGGAGACGGTCGCGGACAGCGACACCAGCTGCACGGAGGCGGGGAGGTGGATGATCACCTCCTCCCACACGGGGCCACGGAACCGGTCGGCGAGGTAGTGCACCTCGTCCATCACGACGAACCCGAGCCCGTCGAGCGTGCCGGAGCCCGCGTAGAGCATGTTGCGCAGCACCTCGGTGGTCATGACCACCACGTCCGCCTCGCCGTTGACGGTGGTGTCGCCCGTCAGCAGCCCGACACGCTCCGGCCCGTAGCGCCGCACCAGGTCGCCGTACTTCTGGTTCGAGAGAGCCTTGATCGGCGTGGTGTAGAAGGCCTTGCGGCCGGTGGCCAGGGCGAGGTGGACTGCGAACTCCCCGACCACCGTCTTGCCCGCCCCGGTCGGCGCCGCGACGAGGACGCCCCGGCCGGCCTCGACCGCCTCGCAGGCCTGCACCTGGAAGGGGTCCAGCTCGAACTGCTGCGTGGCGGCGAACCGCCCGAGCTCGGACGCGGCGGCCGCCGCCAGGCGGCGGGCGGCCG
>JAEXPS010000204.1 GCA_023438885.1 Actinomycetes bacterium
CGCCCCCCGCCGTTGTGCGGGCGCGCGGCGGCCTTGCGCCCGCCGACGCTGGACTTGCTCTGCGACACCTTGGCCACCGGCTGCATCGAGCCGTCCGCCCGTTCACGGCTGACCAGCTTGTAGACCATGCCGCAGGTGGGTGCTCCCGAGCCGGTCACCAGCTGGGTGCCCACGCCGTAGGAGTCGACGGGAGCGACCGCCAGCGCGGCGATCGCGTACTCGTCGAGGTCCGAGGTGACCACGATCTTCGTCCCGGTGGCGCCCGCGGCGTCGAGCTGGGCGCGCACCTCGTGCGCCTGGACCGCGAGGTCGCCGGAGTCCAGCCGCACCGACCCGAGCGCCGTGCCGGCCACCTCGAGTGCGTGCTGGACCCCCGCCTTGACGTCGTAGGTGTCCACCAGGAGCGTCGTGGCGGGGCCGTACTGGGCCACCTGTGAGGCGAAGGCCGCCTTCTCGTCGTCGTGCAGCAGCGTGAAGGCGTGCGCCGCGGTGCCGATGGTCGTCAGGCCGTAGCGCCGCCCGGCCTCGAGGTTCGAGGTGCCCGCGAAGCCGCCCACGACGGCGGCCCGGGCGGCGGCCACCGCCGCGTCCTCGTTGGCGCGCCGGGCACCCATCTCCAGGCACGGCCGGTCCACGGCCGCGCTCGTCATGCGGGAGGCTGCCGAGGCGACGGCCGAGTCGTAGTTGAGGATCGAGAGCACGAGCGTCTCGAGCAGCACGCACTGCGCGAACGTCCCCTCCACCACCATCACCGGTGAGAGCGGGAAGAACACCTCGCCCTCGGCGTAGCCGACGATGTCGCCGGTGAACCGGTAGTCCGCGAGCCATGCGAGCGTTCGATCGTCGACCACCCGCTGCTCGTCGAGCCACTCGAGCTCGGCGGGCCCGAACCGGAACGACGCCAACGACTCCAGCACCCGCCCGGTCCCCGCGAGCACGCCGTACCGCCGCCCCGGGGGCAGCCGGCGGGTGAACACCTCGAACACGCAGTGGCGGTCGGCGGTGCCGCCGGCCAGGGATGCCTGCAGCATCGTCAGCTCGTAGCGGTCGGTGAGCAGGGCGGTGCTGCCCGTGCGCTGCGTCATGGACCGCAACCTAGCCCCGCCCGGCCGGGACGCAACGGCGCCGCGGCTAGGGTGGTCGGCGTGAACGGCGCGCCCATCGGCATCTTCGACAGCGGAGTGGGCGGTCTCACCGTGGCGCGCGCCATCCTGGACCAGCTGCCCGACGAGTCGGTGCTGTACCTCGGCGACACCCTCAACACCCCGTACGGGCCCAAGCCGCTGGCGGCGGTGCGCGCGTTCGCGCTCGCCGCGCTGGACGACCTCGTCGAGGCCGGTGTGAAGATGCTGGTCATCGCGTGCAACTCGGCGTCGGCCGCGATGTTGCGCGACGCGCGTGAGCGGTACACCCAGCGGCACGGCATCCCGGTGGTCGAGGTGATCCTCCCCGCGGCTCGTCGTGCCGCGGCGGCGACCCGGAACGGCAGGATCGGCGTGATCGGCACCCGGGCCACCATCGACTCCCGGGCCTACGACGACGCGTTCGCCGTCTCCGGCGTCCACCTGGTGTCGCAGGCGTGCCCGCGCTTCGTCGAGCTGGTGGAGGCGGGGAAGACGAGCGGGCCGGAGGTTCTCGGCGCGGCCCACGAGTACCTCGACCCCGTGCGGGAGGCGGGTGTCGACACCCTGGTGCTCGGCTGCACCCACTACCCGCTGCTGACCGGGGCGATCTCCTACGTGATGGGAGAGGACGTCACGCTCGTCTCGTCGGCGGAGGAGACCGCCAAGGACGTGTACCGCACGCTCGTCGCCCACCAGCTGGAGCGCAGCCCGGAGGCCGGGCCGCCGCAGCACCGGTTCCTCTCCACCGGCGACCCCGCGGCTTTCGCGTCGCTCGCGCGCCGGTTCCTCGGGCCGGAGGTCGACCGGGTCGAGTCGACGGGCGCCCTGCGGTGAGGCTCGTCGTCCTGGGCTGCGCCGGCTCGTTCCCGTCCGCGGAGTCCGCCTGCTCCTCCTACCTCGTGCAGGCCGACGACGAGGCGGGGCGCACCTGGTCGGTGCTCCTGGACCTCGGCAACGGGGCCGTCGGGCCGCTGCAGCGGTACTGGTCGGTGGACCGCATCGACGCGATCGGCATCTCCCACTTGCACGCGGACCACGTCGCGGACATGGCGGTGCTGTCGGTGGCGCGCAAGTACCGGCCCACCGGCGCACTGCCCGCGCTGCCGGCCTGGGGGCCGCCGGGCCTCGACGAGCGGCTGGCGCAGCTGGTGGGCAACGACCCGGCGGCGGGGGCGTCCACCCAGTTCGAGGTGCGGGTGTGGGAGCCCGGCGCGCCGGTGGTCGTCGGGCCGCTGCGGCTGGAGCCGGTGGCGATGAACCACACGATGCCGTGCTTCGGCGTGCGGGTCGTCGGGCCGTCGGAGCGTGAGCCCGGGCGCACCGTGTCGATGGCGTACACCGGGGACACCGACGCGGGTGCCGGCCTCGACGCGCTGGCGGCCGATGCCGACCTGCTGCTGGCCGAGGCGGCGTTCCACGAGGGCCGCGACGACGCGTACCGCGGCATCCACCTCACCGCCCGGCGCGCCGCCGATGCCGCCGCTCGCGGTGGCGTGCGTCATCTGGTGCTGACGCACATCCCGGCCTGGAACGACGTGGACGTGGCGCGGGCCGAGGCTCGCGCCGTCTACGCCGCCACCCTGACGGTGGCGACCCCCGGCGCCACCTTCACCCTCTAGCCCACCCACCGCCGCGCCCGCCCCGCCGCCGCCTCACCGCATCGCCCGCCGAGTGCCGGT
The DNA here is from genome assembly GCA_023438885.1 of Actinomycetes bacterium. Taxonomy (GTDB): domain Bacteria; phylum Actinomycetota; class Actinomycetes; order Actinomycetales; family Cellulomonadaceae; genus Cellulomonas. The sequence goes on from JAEXPS010000204.1 coordinate 2,804, forward strand.
GTCGTTCGCCCAGTGCCGGTGGTGTTTCGGTGGCATTCGGCACACGAGTGCGGCATTCGACGCGGGCGCCGCGCGAGCCTGTGGATGAGGGGCGACGAGGGTCGCCGGGGGCGTGGCACTGTCCGCGTCGTGTCCGACGTCCTGCGTGCCTCGGGTCTGCTCATCGCCGCCCGCGGGCACCCTGCTGCCAGCCCGCTCGGCGGCGACGCGCTGCTTCGGGCAGAGGCCGCCGGCCAACTGCGGCGCCTGCGTCGGGGCGCCTACGTGGGCGTCGACCACTGGGACGCGCTCGACGCCACCGCTCAGCACGCGCTCGTCGTGCGCGCGGTGCTCAGTGCTCAGCCCGGTGCCCTCGTCTCGCATCGCTCGGCCGCCGCGCTCTGGGGCCTACCCGTCATCGGACGCCGTGACGAGGCCGTGCACCTGACGGTGGCAGTGGGGAGCGGTGGCCGCTCGACACGGGGCGTCCGGCGGCACCAGTGGGCGGGGGCCGTCAGCGAGGGGTGCCTCGACGGCATCCGCGTCACGTCTCCGGCACGGACCCTCGTCGACGTGGGCCGCAGCGCCGGCCTGCTGGCGGCGGTCGTCGCCGGCGACGCCGCACTCCGCGCCGGTCTCGTGACGGTGGCCGATCTGGACGACGAGCTCGCGGCCTGCGGCACATGCCGGGGGATCCGCACCGCGCGTCGCGCCGTGGCGCTGATGGACGGGCGCTCCGAGTCGCCCGGCGAGTCGCTGAGCAGGGTGCGGATGGCCGAGCTGGGACTTCCGGCGCCGACGTTGCAGCACGAGGTCCAGGACGCCTACGGCTTCGTCGGCCGCGTCGACTTCTACTGGCCCGGCCCGCGAGTCGTCGGGGAGTTCGACGGGCGGGCCAAGTACGGGCTCGACGGCGACGCGGGAGCCGCCGACCGGGTGTGGAACGAGAAGCTCCGCGAGGACCGGATCCGTGCCACCGGCCTGGCGGTGGTGCGGTGGACGTGGGCCGAGGCATGGAAGGGCGAGCCGATGGCGAGCCGGCTGCGCGCTGCCGGCGTGCGCTGAGTCTGCCCGGCCGGCGGTGCCCATGCGCCGAGCGCCGTACTCGTCCGCCGACTGCGGGGTTGGTAGCGGGCGCACTGGGCAGACGACTGCGGCACTCGGCGCGGTGGGGCGGAGGGGGAAAGGAGTTGGGG
>JAEXPS010000207.1 GCA_023438885.1 Actinomycetes bacterium
GTGCTGCTGGCACCCGCACTCGTCGCGCTCCTGCTCGTCGCGGCGACGGTGCCGCGCCGCCGGTGGCGCGTGCTCCTGGTGCCCCTGCCCGCGCTCGCCCTGCTGGCGCCCCTCCTTGTCGAGGCCGTCGACCGTGGCTCCGCCGGGCTGCGCCTGCTCGTCGCGGAGCCGGGCCTGCCGGTGGCGGCGGAGCCCGCCGTACCGTGGCAGCAGCTGCTCGGCCTGCCGGTGGCGGGTGACGGCCTGGTGCCCGACGGCCTGAGCGGCACCCTCGCCACGGCCTGGCCGCTGGCCCTCGGTGCCGTCGTGGTGGTGCTCGCCGTGCTCGCACTGCTCCGGGGGGCGGCCGTGGCACGCGGCGTCCGCGTCGCGTGGCTCGTCGCGGCTCTTGGGCTTGCTACCGCCACGGGCGTCGCCCAGGTGCCGGTGAGTGTCGCCGAGGGCGGCGTGGGCCCGGCCTGGATCGGCGCGCCGATCTCGCTGACGCTGCTCGGCCTGCTGACGGCCGCGGTGCTGGGCACCGACCGGCTGCGCGAGCGCCTCGCCCGGTGGAGCTTCGGGTGGCGGCAGGTCTCGGCGGCGGTCGTCGCCGTGGTCGCCGCCGTGGTGGCGGTCGGCACGCTGGTGTCGTGGGCCTGGACCTCACCGATGTCGCTGCACGCCTCCGACCGGTTCGTCGTGCCTGCCGTGGCCCAGCAGACGCAGACCGGGCCGGACGCGTCGCGGGTGCTCCTGCTCGCGGCACACGACCCCGGGGTGTCCTGGTCGCTGCTGCGGGCGGACGGCACCCAGCTGGTCGACTCGTCCGTCGCGGTGGCCACGCGGGCGCTGACCGGCGACCTGACGGCACCGAGCGCGGGCGAGCCGGACGAGGCGCAGGCGGACGTCGCGTCCCTCGCCGCCAGGCTCTACGCGGGGGCAGGCGGCGACGTCGCCGGGGAGCTGGCCGGACTGGCCGTGGCGAGCGTGCTGGTGCCGCCCCTCGAGTCCGTCGGCCCCACCGACCAGGGCGCCGCCGCAGCTCGTGCGCTGCTGGTCGGGCGCCTGGACGCCACCGCGGGGCTGGAGCGAGTGACGAGCAACGAGACCGGGACGCTCTGGAGGGTCCGGGCGGCCTCGCAGGACGGCACCGCGCCGCCGCTTGTGGTCGCCGCCTGGGCGCGACTGACGACGTCGGGCATGGACGTCGACGACCCGACGACCCCGGCGACCGCCGTCCCTGCGACGGGCAGCACCGTCGACGCCGACATCGCCCCGGGTGCCGGGACGCGTGCGTTGGTGCTGGCCGAGCGCGCCGACCCGGGCTGGCGCGCCACCCTCGACGGCCGTCCGTTGCGCGCCGTGCAGGACGGCTGGCGTCAGACGTTCGCCGTCGGAGCCGAGGGCGGGCACCTGGTGGTCTGGTACGACACGCCGCTGCGCACCGGGTGGCTGTGGCTGCTGTCCGGCGTGGTCGGCATCACGGCGCTGCTGGCGCTGCCCCTGCGACGGCGACGGGCGGGACGGTCATGAGCGTGTGGGTGGGGCGGGCGTTGCGCAGTGCGGGCGCGCTGGTCGCGGTGGCCGCGGTCGGTGCCGTGGTGGTCGGCGCGAGCCGCCTGGCGCCGCCGGCTACGCCGGACGTGGCCGACCACGCCGTCGACGTCCCCGCGCCCGCGGCCGTGAGCGTCTGTGCCGGGCCGCCGATCATGCCCGCGGAGATCGGGTCCGGTGCCTTCGATCCCACACCCGTGGATCCGGTGACCGGCGTGGCGGTCGTCGCCGTCCCGTCCACCGGCGGCGCGCTCGCCGGCACCGTGCGTGTCCTCGACGGCTCGGGGTCACTGGAGGGCCTGGCGCCGGGTGACGGCGTCGCCGGGATCACCCAGCCGGCAGCGCCCGTCGTCGCGCGCGCGACGGGGGGCGACGAGCCCGCGCGGCTGGCCGGCACCTCGGCCACTCTCGTCACCGCAGGCGACCTGCGGGGCCTCGCGGCCGCGACCTGCACCGCCCCGACGGCCGACGCGTGGCTCGTCGGCGGCTCGACGACGATCGGGTCGACCGCCGACCTGGTGCTGGTCAACGCCGGCTCGACCACCGCGGAGGTGACGGTCGAGCTGTGGGGCCCGAACGGTCCCGTCGAGCTGCCCGGCGCGCACCAGCTAGTGGCACCCCGCGCGGCTCGCACGCTGAGCCTGGGCGGCCAGGCCCCGGAGCAGCGGTCGATCGCGGTGCACGTGTCGACGACCGGCGGCCAGGTGACGGCCTTCGTGCAGGACACCGCCGTGCGCGGCTACACGGCGGCGGGCTTCGAGCTCGTGGTACCCGGCGCGGCACCCGCGACGCGGCAGGTGATCCCCGGAGCGCTTCTCGAGGCGTCCGCCGGCGACAGCCCCGACGCTCCGGTGCTGCGGCTCCTGGCCCCGGGCGGTGCGGACGCCACCGCCGCGGTGGCGCTGCTCGGCCCCGACGGGCCGGTGGCGATGCCGGACGCGGCGGAGGTCCCGCTGCCTGCCGGCGTCGTGACGGACGTGCCTCTCGGCGGGCTGCCCGCCGGTGCCTACACGGTGCTCGTCGACGCGGAGGCGCCGGTCGTCGCCGCCCTCGGCTACTCGCGCACGGGGCTCCCGGGCGAGCTCGACACCTCCCCGCGCGTGGAGCGGGCCTGGGCCGCCGCGACGGCGCCCGGGGGAGGGCTGGTGGCCCCGCCGCCCGGAACGGACGTGTCGCTCGTCGTCGGCGCCGCCCCCGACGGCGAGGCGACCACAGCGACCGGGACGCTGACCGGCACCGTGCGCGTGCTGGGGCCCGGAGGCGCTCTGATCGCCGAGCACCGGCTCTCGGTGGACGCCGCCAGCACGGGGACGTGGACCCTGGCGCAGCTCTCCGACCGGCCCGCGGACGTCACCGGCATCCAGCTGGTCCCGGACGAGGGGCCGATCGGCGCCGCGTGGGCGCTCGTCGCCGAGGTGACCCAGGGCGACGGCGTGCTCGCCTCCGTGCTGCTCCCTGCACCCGAGCCGACGGGTGCGACCCAGGTCGTCGTACGCGAGGACCCCCGCCTGGGCCTCGGCTAGCTGTAGCACCCCGCCACCCCCTACCGCCGCGGCCCGGCGGGGGGGGCCCGGGCCGCCGCGCCGGGGGG
>JAEXPS010000045.1 GCA_023438885.1 Actinomycetes bacterium
CGTCGAGGCCGCGCGGGACGCGTCCGAGCCCGCGCCCGGCGCCCGGTTCGACCTGGACGCGGTCCTCGCGAGGCGCCGCGCCGCCGGGGAGTGAGGACGCCCGCACCGCCCGGGGGGCGGTGACGGCAGGGCCCTGCCCGGTGCGAGACCGGGCGCACCCAGGTGCTACCCTGGATCCCGCTCAAGGGGCTGTGGCGCAGTTGGTAGCGCGTCTCGTTCGCAATGAGAAGGTCAGGGGTTCGAATCCCCTCAGCTCCACCCTTGTGATGGTCGGGACGTCGTTCACGGACTCCCGCGTCTCCGTTCGTCCGAGGCCTGACAGCGCCCGACAGCACGGCGGGCCGCCCCGCGTCATCGGGTCCCGCGGGCGCTAGCCTGGCCCGGCGGGACGGCACCCCCTCCGCCGGTCCGCGGAGGCGCCAGCGCAGTGGTCGATCTTCCCGTCGTCCCGGTCCCCGTCCACGGGGAGCGTCGGGACGGGCGCGCCTTCCGCGTGAGCAGGGCCACCCGGGTCGTGGTCGGGGACGACCCCGGGGCCGTCTCCACGGGCGTCCTGCTCGCCCAGCGCGTCGGTGAGCTCCTCGACGCCGCGGTCGAGGTGGTGGGCGAGGACGACGGCAGCCCCGGCGCCGTGGTGCTGAGGCTGGTCACCGACCCGGCCCGCCTCTCGCTGCCGGCGGCCCCGGACCCGGAGATCGCGGCCGAGGCCTACCGGCTGGAGGTCGACGCCGACCGCGTCGTGGTGACCGCGCTCGACCCGTGCGGGCTGCTGCGCGGCCTGGCGACCCTCGAGCAGCTCGTCGTCGTCGGGGACGGCGCCGCGACGGTGGCGCCGGTGCTCGTCGTCGACCACCCCCGCTTCGCCTGGCGGGGGCTCAGCCTGGACCTGGCGCGGCACTGGTTCTCCCCGGACGTGCTGCGCGAGGTCGTCGGGGTGCTGTTCACCCTGCGGATGAACACGCTGCACCTGCACCTGACGGACGACCAGGGCTGGCGCCTGGAGATCGCGTCCCGCCCCGCGCTCACGGAGGTGTCGGGTGCGACGGCCGTCGGCGGCGACCCCGGCGGCTTCCTCACGCGCGCCGACTACGCGAGCCTCGTGACGTACGCCGCGGCGCGCGGCATCACGGTGGTCCCCGAGATCGACCTGCCGGGCCACGTCAACGCCGCGCAGCACGCGTACGGCAGCCTGACCCCGTCGGGCGAGCCGCGGCCGCTGTACACGGGCGTCGGCGTCGGCTTCTCCCGCCTGCACGCCGAGGCGGCCGACACCCTGCCGTTCATCACCGACGTGCTGCGGGAGGTGGCGGCGGCCACCCCCGGCCGCTACGTCCACATCGGCGGCGACGAGGCGCTGACCATGCACGCGGCCGAGTACGACCGGCTGGTCGCGCACGCGGCGGCGGTGGTCACCGCGGCGGGCAAGCGGGTGGTGGGGTGGCAGGAGGTCGCCCGCGCGCCCCTGCCGCCCGGCGCGGTGGTGCAGTACTGGGACGAGCGCGAGAGCGTCGCCGCGGTGACCGGGGCCGCGGCGGCGGGCGCGCGCGTGCTGCTCTCGCCCGCGAGCAAGGTCTACCTCGACATGCGCTACGACGCCCGGACGCCCGCCGGCAGCGACTGGGCGGGCTACATCGGGCTGCGCGACTCCTACGACTGGGAGCCGGCCTCCCTGCTCCCGGTGCCCGAGGACCGGCTGGCGGGCGTGGAGGCCGCGCTGTGGAGCGAGAACGTGCGGACCTCGCGCGAGCTCCACCAGCTGCTCCTGCCACGCCTCGCGGCCGTGGCGGAGCTCGCCTGGTCGCCGCGCGAGGCGCGCTCGTGGCCGGGATTCTGCCGGCGGCTGCGCCGCCTCGCCTCCCGCTGGGACGCGCAGGGCCTGCCGTGGTACCGGGACGCGCTCGAGGAGCCCTGACGGCGCTCAGACCCAGCTCGCCACCCACTGGTGCAGCTGCCACGAGCGGAAGGTGATGACCTGGCCCGTCCACACCGGCCAGAAGAACACCGCCGCGCCCGCCACGAGCACCGCACCGACCACCAGCGCGGTCACCACCCACCGCCGGCGCACCTCGTCGCCGCCGGCCCACGTCAGCAGGCCGCCCACCGCCCACGCCAGCAGCAGCGCGAGGAACGGCAGGACGACGACGGCGTAGAAGGTGAACACGGGCCGCTCGGGGTAGGCGAACCACGGCAGCCAGCCCGCTGCCACGGCCACCAGCAGCGGGGCCGTCACGCCGGGCCGGGCCGCGCGCCGTCGTCGCACCAGGAGCCAGACCGCCGCCACCAGCGCGGCCGTCGCGAACCACCAGACGAACGGGTTGCCGAGCGACGTCACCGCCTGCGAGCACCGCTCGGCGCCGCACAGGGCGCCCGCGGGCTCCGGCGACTCGTACAGGAAGGACGTGGGGCGCCACTGGACGAGCCAGCCGGCCGGGTGCGACCGGTACGCGTGGTCCGCGGTGAGCGACGTGTGGAAGCCCCACACCTGTCCCTGGTAGTGCCAGAAGGACGCGAGGGCGTCCGTGAGCCCGGTGCCTCCCGGCTGCGCGGCGGCCCAGCCGCGGCCGTAGGACGACGGCGTCGCGAACCACGACGCCCACGACGCGACGTACACCGCCGCGGCGACGAGGACGAGGGACGCGAACGCCGGCGGGCCGTCCCGCAGCAGCGCCCCCTGCCACCAGCGGCGCAGGCCCGCCCGGTGGCGCGCGGAAGCGTCCCACGCCACGGAGAGCAGCCCGAACGCTGCGACGAACCACAGCGCGGACCACTTGGTGCCGACGGCGAGGCCGAGCAGGACCCCCGCGAGCAGTCGCCACGGGCGGATCCCCAGGCCGGGCCCGGCGCCCCGGCGCCCGCGGCCGGCGTCGTCGCGGTCGGCCCCGTCGGGGTCGTCGTCGTGGGGGATCAGGCGGCGGT
>JAEXPS010000122.1 GCA_023438885.1 Actinomycetes bacterium
ATCACCGCACCCGTGGCGACGGCCGCACCACCGGCGACACCCGACCACTTCATGAAACTGCGTCGAGTCAACGGTGCGTCCAGCACCACTGGCATTCCTTCGGGCATGGCCACTCCTCGTCCGGAACGGGGCCTTCATCGGCTTCAGGTCGTGCGCCATCCTGGTGAAGCAGTTCACATGCCCGGCCGGGACAAAGGTCCTTACCCATTCCGGCTGACGCGCAGAAGGCCGTCCGGACGATGCCCGCGCCATTTATGCAACGAGAATGGGACGGAATTCCGAAGGCGCACAGCCCCCTGACCAGCGCGTTCGAGAGGGAGGCGCGGAAATTGGCCGTCCTCAGGGCCCCTCAGGGCACGTTCGCACAGTTTCTCGCTATCAGAGCGCTCGGCGCCGGTTCGGCCTCGATCGGACCGGAATATGAACGATCGTGCAGTCAGGCCCCGAACGTCGTGCGCGCCTGCTCGAGCAGACCATGTGTCAGGCCGGCCGCGCCGCGGAAGTAGTCGGTGCGGGCGTGCTCGGCCACCTTGGCCAGGCAGTCCGGCGCCCAGGTGAGCAGATGGTCGTCCAGGAAGGCCTGGTGCGCCGCCAGGGCGGCGTCCGCCGCCGCCTCGTCGCCGGTGTCGAGGGCATCGAGGGTCCGCAGGCACACCTGGGCCAGGAAGTGCAGCTCGAGCCCCAGGTGGTCGTCGGGCTCCCGGTTCAGCTCCGGAGCGACGAGGCCGAACGCGCGGTACGCGGCGCGCACCTGGAGCGTCTGCTCCTCGAACAGGAGGCCTTCGCGGCTGCGGTACACCGACTCGTACGGTGCGGCCAGCAGCGGGCCCGGCCCGACGAACAGGCGCTGGTGGTCACGCGCGAGGTCCACCGGGTCGCCCGCCGCACCGCGGACGAGCAGGAGGGCACCCTGGCGCGAGACGTCGTCCCGCAGCGGCCACTGCTCGAACATCCCCGGGTGGCGGAGCCGCTCGAGCAGGGCGACGTCCGGCGGCTCGAGGAACAGCCGGGAGGTCAGCGTGTAGGCGCCGGCGAAGGCGTCGAGGCGCTCGCCGAGAGCCACCTGCGCGTCGTGGGGCATTCGAACTCCTCGTCACTGAACGGGCCGATCCGCCATCCTCGCGACGTGCCCGGGGGCGCCCCGGGGACAAAGGTCCCCGACGGCCGGACCGACCGGCCGCGACGCTTGACGGCACCCGCCCGGGGACAGGGTCTCGACGACGAGGAGGACGCCTGGTGGACGCCATGGCGGAGATGGATCGCTGGCTCGGCATGCTGGGCCCGGAGCTCGGCCTGCCCGATGAGGTGATGGCACAGGTCAAGGGCCCGCTGCTCGACCTGGTACGCGACGTCGCACACGGCGTGGCGCGGCCCGCGGGCGCGATGACCGCGTTCCTCGTCGGCCTGGCCGCCGGGCTCGCGACGGAGGGCGGGGACCCCGCCGGATCCGGCGACGCGGCTCTGGAGCAGATCGCGCGGGCCGGCCGCCTGGCGTCCGGCTGGGTGCCTCAGGAGGACTGACCCTCGGGCTGCGCCTCGCGGGCGTCCCCGGCCCCCCGGGCGTCCACGATGTCGCGCGCCAGCGCGAGGTCGGCCGAGTTGTCGACGTCGAGCGTCTCCGCCAGCGACGCGGGGATGAACCCGCCCGAGATCCCCGCCAGCGACGGCTGCAGCCGGTCCCCCGAGCGCACGAGCGCCAGCGCGCGCTTGAGCGCCGAGCGCCGGTAGACCGCGAGCAGCGGCTGCCGGCGGCCGGCGGCGTCGACGGACAGGACTCCGTCGGTCTGCTCGTCCTCCTCGATCCGGGCGACGAGCCGCGGCACCACGCTCGCGGCGAAGGGCTGGTCACCGGCGAGGGCGACGACCAGCGTGACGCCGGCTGGCAGCGCGGCCGCACCGGCCGCCAACCCGACGGCGGGACCACCGCCCGGCGGGTTCTCGCGGACGAACCGGACGTGGCCGAGACCCGCCGGCAGTGCCTCGGCCGGATCGGGGGCGACGACGACCGTCGGCCAGGTGGGAAGCTCGGTCAGCAACCGGTGCAGGATCGACATCCCGCCCACGTCGAGGGCGGTCTTGTCGCCGCCGCCCAGGCGCGCGGACGTGCCGCCGGCGAGGACGACGATGCCCACGGTGTCGCCGGACGGCGCTGACTTCTTCCGTCGAGCCATCGGGCCATCCTGCCGGACCAGGCAGTCCCTCTGTGGGACCTCGGTCGGGGTCGCGCCCGTGACCTCCACCTACGGAGCGCGGCACTGGCCGGATCCACCGGGTGCCCGTCTCAGAGCGCGACGATCCGGTCGGCCAGCGAACGCACGTCCTGCGGGTCGTGGGTGACGATCACGACGGGACGGTCCCCGTCGGACACGTTCTCGCGCAGCAGGTCGCGCACGTAGGGCTTGGACGCCTCGTCGAGCGCGGCGAACGGCTCGTCGAGCAGCAGCACCTCCGGCTGGACGACGAGCGTCCGGGCGAGCTCGACCCGTTGCGCCTGCCCGCCCGAGAGTCGGGCGGCCGGCCGGTCGGCGTGCTCGTCGACACCGAGTCGCACGAGCCACTCGCGCGCGTGCGAGCGGGCCTCTTTGCGGGGCACGCCCCGGGCCCTCGGCCCGAAGGCGACGTTCTCGAGGGCGGACAGGTGCGGGAACAGCATGTGCTGCTGGAACACGAGGCCGCAGCGCCGCTCCTCGGCGGGGACGTGGATCCCCGCGGAGGCGTCCGTCAGCAGGTGGGAGCCGAGCCGCACGTGCCCGTCCGACAGCTCGACGAGCCCGGCGACGGCGTGCAGGAAGGTCGTCTTGCCCGCCCCGTTGGCCCCCACGAGGGCGACTGTCTCGCCCGGCTCGACCACGAGCTGCAGGTCGAGGGCGAACGAGCGCCGGCGGACGACGACGTGCGTGTCGAGCCTCATTCGGTGCGCACCCCCACCAGTCCGGCGAGCCAGCGGGAGCGCAGTCCCACCAGCACGGCGAGCGAGACGGCGATCAGCACCAACGAGAGCGCGAGCGCGGTGTCCGGATCGCGTTCCATCGCCAGGTAGATCGCCAGCGGCATGGTCTGCGTGCGGCCGGGGAAGTTCCCGGCGAACGTGATCGTCGCGCCGAACTCCCCGAGTGCGCGCGCGAAGCACAGCACGGTGCCGGTGACCAGCGAGGGTCCGACGAGCGGAAGGGTCACCCGGCGGAACGCGTACCAGCGGGACGCGCCGAGAACCGCCGCGGCCTGCTCGTACCGTCGGTCGACGGAGCGCAGTGAACCGTCCACCGACAGCACGAGGAACGGCAGCGCGACGAACGCCTCGGCCAGGACGACGGCCACCGTGGTGAACGGGACGGTGACGCCGAACCAGGCGTCCAGGTGCCGGCCGAGGAGCCCCCGCCGGCCCAGCAGCGAGAGCAGGGCGACGCCGCCGACGACGGGCGGCATGACGAGCGGCATGGTCAGCAGGGCACGCAGCACGTTCTGCCCGACGAACCGCGTGCGAGCGAGCAGCCATGCCAGGGGAACGCCCAGCACCACGCAGATCGCAGTCGCCGCGGTGGCCGTGCGCAGCGAGAGCCACAGGGCCTCGAGCACCGGTCCCGAGGCGACCAGCGAGCCGAGCTGGCTCCACGGGGCGCGCTCCAGGAGCGCGACGAACGGGAGCACCAGGAAGGCCACGCCCACCAGCGCGGGGACCACCAACGCGGCCGGCGCGCGACCTCGCCGGCGCAGTGATCTCGGCGCCCGCACTGGATCGCCGTTGAGCGTCTGTTGTGCCATGGGATCAGGCCGCCCCGAAGCCGGCGCTCGCGAGGATCTGCTGGCCCGTGACGGAGAGCACGAGCGCGACGAACGCCTCCGCCGCCGCCGGGTTGGCAGCCTCGCGCAGCGTGGCGATCGGGTAGACGTTGACCGCGCCGTCCGCCTCCGGGAACGTGATGGTCTCGACGTGGTCGTGTGCGGCGATGCCGTCCGTCGCGTACACGAGCGCCGCGTCGACCTCCCCCTCGGTCACCAGCTGGAGCGTCGCGCTGACGTTCTGGCCGAAGGTGTCGGGGGCACCGGTGAGACCGGCCGCGGTGAGCACCGACGTCGCAGCCGATCCGCACGGAGCGGACGGGTCGCACAAGGCGATCTTCAGGTCCGGGTTCGCCAGGTCCGCGAGGCCGGTGATCCTCGCCGGGTTGCCCGCGGGCGTCACGATGACCAGCGAGTTGTGGGCGAACACGGTCGGCGGGTTCACCACCGCGGCCGCGTCCGTCATCGTCGAGGAGTTCGCCGCCGCGAACACGTCGGCGGGCGCCCCCGCGACGATCTGCGTCGCCAGCGTGCCCGACGAGCCGAAGTTGAACGTCACCCGCAGGTCCGGGTGGTCGGCGGTCAGGATCTCGCCGAGCTGCGTGAACGTCAGCTGGAGCGACGCCGCGGCGAAGACGACGAGCTCGCCGCTCAGCGCGGGCTCGGCCGCGGTCGGTGCGACGCCCGGCGCTGCCTGCGCGCCGGGCGCGCAGGCGGCGAGCGCGAGGGCGCCTGCGGCGAGCAGGGCGGCCGGGAGTCGACGAAGCCGGGGCGTCATGGCCGGCACCCGGGAGCCTCGATGATCACGTCGGTGGCCTTCACCACCGCGTCCGCGAGGACACCGGCTTCCAGGCCGAGCTCGTCGGCCGCTTCGCGGCTGATGAGCGAGACCACCCGATGCGGGCCCGCCTGGATCTCCACCTGGGCCATCACGGTGTCCCGGACCACGCGGGTGACGATGCCGGTGAGCCGGTTGCGCGCGGAGACGGGTCCGGTGTGCCCCTCGGGCGTCGCGGCCAGATCCTGGGCGAGCCGGGCCAGGTCCGCCCCGGCGACGGTCTGACGTCCGGACTCCGACCTGCCGGCAGGCAGACGCCCGGCGTCGACCCATCGGCGCACGGTGTCGTCGCTGACACCGAGCAGGGCCGCCGCCTCCGAGATCCGGAATTCTGGCATCACCGGAGGCTCGCGCAGCGCTGTGCCGCTGATGCGGGCCCAAGGTCCCGACAGAGCCGCACGTGCGTGCACTTTGCGGGTGTCCACGCCGCAATTGCGTGGCTCTCGGGGGCGTGTGGGGCACCAGCGGGGCGGGTGACGCGTTTTCCGGGTCACCCGTCGAGGCACCTACGCTGGCCCGCATGGGTAACGACGCCGAGGACCGGTCGCGGGTCAGCCCGGCGGCTCACGCCGTGGCACGAGCCGGGGTGAGCGACCAGCCGCTGGACGTGGCCGAGCACGCCGCGCTCGTCGAGCGCGACAGCGCGGGCGCCGTCGTGACGTTCGCCGGCGTGGTGCGCGACCACGACCACGGCGTGAGCGTCTCGTGGCTGGAGTACGTCGCCCACCCGTCCGCGGGCGACATCGTCGCCGAGATCGCCCGTGAGGTCGCCGACGAGTTCGACGTCGACGCCGTCGCGGTCACCCACCGCGTCGGGCGCCTCGAGATCGGGGAGTGCGCGCTGGCCGCCGCGACGTCGTCGGCCCACCGCGCGGCGGCGTTCGCCGCGACCAGCGAGCTCGTCGAGCGGGTCAAGCAGCGGCTGCCGGTGTGGAAGCGCCAGGTGTTTCCCGGCGGCGACTCGGAGTGGGTCAACTCCCCGTAGTCGTCAGCCGCCGGCGAACGGTGGCAGCACGTCGATGGTGACACCGTCGGTCAACGGTTGGTCACGGCGCTCGTCGAGCCGCCCGTCGACCAGCACGCTGCAGGCCGCCAGCACACGGCCGAGCGCCGGGCCGTGCGCGTCGACCGCCCGCGCCAGCAGATCGCCCGTCGTCGTCCCCTCGCCGAGCGGCAGGCGCTCGTCGGCCCGCCCGGCGGCCTCACCCGCGGCGGCGAACCACCGCACCGTCACGCTTCCGGCCATGTCTCCGGCCATGTCAGCCTCCGATCCTGCTCATCGTCCGCGACGGCTGGACGAAGTCCGGGCCGCCGATGCCGTGCCCCGCCGGCTTGCCGAGCACCGCCTGCGCCCACGCCGCGGCGAGGTCGTCGTCGTCCGCCCCGGCCCGCAGGAGCCCGAGCAGGTCGGTCTCCTCGTGCCCGAACAGGCAGGTGCGCAACTTGCCGTCGGCGGTCAGCCGCACGCGGTCGCACGCGTCGCAGAACGGCAGGCTCACGGAGGCGATCACACCGACCGCGCCCGGGCCGCCGTCGACCAGCCAGGTCTGTGCGGGCGACGAGCCGCGATCACCCCGGTCGAGCGGCGTCAGCGCGAAGCGGGTGCCGAGCAGGTCGAGGATCTCCCGCGCCGTGACGGCGCCCGAGGCGTCCCAGGCATCCCTCGGGCCGATGGGCATCTGCTCGATGAACCGCAGGAAGTAGCGGTGCTCCAGAGCGAACGCCAGCAGGTCGCACGCCTCGTCGTCGTTGACGCCGCGCATCAGCACCGCGTTGAGCTTGACCGGCCGCAGGCCCGCGGCCCGCGCGGCGGCCAGCCCCGCGAGCACCTGCGGGAGCCGGTCGCGGTGCGTCAGCGCCGCGAACCGGGCGGGGTCCAGCGTGTCGAGCGAGACGTTGACCCGGTCGAGGCCTGCCGCGGCGAGGTCGGACGCCCGCTCGGTCAGCCCGAGGCCGTTGGTGGTCAGCGCGATGAGCGGCGGCGTGCCGGCCGGCCCGCGGGCGGCGGCCACGTCGGCGACGATGTCCTCGAGGCGAGGGCGCAGCAGCGGCTCACCGCCCGTGAACCGCACCGCGCTGATGCCCAGGCGCTGCACCGCGAGCCGCACCAGGCGCACCACCTCGTCGTCCGTCATCACGGACTCCGACGGCAGCCAGGGCAGCCCCTCCTCCGGCATGCAGTAGGTGCACCGCAAGTTGCAGCGGTCGGTCAGCGACACCCGCAAGTTGCTCGCCACCCGGCCGCGGGCATCGCGCAGCGGGCGCTGCCGTTCGCCGTCGAACGCATTCATGCCGGGATCGTAGGCGCAGGTCAACAGGCCCGGTGCGGACCAAAGGCCGGGATGGGGCACCCCCGCGAGCGGGCTAGGCTCGATGCCGTGGGCCCCGATGACGACCAGCCGCGCGGCGGCCGCGCGCGCACCGTCGAGGAGCACGTCGCGGCGGTCCTGGCCGGGGTGACGCCCACGCCCGCGCAGCGGGTGCCGCTCGCGGAGGCCGCCGGTCTGGTGCTCGCCGCCGATGTCGCCTCCCTGGTCGACCTGCCGTCGTTCGACAACTCCGCGATGGACGGCTACGCCGTGCGACTGGCGGACGTCACCGGCGCCGGCCCGGAGCACCCGGTGGTGCTGCCGGTGGTGGACGACGTCCCCGCCGGCGACGGCCGGGCGATCGCGCTGGCGTCCGGTACCGCGGTGCGGATCATGACCGGCGCCCCGGTGCCGGCGGGCACGGACGCCGTCGTCCCGTTCGAGGACACCGACCGAGGCACCCAGACCGTGCGCGTGCTGGCCGTGCCGGAGCCGGGAGCGCACATCCGCCGCCGGGGCGAGGACGTCGCTGCGGGCGCGAGGGTGCTCGCGGCGGGGACGCTCGTCGGCCCGGCGCAGGTCGGCCTGCTGGCAGCGTGCGGCCACACCCACGTGACGGTGCACCGGGCGCCCCGCGTCGTGGTGCTCTCGACCGGGTCCGAGCTGGTGCCGGCGGGCGAGCCGCTCGGCCCCGGGCGCATCCACGACTCCAACTCCCCGATGCTCGTCGCGGCCGCGCGGGCTCTCGGCGCCACCGTCCGGACGGCGCCCGCGGTCCCCGACGTGCCCGGGGCGCTCGCGGAGGCCGTGCGCCGGCACTCCGCGGACGCCGACGTGGTGCTGACCACCGCCGGCGTGAGCGCGGGGGCGTACGACGTGGTCCGGCAGGACCTGTCCGCCCTCGTCGACGACCCGGCCGACGTCGAGCTCGTCCACGTGGCGATGCAGCCGGGCAAGCCGCAGGGGCTGGCGCGGATCGGGCCGCGGCGGGTGCCGGTGCTGGCCCTGCCCGGCAACCCGGTGAGCGCGTACGTCTCGTTCCACCTGTTCGCCCGGCCGCTGCTGCGCCGGCTCGCCGGGCACTCGGCACTGGCGGCGCCCAGCATCGGCGCGCGGCTCACCGAGCCGGTGACCCACAAGCTCGGCCGGCGCGGTTACGTGCGGGTGGCGCTCGAGGCGAGGCCGGACGGCTGGTGGGCGACCCCCGTCGGCGGGAACGGCTCCCATCTGCTCGGTGCGCTCGCCCGCTCGGACGCGCTGGCGGTCGTGCCCGACGACGTCGCGCGGCTCGACGCCGGTGCGGGGGTGCGCGTCGTCGTCACGGAGCGTGGATCGACCGAAGGAGTGCTGTGAGCGAGCCGGGCTTCACCCACGTCGACGAGCGCGGCGCCGCGCGGATGGTCGACGTCTCCGCGAAGGACGTGACCGTCCGGACGGCCACCGCGACAGGCCGGGTGCTGGTGTCTGCCGCCGTCGTCGCCCTGCTGCGCGGCGCAGGCGTGCCGAAGGGCGACGCGCTCGCCGTGGCCCGCATCGCGGGCATCCAGGCGGCGAAGCACACACCCGACCTGGTGCCCCTGGCCCATCCGATCGCGATCCACGGCGTCACCGTCGACCTCGAGGTGACCGACGAGGCCGTGAGGATCACCGCGACGGTGCGCACCGCCGACCGCACCGGTGTCGAGATGGAGGCACTGACGGCCGTCGCGGTCGCCGGGCTCGCGCTGATCGACATGGTCAAGGCCGTCGACAAGGGCGCGACGCTCAGCGAGGTGCAGGTGACCGAGAAGACCGGCGGCCGCTCCGGCACGTGGCGCCGGCCGACGACGTGACGGACCGTCCTCGCGCCGTCGTCGTCACCGCCTCCACGCGCGCGGCGGCGGGGGCGTACGCCGACGAGTCCGGCCCGGCGGCGGTCGCCGCGCTGGCCGCGCTCGGTTTCGAGGTGGCCGCGCCCCTCGTCGTGCCCGACGGACCCGCGGTGGGGGGTGCGCTGCGCGAGGCGCTCGCGGGCGGGGCCGCGCTCGTGGTCACCACCGGCGGCACCGGGCTGGCGCCCGACGACCTGACACCCGAGCAGACCCTGCCGCTGCTCGACCGCAGCCTGCCGGGCCTGGCCGAGGCGATGCGGGCGGCCGGCCTGGCGTCGGGGATCCCGGCGGCATTGCTCAGCCGGGGCCTCGCCGGCGTGGCGGGGCGCACGGTGATCGTCAACCTGCCGGGCTCCACCGGAGGAGTGCGGCAAGGTCTGGCGACGATCGGCGCCGCGCTGGTGCACGCCGTGGAGCAGGTGGGTGGTGGGGACCACCCCCGCCACGGTCACGCTCAGTAGCGCGGCAGCGCTGGGTCCACCTCGTCGATCCACTCGAGGACGCCGCCGGGGACGTGGCTCACGCGCGTGAACCCCCGGGCGGTGGCGAGCCGCAGCACCTCGGCAGAGCGGACCCCCGCCTTGCAGTAGAGGACCACGTCACGGTCACGCGGCAGCTCGTCGAACCCCTCGCCGTCGACGAACCGGCCCTTCGGGATCAGACGTGCGCCGGGGATCGTGCCGAGCGCGTGCTCGGCGGGCTCGCGCACGTCCACGAGGTCGAACTCGTCGTCGCCGGCCGCGCGAGCCGCGAGGCGCTGCGCCAGGGCGCGCGCACCGGTCTCGGGCAGTGCGACGGGAAGCTCGCAGACCTCGTCGTACGCCTGGAGCCGGGTCACCGGGGAAGCGCCGGGCGCGGGTCGGATCGGCACCTCGACCCAGCGTGCGGACAGCGCGTCGTACGCCGCCATGCGGCCGAGCAGCGGCTCGCCGACGCCGAGGACCAGCTTGAGCGCCTCCACCGCCATCGCCGAACCGACCACGCCGCACACCGCGCCGAGCACGCCGGCCTCGGCGCACGACGGGACGGTGCCCGGTGCCGGCGGGTTCGGGAACACGTCCCGGTAGCCGACCGCGACCGCTCCCGCCGGAGGGGCGGACCAGAACACGGCGACCCGGCCGTCGAAGCGCAGCACCGACCCCCACACCAGCGGCTTGCCGGCCAGCGCGCAGGCGTCGCTCACCAGGTAGCGGGTGGGGAAGTTGTCGGTGCCGTCGAGCAGCACGTCGTACTGCCCGACGAGCTCGAGGATGTTGTCCACGTCGAGGTGCACGCGATGGGGGACGACGCGGACGTCCGGGTTGATGCCGGCCAGCGTGCGGGTCGCCGAGTCGACCTTCGGCTCCCCCACGGCGGTGCTGGGGTGCACCACCTGGCGCTGGAGGTTGGACACGTCGACCACGTCGAAGTCGACGACTCCGATGGTGCCCACGCCCGCCGCGGCCAGGTAGAGCAGTGCAGGCGAACCCAGCCCGCCGGCGCCGACCACCAGGACGCGGGCGTTGCGCAGCCGTCGCTGACCCTGCTCGCCCACGCCGGGGATCAGCACGTGGCGTGAGTAGCGGGCGAGCTCGTCCGGCGTCAGCGGCGGCCCGGGCTCGACGAGCGGTGGCAACGGCATCGGGTCCTCCTCGCGTGCGGCATCCCGACGCTAGGCATCGAGCTGTGCCGCGGGCCGGGCCGTACGTCCTGGCACCTCGCGCGGAGCAGTGGGTGCGCGCAGGTAGAGCAGGGCTCCGAGGAGGTAGGCGGCGGCCAGCCCGGCGAAGGCGACGCGCGACCAGCCGGTGTCCGGCAGGATCGCGGCGCCCAGGGCGGCGGCCCCGACGAACGCCGCGTTGTAGAGCACGTCGTAGAGGGCGAACGCGCGGCCGCGGAAGGCGTCGGCGGTGTCGCGCTGGACGATGGTGTCGACGGCGATCTTCGCCGCCTGCGCCGCCAGGCCCAGCACCACGGCTCCGGCGATGACCACCGGCAGCTCGACGGAGATCACGAGCATCACCTGGCTGACGGCGGCGACCACCAGGCACAGGACGATCCACCGGTGCGTGCCCACACGCGGCGACAGGATGGGCGTCACGACCACGGCGACGAAGAACCCGACACCCGTGGCCGCGACGATCGTCGCGAACGTCGCGATCCCGGCGTCGAGGTCGTGCGGGTCGTTGAGCAGGTTGCGCGAGATCAGGATGCTCGCCATCAGCACCAGGCCGTAGAGCAGCCGGTGCCACGCCATGATCCCCAGCGCCTGCGCCGGTGTGCGGCGCGCGACGAGGTAGCGGGCGCCCTCGAGGAGCCCGCGGCCCACCACTCGCAGCGCCTGGCGCAACGGGACGAGGCTGGGCTCGTCGGGCCCCAGCTGGTCCCTGCCCAGCCGGAGGGCGAGCACGGCCGCGGTGGCCTGGAGCGCCGCCGCGACGACCAGCGCGACCGCGTCTCGCGCGCGGCCCTCCGCCATGACGAGGGACAGCCCGGCACCGACGCCGCCGCCGACGAACGACGCGACCGATCCGAGGGTGGGTGCCACCGAGTTGGCGGTGAGCAGCAGCTCGCCGGCGACGACCTTCGGCTGCGACGCCGACAGCGCCGCGAGCAGGAACCGGTTGACGCTGAGGGTGGCCAGTGCCAGCACGTAGACGGCGGGGCCGACGCCGACGGTGACCATCAGCAGCGCCACCACCAGCGTCAACGCCATGCGCACCAGGTTGCCGACGAGGAGCACCTGCCGGCGCCGCCAGCGGTCGAGGAATACGCCCGCCCACGGCCCGACGATGGTGAACGGCAGCAGCAGCACGGCGAAGGCCGCTGCGACGGCGCCGGCGGTCGCGGCGTTCTCCGGGGAGAAGAAGAACAGGGTCGCCAGGCCGACGGTGAACATGCCGTCGGCGCACTGGCTGACGAGCCGCACGGCGAGCAGCCGCCGGAACCCGACGAGCGGCCAGAGTGCCTTGAGGTCCGAGATCACCTGCACCCGGACAGGCTATGGGCTCATGTGATGTGGCACCCCAACCGACGAGGTTCACTGGGGGCAACCCCGCGGTGCCCGCCAGGCGTTCTTCCAACGAAGGGAGGTCGCACCGTGGCCGGATGGGAGCCGATGCTGGAGGCGGTGGCGCGTGAGCGCTACCCGCACCTCGTGGCGCGCGCGATGCTCCTGACGCGCTCGCGGTCCGACGCGGAGGACCTGGTGCAAGACGCGCTCGTGTCGACCTTCGGCGGGCGTGCGCGCTTCGAGTCCGCCGCCCAGGCCGAGCAGTACGTGCGCCGGGCGATCGTCTCGCGCTTCGTCGACCGCGCACGGAAGGCGGGCCGGGAGCGGGAGGCGCTCGCGTTCGTCGGGCACGAAGCCCCGATGTCCGACGAACCGGGCCTGCCGGCCGCGGTCGAGGCGGCGCTCGCGCTGCTCAGCCCCCGGCAGCGGGCCTGCGTGGTGCTGCGCCACCTCGAGGACCTGTCGGTGTCCCAGACCGCCAAGCTGCTGGGGCTCTCGGAGGGGTCGGTGAAGCGGTACGTCTCCGATGGCGTCGCGACGCTCTCGCGCGTGCTCGGGGCCACGGCGGCGCCGGAGTCGGCGGATGTCGTGCTGCGCAAGGACAGGGAGGTGCGTCGTGACGCGTGACATCGCCGACCTGCTGGCCGGTGCCGTGGAAGAGCGGGCTGAGGCGCTCGTCGGGCGGCGGC
>JAEXPS010000145.1 GCA_023438885.1 Actinomycetes bacterium
GTGGATGGCCTGGTGTACGGCCTAGACGACGACGAGCGCCGTCCCCTCCGGGGAGTGGTCGGCCATCCGGACGGCCTGGATGGCCGGGTCCTCGTAGGTGTTCGAGTAGTACGTCGTCGTCCTCGACGAGAAGAGCCCGGTGTAGATGGTCTTCTCGAACTCGCCGGAGCCCATCGCGGCGGAACCTTCCACCATGGCGACCTGCTGCAGCGTGTGGAACGCCCGGCTGACGTTCTCCTCCTCGCTGGTCTTCTCCGGGTAGTGCGCATTCACGTAGGCGGCGCGGACGAACCTGGACGGTGAGTAGTAGTCGCCGGGGATCCCTCGCATGTGGGACCCCGAGCCGAACGGGGTCAGCTTGGCCCTGCCGAGCACGAACTCCGCCGGGAAGTCGGGCGACGCGTTCAGGTAGTTGCGCAGGTTCTCGTGATGCCACGTGAAGCCCGGTTGGTTCGCCAGGACGTCGACGTCGTCGTCGAAGACGTGCATCCCGTCCGCGGTGTGCTCCACGACGATGGCCCGCGTCGCGTCGCCGACGATCCAGTGCAGCAGCGAGCTCGGGAACTGCTCGTTGATCGGCTTGTCGACGATCACGGCGTTCCCGAGCGCCGCCTCGACCTCGTCGACGCTGGCGAACTGGGAGGCGACCCACAGCGGGAACTCGTACGCCGCGATGTTGGTCGCCCCCTCGGCGGGGCCCGAGGCATAGGCTGCGTACCCCGGGAAGTTGAGACCCGCCACGGCCAGACCCGCGTCGTTCCCGCAGTCGAAGTAGAGCGGCGTGCTCTCCTGCACGATGCCCATGCCGATCGTCGCGTGCCGGATGCTCGGTACGGCCCCGAAGGGTGAGCGGGGGGCGTACCCCGTGGGTGTCACCACCACCCGCTCGCCGTAGCCGGCCGTCCAGTCCAGGTTGCGTGCGAGATAGAGGTTGCCACTGCCGTCGGAGAACCTGATTCCCGTGCACATACCGATACCCCCTGTCGGGTGCGCCCGACCGCCGTGACGATCCGTGCCCGGTGGCCATGGGACGGGGGAGCGCGATCGGCTCGCCGGTCCAGTCTCACGCGCAGGCCGGGGGCCAGCATCTGGAGCGCCTCCGCCTGACGCCCGGGCCGAGGACGGCTAGCCTCGGAGACGAGGTGAGCGACGATGCACGCATCCGTAGGCGACACGATCGTGGTCCACGGCCGCACCGTGGACACCAAGGACCGCTGGGGCGAGGTGCTCGAGACCCGGGGCCCGGACGGCGGCCCGCCCTTCCTGGTGAAGTTCGCCGACGGCCACGAAGGGCTCGTCTTTCCCGGACCCGACGTCCAGGTGATGCCCCGCCAGTCCGGGGGCTAGCAGCCGTCAGCCGGCGCGGGCGGCGCGGAACTCCTCGGCGATCTGCTGCGCCTGGGTCCGCACGATGAGGCGGTACGACTCGTGGAGCGTCCTGGCTCGCGTTGATCCCGGGTGGGCGCACTGCGCACGTGCCCAGGCGTCACGGGCGGCGTGAACGTCGCCGTCCGTGACGCGGATGAGAAGATCCCGATTGCGCGGCTCGACCGGCTCAGTCCCCTGCATGGTCCTGATCGTTGCGGCGCCGCCGCCGCGGCGCGGCCGAACGTGGCGATCTCACCCGGTCAACCACCCGTCCGGGGGACCCGATCAGACGGCGCGATCCCCCGGATGGGCTGATCGAATCGATACGACCCTACCTCGCCAGCGCGCTCCGGCGTCGTCGCGAGTGGCAGGATCGCGCCGTGCGCGCCCTGGTGATCGAGGAGTTCGGAGCCCCGCCCGCGGTCCGGAGCGTGCCGGATCCCGACTGCCCCGGCGACGGCGTGGTGCTGCGCGTCGCCGCCACCGGGGTGTGTCGCAGCGACTGGCACGCCTGGCAGGGGCACGACGACTCCGTGCGCCTGCCCCACGTGCCGGGCCACGAGCTGGCAGGGACCGTGGTCGCCGCCGGGCCGGCGGTCACCGGGTGGCGCGCCGGTGACGTGGTCACCGTGCCCTTCGTCTGCGCCTGCGGCGCCTGCGAGGTCTGCGCCGCCGGCGAGCAGCAGGTGTGCCCGCACCAGGAGCAGCCGGGCTTCACGCACTGGGGCTCTTTCGCCGAGCTCGTGGCGGTGCACCACGCCGACGGCAACCTGGTGCGGCTGCCGCAAGGGATGTCGCCGGTGGTCGCCGCGTCGCTGGGCTGCCGGTTCGCCACCGCGTACCGCGCCGTGACGGTCCACGGGCGAGTCCGCCCGCACGACGAGGTCGCGGTCCTCGGTGCAGGCGGCGTGGGTCTGTCGGCGGTCCAGGTCGCGGTGGCCGCCGGGGCCCACGTCGTGGTCGTCGACCCCTCACCGGCTGCTCGCGCGAGCGCCGCGGAGCTGGGTGCCCACGTCACCCTCGACCCCGCCGGCCTGCCGCCCGAGGAGGTCGCCGGCCTCGTCGTGCAGGCGACCGGAGGCGGCGCGCACGTCTCGATGGACGCGGTGGGTGCGTCGTCGACGGCGGTCGCCTCGGTGCTCGGTCTGCGCCGGCGCGGTCGGCACGTCCAGGTGGGCCTGCTGCTGGGTGCCCACGCCCGCACGGCGATGCCGATGGACCGCGTGATCGCCTGGGAGCTCGAGGTCTACGGCTCCCACGGCATGGCGGCGCACGAGTACCCGGCGATGCTCGCTGCGGTCGCCGACGGGCGCCTGGACCCAGCGCGCCTCGTCGAGCGCGTGGTGTCGCTCGACGAGGCCGCGGCCGCCCTGGCGGCACTGGGGTCGGGGAACGCGGGTGCGGGCATCACCGTCGTGGTGCCCTGAGGCTCAGCCCACCGGCAGGTGCCGCGCCCACCAGTCGAGGATCGCGTCGAACCGCTGGCGGCGGTGCCACGGGCGGCCCGAGCGCGACAGCTCGTGGGTCTCGCCCGGGAACACCAGCAGCTCGGCGTCGACCCCGGCCAGTTTCAGCTCCGTGTAGTAGCGCAGTGCCTGGGACAGCGGGCAGCGCAGGTCGTTCTCGGAGTGGAGCACCAGCGTCGGCGTCGTCACCTGGCCCGCGAGCAGCAGCGGCGACTGCGCGTCCATCCGCGCCGGGTCGGCCGTGTTGTACTTCGGAGTGAAGAACCACCCGATGTCGCTGCTGCCGATGAACGAACGCGGGTCCAGGTAGCCGCGCTCCACGATGGCCGCGGCGAACCGGTGGTGGTGAGCGATCAGCCAGGCCGTCAGGTAGCCGCCGTACGAGCCGCCCATCACGCCGACCCGGTCTCCGTCCAGCCCCGGCACGGTGGCCAGTGCGTGGTCGAGGAACGCCATCACGTCCGTCATGTCGAGGTTGCCGAAGTCGCCCGTGATCGCCCGGCCGAAGGCCTGGCCGTACGAGTCCGAGCCGCGCGGGTTGCAGTAGACCACCGCGTAGCCCGCGGCCAGGTACACCTGCACCTCGTCGAAGAACGACGGCCCGTACGAGGCGAACGGCCCGCCGTGGATGTTGAGCAGCACCGGGTGCGGGCCCTCGCCCTCCGGCACCAGCACCCAGCCCTGCACCGGCTGCCCGTCGGGGCTGGTCGCGATCAGCTCGCGGGCCGCCACCGGGCTCGCCACCTCGCGCAGCCCGGCCGCGAAGTCGGTCAGCAGAGCCGGGGACGCCCCCAGGCGGGCGACCTCGCCGGGCGCGACGAGCGTCGTCACCGCAGCCACCACGGCGTCCCCGGCGCCGGCGATCGCCGACACGGACGCGCCCTGCGGCGCCGCCAGCCGCTCGACCGCACCGTCCGGCGAGATCCGCACTGCGACGCCCTCGCCCCGGGTGTGGAGGATGCCGAGCACCCCGGCCTCGGGCCCCGCCGCCAGCTGCGCGAACGACGAGTCCTCCGGCTCCGTGAGGCGCACCACCGCACCGCCGGCCACCGGCACCCGGTACACGGCGGAGTTGGTGCCGACGAAGTCCTGGCCGTCCGCGCCGAGGTCGCCGGCCAGGAAGTAGAGGTCGTCGCCGACCACCACCGGCGACGCGACGCTCAGTACGGTCCCGGTCACCGCCGGGTCGGTCAGCGCCACCACCTCGCCGCTGGCCAGGTCGATCCGGTAGAGGTCGCTGCGACGGTCGAGGTCGCGGTCGTCGTGCCGCGCGGCGGCCACGATCACCGACTCCCCGGCCACCACCGGCTCGCGGTGGTCGAAGTCACCCTCGGTCAGCTGGCGCGCCTCGGGGACCAGGGCGGTCTTGGTCTCGGCGTCCTTCTCCGCCTTCGCCGCGCGCCCCACGGGCTTGACCGGCGGCTCGCCGAACGGGTCGGGCAGGTCGACGACGAACACGTGCATCCGCTGGTCCGCGGTGTACCCCCGGCCGTTGAGCTGGAACGTCAGCGTGGTGATGTGTCGCGGGTCCTCGGCCGGCGCGGGCACGCCGTCGAGGGTTCCGTAGCGCCCCTCGTCGGGCACCGCCGAGACGAAGACCGCACGGGTGGAGTCCGCGCTGAAGGCGAAGTCGCCGACCCCGAGCTTGCGATCCGTAACGACCACGGGCTCGCCGCCCTCGGCGGGCACGATCGCCAGCTGC
Organism: Actinomycetes bacterium; assembly: GCA_023438885.1. Classification (GTDB taxonomy): domain Bacteria; phylum Actinomycetota; class Actinomycetes; order Actinomycetales; family Cellulomonadaceae; genus Cellulomonas. The sequence continues at coordinate 4,537 of JAEXPS010000145.1, forward strand.
GGCGGCTCGCCCGGGGCCGCCCGCAGGAAGCCGATCAGGCGGCCGTCCGGCGAGAGCTTCGGCGCGGTGTCGCGGAAGCCGCGCGTGATGCGGCGCGGCGTGCCGCCGGCCACGGGGACACGCCACAGCTGGCCCACGTAGGCGTCGGCGGCGAAGTCGGCACGGGTGGCCGCCACGACGGCCCACCCGTCGGGGTGCACGGCCGGGCGGGAGACGGAGTACAGACGGTCGATGTGTTCGGGGCGCACGGAAGCGAGGTTAGGCGCTTGCGACGACACATGTGGCAGCGTCCACGGCCCGAGCGCGGCCCGGCTCGCCCGCCTAGCCTGGCCCGATGGGCAAGGTGACCTACGACGCTGCGACCAGCCTCGACGGCTTCATCGCCGACGAGCACGACTCCCTCGACTGGCTCTTCGCCGTGCCCGGAGGCGACGAGGCCCAGCACGAGCTGCTGCCGAGCGGGATCACCGTGAACGTCATGGGCTCCACCACGTACCTGTGGGTCGTGGAGCACGAGGACGTGCTGGCCCACCCCGAGAAGTGGCGGGACATGTTCGGCCGGACGCCGACCTACGTCTTCACCACCCGGCAGCTGCCTGTGGCCGAGGGTGCCGACGTGCGGTTCGTCTCCGGGCCGGTGGTCGACGCGCTGCCCGCGATCCGGGCGGCGGCAGGGGAGGGTGGCATCTGGGTGGTCGGCGGTGGCGACCTCGCCGGGCAGTTCCTCGACGCGGGCGCGCTCGACGAGATCGCGCTGAGCGTCACCCCCGTGGCGCTCGCCGCCGGCGCGCCGGTGTTCGGCCGCCGCATCGAGTCCGACCGGCTGCGGCTGGTCTCCGCGCGGGCGTTCGGGCAGTTCGCGCGGCTGGTCTACGAGGTCATTCCGGCGTAGGCCCGGACGGCCCGAGGGCCAGGCC
>JAEXPS010000208.1 GCA_023438885.1 Actinomycetes bacterium
CCCCCCGCCGTGCGGCGGGACCGTGGCTCACTTCACGTCGTCGTCCACCCAGTCGAACGTCCTCGTGACGGCCTTCTTCCACAGCCGGTACGTGCGGTCACGCTCGGCGTCGTCGAGCGACGGGGTCCAGCGCTTGTCCTCGGCCCAGTTGTCGATGACGTCCTGCTCGCCGCTCCAGTAGCCCACCGCGATGCCGGCCGCGTACGCGGCGCCCAGCGCGGTGGTCTCCGCGACCTGCGGGCGGACCACCGGCACGCCGAGGATGTCAGCCTGGAACTGCATGAGCGTCTCGTCGGCGACCATGCCGCCGTCGACCTTGAGCTCGGTGAGCGCCACGCCGGAGTCCGCGTTCATGGCGTCCAGGACCTCGCGGGTCTGGAAGGCCGTGGCCTCCAGAGCGGCGCGGGCGATGTGGCCCTTGTTGACGTAGCGCGTCAGGCCGACGAGCGCGCCGCGCGCCTCCGACTTCCAGTACGGCGCGAACAGGCCGGAGAACGCCGGCACGAAGTACGCGCCGCCGTTGTCCTCGACCGTCTGGGCCAGGCGCTCGACCTCCGGGGCGGACGAGATGATGCCCAGGTTGTCGCGCAGCCACTGCACGAGCGAGCCGGTGACGGCGATGGAGCCCTCGAGCGCGTACACGGCGGGTTGGTCGCCGATCTTGTAGCAGAGGGTGGTCAGCAGGCCGTTCTTCGACGGAACCGGCGAGGTGCCCGTGTTGAGGAGCATGAAGTTGCCGGTGCCGTAGGTGTTCTTCGCGGTGCCCACCTCGAAGCAGGCCTGGCCGAAGGTCGCCGCCTGCTGGTCGCCGAGGTCACCGGCGATCGGCACGTCCGGCAGCAGCCCGCCGGCGCGGCCTTGGCCGTAGACCTCGGACGACGACTTGATGGCCGGCAGCATCGACATCGGGATGCCCATGTCGGCGGCGATCTCTGCGTCCCAGCTGAGCGTGGACAGGTCCATCAGCATGGTGCGCGAGGCGTTGGTGACGTCCGTGACGTGCACGCCGCCGTCGACGCCGCCGGTCATGTTCCAGATGGTCCAGGCGTCGGTGTTGCCGAACAGCAGGTCGCCGGCCTCGGCCTTGGCGCGGGCGCCCTCGACGTTGTCGAGGATCCACTTGATCTTCGGCCCGGAGAAGTACGTCGCGAGCGGCAGGCCGACGCGGTCCTTGTACCGGTCCTGGCCACCGCCGAGAGCGCCGAGGTCCTCGATGATCTTCGCGGTGCGGGTGTCCTGCCACACGATCGCGTTGTAGACCGGCTTGCCCGTCGTCTTGTCCCAGACGACCGCGGTCTCCCGCTGGTTGGTGATGCCGACCGCGGCGATGTCGGTGTGGGTCAGGTTGGCCTTCGACAGAGCGATGGCGACGACCTCGCGGATGTTGTCCCAGATCTCGATGGGGTCGTGCTCGACCCACCCGGCCCTGGGGAAGATCTGCTCGTGCTCCTTCTGGCCGACCGAGACGATCTGGCCGGAGTGGTTGAAGACGATGGCGCGCGAGCTCGTGGTGCCCTGGTCGATCGCGAGCACGTAGGTGGTGTCGGGCATGGGGACTCCTTGGACGCTGGTGGCGGGAGATGACGTCCTCAGGGGCGCGCCGCCGCTGCGGGGTGGGCGGCGCGCCCCCGGGCGTCGGGGGAGTGCCGACGAGAGGGTGTGGCTCGTCGGCCGTGCGGGTCGTCAGCTGATGTACGCGGCGCCCGCGAGCCCGGCGAGAACGCCGCCGACGAGCGGGCCGAACACCGGCACCCAGGAGTACGCCCAGTCGCTCGAGCCCTTGCCCGGGATCGGCAGGACGAAGTGCGCGATGCGGGGGCCGAGGTCACGGGCGGGGTTGATGGCATACCCGGTGGGGCCGCCGAGGCTCATGCCGATGCCGACGACGAGGAACGCCACGGGAATCGGCCCGAGGTCGGCGGGGGTGCTGCCGAACAGGAGGATGACGAACACCAGGACGAACGTGCCGATGGCCTCGGTGACGAAGTTCCAGCCGTAGGAGCGGATGGCCGGGCCGGTGGAGAACACGCCGAGCTTGGTGCCGGGGTCGGCGTCCTCGTCGAAGTGCCTCTTGTACGCCAGCCAGCACAGGAACGCGCCGATGATCCCGCCGATCAGCTGGGCGAGCCAGTACATCAGCATGTTGCCGAAGTTGGCGTCGACGCCGGGGGCGAACTCGGTGACGTCGGAGTTGGCGAAGAGGCCGATGGTGACGGCCGGGTTGATGTGTGCGCCGGACTTGTAGGAGACGTACACACCGGCCATGACGGCCAGGCCCCATCCGAAGGTGATCACGGCCCAACCGGAGTTGAAGCCCTTGTTCTTCGGGAGGATCACGTTGGCGACAACGCCACAGCCGAGAAGCACCAGCATGGCGGTGCCGAACACCTCGGAGAGGAACACAGCTGAATCCACGGTCTACCTGCTTTCCTTGTGACGGGACCTCGTTGTCACGTGCAACCCCGCAGACGAGCGGGGGTCTAGCTGCCGGATCCCCCGTTCCCGGCTCTCTCGCCGACGTCGACCATCGGTGAGAGGTCTGCGGCCTTGAGGCGGACCTCCTCGGCACTGGCGTCATCGCTCTCCAGCGCGGCAGCCTCCTCCGCCTGGACTCGTTCAACGTACGCCTGGATCTCGCGGGCGCGAGTTGCGTCGTCCCAGCCCAGCACGGGCCCGACGAGATCGGCGATCTCCTCGAGCGCGCCCACGCCCTTGTCGGCCTGCTCGTAGTTGAGCCGGGTGCGGTGCATCAGCACGTCGTCGAGGTGCAACGCACCCTCGTGTGTCGCCGCGTAGAGCGCCTCGGCGCGCAGGTACGCCGGGGCCTTCGCCAACGGCTGCGCGAGGTCCGGGCGCTCCTCGACGAGCTCGACGAGCTCCGCGAGCAGCGAGCCGTACCGGCCCATCAGGTGCTGGCGGCGGTGCTCGTCCCACCCGTACGTCTCCGCCCAGCCCTTGGACTGGTTCTCGACCACCGCCAGGCCCTCGGCGCCGGCCAGCGGCAGGTCGCGGGTGGGCGAGGGGAGCGACGAGGCGCGGGCGCCGAGCGCGAAGTCGACCGCGTCCTCGGCCATGACCCGGTAGGTCGTCAGCTTGCCGCCGGCGATCACCGTGAAGCCGGGCGCAGGCGAGGCGACGGTGTGCTCGCGCGACACCTTGGTGGAGCTGGTCCCCTCCTTGACCTCGGGCTGCAGCAGCGGGCGCAGGCCGGCGTAGGTGCCGATGATGTCGCCGCGGGTCAGCGGCTCGGACAGCACCGTGTTGGCGTGCTCGATGACGTAGTCGATGTCGGCGCGGTTGGCGACGGGGTGGCGCAGCTCCTGGTTCCACGGGGTGTCGGTGGTGCCGATCACCCAGTACCGCGGCCAGGGGATGAAGAACAGCACGGACTTCTCGGTCTGCAGGATCAGCCCGACGTCGCCGCGGATGCGGCTGCGCGGCACGATGATGTGGATCCCCTTGCTCGCGAGCACCTTGAGCCCGCCCGGCGAGCCCGAGAGGTGCTCGGTCTGCTCGGTCCACACGCCGGTGGCGTTGATCGTGTGCTTGGCGCGGGCCTCGAACCGCTCGCCGGTCTCCTGGTCGACCAGGACCGCGCCGTTGATGACGCCGCCGTCGCTCTTGGTCAGGCCCACCAGCTGGGTGCGGCTCGCGGCGTGGGCGCCGTAGGAGACGGCGGTGCGCACCAGCGTCTCGACGAGGCGGGCGTCGTCGAGCATCGTGTCCCAGTACTGGATGGCGCCGACGGCCACGTCGGGGCGGAAGTCGGGGAACATCTGCTGCATCCGCGTGTGCGAGACGTGCCGGTGGAACGGCAGCGCACGGCGCTTGCCGCCGGTCACCGAGGCCATCGCGTCGTACAGGGCGATGCCCGCGCCGACGTAGGCCCGCTCGTACACGTGGTGCTGGAGGGGGTAGAGGAAAGCGGTCGGCTTCACCAGGTGCGGCGCCAGCTTGGACGTCAGCAGGTCGCGTTCGCGCAGGGCCTCGTGGACCAGCTTGAAGTCGAACATCGCGAGGTAGCGCAGGCCGCCGTGCGCGAGCTTCGTGGAGCGGCTGGAGGTACCCGAGGCCCAGTCCTGGGCCTCGACGATGGCGGTGGAGAGCCCGCGCGAGACGGCATCGAGGGCGATGCCGGCGCCGGTGACGCCGCCCCCGATCACCAGGATGTCGAGCTCGTGGCCGGGCTCCGTGCTGGCGCGCAGTGCGTCGAGTGCGGCGGAGCGGGCCTGCGGCGTCAGGGGCGCGGTCCTCATGAAGACATCTCCTACTGTCGGAGGCTCGCCCGTTCGAGGGCGGCTGAGTTATCGTCATCACGGCTTGAACGCATGCGCAACCGGCCCGCACATACGTGCAGGTCGGCGGATCGCGAGGACGGTGGCGGTGTACGTCGGGAAAGAGCAGCAGGACGTCCTACGTGCGGCGTCGATGTACTACCTCCAGGACCTGAAGATGGAGGTCATCGCGCGGCATCTCGGCACGTCGCGGTCCACCGTCTCGCGTCTGATCAAGCGCGCCCGGCAGTCCGGCCTGGTCGAGATCACCCTGCGCCCGGCGAGCACCCGTGCGCCGGGGCTCGGCCGGACGATCTCGTCGATCTTCGGCGTCGAGGCCTACGTGGTGCCCGTCCCGGACTCGGCGAGCCACATCGAGCGGCTGGAGCAGGTGTCGATGACCGGCGCCAAGCTCGTGTCCTCGTGGTTCGACTCCGACATGGTGCTGGGCCTGGCGTGGGGCACCACGCTGGCCTCGGTGTCCCGCTACCTGGTGCCCAAGCCCACCCGCAGCGCGGCGGTGGTCCAGCTCAACGGTGCGGCGAACATGCGCACCAGCGGGATCGAGTACGCGTCCGACCTCATCTCCAGCTTCGGCACCGCCTTCGGGGCGGCCGTGCACCACTTCTCGGTCCCGGCGTTCTTCGACTACCCGGACACCAAGCGCGCCATGTGGCGCGAGCGCTCCGTGCGCCGCGTGCTGGACATGCAGGCGCGCGCGGACATCGCCGTGTTCTCGGTGGGTGCGTTGTCGGGAGCCGTGCCGTCGCACGTGTACTCGGCCGGCTACCTGGACGAGGAGGACGTGCAGGTGCTGCACGACGAGGGCGTGGTGGGCGACGTCTGCACCGTGTTCCTGCGAGCTGACGGCTCGTGGCAGGACATCCCGCTGAACGAACGTGCCACCGGCCCCACGCCGGTGGAGCTCGCGCGGATCCCGCGCCGCGTGTGCATCGTCGCCGGCGACGCCAAGGTGCCCCCGTTGCTGGCCGCGCTGCGCGCCGGGGTGGTGACGGACCTCGTCGTCGACGAGATCTCCGCCACCGGCCTGCTCGACTCCGTGGAGCCCGCGACGCTCGCCCGCCGGCCGCGCACCAAGGCGGGTGTCTAGGGCCGATACCGTGAGCGCGTGAGTCCCCGGATCCGTCCCGCGCTCCCCGCCGACGTCCGCGCCATCCACGCCCTGGTGGAGCCCTACGCCTCCGAGCGGATCCTGCTCGCCAAGGAGTGGGTGGCGTACTACGAGGCGGTCCAGGAGTTCCTGGTCGCCGTGGACGGCGACGAGGTGGTGGGCTGCGGCGCCCTGCACGTCATGTGGTCCGACCTCGCCGAGATCCGCACCCTCGCCGTCAACCCCGCCCGCCGCCGGCACGGCATCGGCCAGCAGCTCGTCACCGCCCTGCTCGACCGCGCGCGGGCCTTCGGGCTGCGCCGGGTGTTCTGCCTGACCTTCGAGGTGCCGTTCTTTCAGGCCAACGGGTTCCGCGTCATCGAGGGCACGCCGGTCACCCCGGACGTGTACGCGGAGCTGCTGCGCTCGCACGACGACGGCGTCGCCGAGTTCCTCGACCTCGCCCGCGTCAAGCCGAACACCCTGGGCAACACCCGGATGCTCCTCGAGCTGTAGGTCACGGCAGGCGGTAGGAGCCCGGTCCTCGCACGACGAGGCCGTCGGCCTCCAGCGCGGCCAGGCACCGGTCGAGCTGGGCGCCGTCCGGCCACGCGGCGCGCACCGCCTCGACCGGGACGGGGCCGGCGGCGGTCCGCAGCAGGGCCATCACCCGGCCCCGCACCTGCCGGTCGGTGCCGGCCCACGGCTGCGTGCGGCGGCGGGCGGCGTGCTCGTCGGGCGGCTTCCCGGCGGCCAGCCAGGCGCACGACGAGGCGAGCGGGCACTGCTCGCACCGCGCCGACCGCGCGGTGCACACCAGTGCCCCGAGCTCCATCGTCGCCACCGCCCACCGAGCCGCCGTCTCGTCGTCCGCCGGGGTCAGCCGGTCGGCGAGGGCGACCTCCGCCGCCGTCTGTGCCGGGGCCGGCAACGCCACCCCGGCGGCGGCGCGGGCGAGCACCCGGCGCACGTTGGTGTCGAGCACCACGGCCCGGCGCCCGAAGGCGAACGCCCGCACGGCCGCCGCGGTGTACGGGCCGATGCCGGGCAGCGCCCGCAGCGCCGCCTCGTCGTCCGGCACCAGGC
>JAEXPS010000019.1 GCA_023438885.1 Actinomycetes bacterium
CGCCGCGGCGACCCACTGAGCCCGCGCCCCCGCGGCGCGCACCGTCGACGACGACGACCCCCGTAGCAGGCGCCGTCGCCGACGGTGCCACGTCCCGCTGGAAGGCACTGCATGTCCACGAACACCACAGCCGAGCTCGACTCGGCCGGCGTCAGCGCCGAACCCGCGGGCACGATGACTCACCGCGAGGTGATGGAGTCGCTGTCCGGGATCCTCCTCGGGATGTTCGTCTCGGTCCTCGCGACGAGCGTCGTCTCGAGCTCCCTGCCGCGCATCGTCTCGGACCTCCAGGGCAGCCAGCAGTCGTACACGTGGGTGGTCACGGCGACGCTGCTGACCACGACGATCACCACGCCGATCTGGGGCAAGCTCGCCGACCTGTTCAACCGCAAGCTGCTGATCCAGCTCGCGCTGGCGATCTCGGTGCTGTCGTCGGCCGCGGCCGGGCTGTCCCAGACCGTGACGCAGCTCATCGGCTGGCGCGCGGTGCAGGGCATCGGCGCCGGCGGCCTGACCGCCCTGGCGACCGTGCTGATCGCGGACATCATCAGCCCGCGCGAGCGCGGCCGGTACATGGGCCTCATGGGCGGGATCATGGGCATCGGCATGGTGGGTGGCCCGCTGCTGGGCGGCGTCATCACCGACGGCCCGGGCTGGCGCTGGAACTTCTTCATCGGCCTGCCGTTCGCGATCGCCGCGATCGTCGTGCTCCAGCGCACGCTGCACCTGCCGAAGGGCCGGCGCCGGGCGGTCCGGATCGACTACCTCGGCGCACTGACCCTCTCCGCCGGCGTGGCCCTGCTGCTCCTGTGGGTGACGTTCGCCGGTTCCGAGTTCGAGTGGGCTTCGTGGCAGACCGCCGCGATGGTGGGCGGCGCGCTGGTGCTGCTGGCGCTGACCGTGCGGATCGAGCTGCGGGCCGACGAGCCGATCATCCCCCTGCACCTGTTCAAGAACGGCACGTTCGTCCTGGCGGTCCTCGCGTCGATCTCCGTGGGCGTCGCGATGTTCGGCTCGTCGGTGTTCCTGTCCCAGTACATGCAGCTGGCTCGCGGCAAGACACCGACCGTGTCCGGCCTGCTGACCATCCCGATGATCGTCGGCCTGTTCCTGACCTCGACGGTGGTCGGGCGGATCATCACGCGGACCGGGCGCTACAAGTGGTTCATGGTCGCCGGCGCCGTGCTGCTCGCGGGCGGCCTCGCCCTCATGGGCACCATCGACTACCACACCAGCTTCACGCTGGTCAGCCTCTACATGTTCACCCTGGGCGCGGGCGTCGGCATGCTGATGCAGAACCTGGTGCTCGCCGTCCAGAACACCCTCGACGTCGCCGACATCGGCTCGGGCACCTCGGCCGTGGCGTTCTTCCGCACGCTCGGCGGCGCGATCGGCGTCTCGGCGCTCGGCGCCGTGCTCTCGCACCGGGTCCAGGACCTCCTGGTCGAGGGCCTGGTCGCCGTCGGCATCAACCCGGCGGCGCTCGGTGGCGACGGCGCGAGCCTGCCCAACCTCGCCACCCTGCCGGAGCCGGTCAAGGAGGTCGTCGAGCGCTCGTTCGGCGACGGCGTCGCGGAGCTCTTCCTCATCGGTGCGCCGATCGCCCTGATCGCGCTGGTCGCCATCCTGTTCCTCAAGGAGGTGCCGCTCGGGCACAAGTCCGGCATCCAGCAGGCCCTCGAGGCGCAGGCGAAGCAGGACGACGAGCCGGAGCTGACGGGCGTCACGGCCTGACATCCGCCCGGCTGAGGACCGGCTACGTCAGCCAGGTCCTCAGCCGGCGGGCAACCTTCGCCAGCGCGGCGACCGCCGCCGGCTCCAGCACGGTCGGCATGCGGCGGAACAGGCCCGGCACCTCGTGCCGGGCCACCACCAGCGGGTCGTTGGGCCCGACGACGACGTCGAGGTCCAGCTCGCCCTGGAGCACCAGCACGGCGCGCACGTGGATCTGGGTGCAGCCGGAGGCGATCAGCCGGTCCTGGGTGCGGCCGGCCTCGAGGCGGGCATCGCGCAGGTAGGCGACCGGCTTCCCGTCGACGGTCATGGCTCGGCCGCGGCCGACGACGCTGCGACCGGGATGCCGGCGCTCGGTGACCGTGAACAGCCCGCCGGGGCCGATCAGCAGGTGCTCCACGCAGGTGCCCTGGCGCCCGAGCGGCACGTCGTGCACGGTCTCCCAGCCCTCCGCGGCGAGGCGGTCGAGACGCTCGCCGATCGAGCTGGCGCGGGCCGGTGTCTCGTCGTCCGAGGCGGTGCCGAGCCAGGCCTCCATCTGGCTGCGGAGCGCCTCGGCCTCCTCGATCCCGTCGCGCTGCATCGGCAGCACCAGCTCGGTGCCGTCCGAGCGGAGGAACTCCTGCGCCGCGCGGCGCACCAGCCCCTCGCCGTCGGGGTGGGCGGCGACCTCACCGGACTGGAGGTCCACCGACCCGAGGTGGGCGCCGGTCTCGTCCGTGACGTACAGCCGGTCGGCGCCATATCGCCGCCAGCGGCGCACCGTGAGCACGTCGTCCACGTCAGGGATTATCGGCATCGGCGTGGCTGCGGCTGAGGCGTTCGCCGCGTGCCGAGCGGCGTGTCGTCAGGGTTCACCCCTTGGTGGGCTCGAACGTCAGGCTGATCGAGTTCATGCAGTACCGATCGCCTGTCGGCGTCTGCGGTGCGTCGTCGAACACGTGACCCAGGTGAGAGCCGCACCTGGCGCAGCGCACCTCGGTGCGCACCATCCCCAGACTGCGATCCTCGACCAGCTCCACGCGGTCGGCGGCCAGCGGCGTGAAGAAGCTGGGCCAGCCGCAGTGGGAGTCGAACTTGGTCTCGGAGCGGAACAGCTCGTTGCCGCACGCCCGGCACCTGTACACGCCCTCGCGCTTCTCGTCGAGCAGCTCGCCGGTCCACGGCCGCTCCGTGGCGGCGAGCCGTAGCACCGCGAACTCCTGGGGGTCGAGCCGGACCTTCCACTCCTCGTCGGTCCTGGTCACCTCGTACGTCATGGGTCCATCTCCTCGCTCCGACCGCAGCTGCGGCGGTACCCCGCTCAACACTGCGGCGCGCGTCGGCGTTCCATGCTCGCTCGCGGGCCCGGTGTACGCCTACCCTGAGCCGTCCGTCCCCCCAGCGAGCGAGGTCCGCGTGGCACGCACCGCCCGGCGTCGCCTGAGCCTCACCCGGTACTTCGTCGTGGTGAGCCTGGTCGCCATGACCGCGCTCGGCGTCGCGCTCGTGTGGGTGTCGTCGTCCGTGATGCGCCAGCAGGCCGTGCGGTTCGGCACCCAGACGGCGAACTCGGTCAGCTCGTACGCGGTGGCGTCGCTGACCGCGGAGGAGTTCCGCACCGGCATCCTCGACGAGCACGGGCACCAGGCGGTCACCGACGCCACCGCAGGCTTCGCCGACAAGCTCGTCGAGCTGCGCCTGTGGAGCACCGACGGTCGCCTGATGTACTCCACGGCCCGCAACACCACCACGGGCCTGCCGGACAACACTCGGTTCGAGCACGTGCGCTCCACCGGCGAGCCGGACGCCCGGATGGTCACCGACGTGCGGGCCCTGCCCGGCGGCGACCAGCTGGCGGCGTCCGAGCGCCCGGTGCTGGACGTCTACGTGCCGGTGCGGGCGGGCGAGACGTCGTCGCGCGACACGGCGGTCGGCACCCAGCCGGCGAACGCGATCGTCGGCGCCGCGGAGGTGATGATCGACCAGACCGTGTCGCAGGAGTCGCTGGCCGACGCCGTGCGCACCGTGACGCTGGTGGTCGCGGGCGGGCTGGCGCTGCTGTGGCTGCTGCTGTTCCGCACCGTGCACACCACGTCCCGCCGGCTGCAGTCCACCGCGCTGGAGAACGCCCGCCTCGCGCTGCTGGACTCCCTGACCGGCCTGCCCAACCGCCGCCTGCTCGCCGACCGGATGCGCCGGGGGATCGAGGAGGCCCGCGCCCAGGGAAGCCGCGTCGGCCTGGTGCTGCTCGACATCGACCGGTTCAAGGACATCAACGACACCCTGGGCCACGATCGCGGCGACGAGCTGCTGGAGCAGGTCGCGGACCGGATGCGCGACGCGCTGCGCGACGAGGACATCGTCGCCCGCCTCGGCGGCGACGAGTTCGCCGTGCTGCTGCCGGACGTGCGGACGGTCGCCAACGCCGAGCGGCTCGCCCAGCGCATCCGGGGCCTGTTCGCCACGCCCTTCCGGCTCGGCGGGCTCGAGCTGCATGTCGAGCCGTCCGTCGGCGTCGCCTGCCTGCCGGACCACGCCGACGACGCCTCGTCGCTGATGCGCACCGCCGACGTGGCGATGTACACCGCCAAGGTGCACCGCTCCGGCGTCGCGGTGTACGACCCGGAGGAGGACCACTCCTCCCCCGCCCGGCTCCAGCTGCTCGGCGACCTGCACCGCGCGCTGGAGGAGGAGGGCGGCGACCGCGAGGAGCCGGAGGCCGAGTCGGCCGGCCCGGTCGAGACGGACCACGCGCCGTCGTCGGGCCTCGACGAACCGCTGGTGGTCGACGCCACCGGCGAGGACCGCACCAAGCAGCTCGAGATGTACTACCAGCCGAAGATCGAGCTGGCCACGGGACGCATCGCCGGGCTCGAGGCGCTGGTGCGCTGGCGGCACCCGGAGCACGGGATGCTCCTGCCCAGCACGTTCATCCCGCTCGCCGAGCAGTCGGGGCTGATCCACGTGCTCACCGCCTTCTCGCTGCGCGAGTCGGTGCGCCAGCTGGCGGAGTGGCGCGCGGACGGCCACGCCACCCCCGTGGCGGTCAACCTCTCGGCGCACGACGTCGCCAACGTCGCGGTGGTCGACCTCATCGAGCGGCTGCTCGACGAGCACGGCGTACCCGCGCACCTGCTCGAGGTGGAGATCACCGAGACGGCGCTCATGGCGGACACGTCACGCGTGGTGCCGGTGCTGGAGCGGCTCGGGGCGCTCGGCGTGCGCGTCGCGGTCGACGACTTCGGCATCGGCAACACCTCCATCGCCCAGCTGCGCGACCTGCCGGTGGACGAGCTGAAGATCGACCGCCTGTTCGTCTCCGACCTGCGCGACGACAACCGGGAGGGCTCGCAGCTCGTGGTGCAGGCGATGGTGGACCTGGCCCACTCCTTCGGCCTGCGCGTCATCGCGGAGGGCGTGGAGGACGAGGACACGGCGGCCGTGCTGGCGAGGCTCGGCGTCGACCAGGCCCAGGGCTACCTGTACGCCCAGCCGTCACCCGCCGGCGACGTCCCCACGCCGACCCCGCCGCGGGTCACCCGGCCGCGGCGGGCCAACGCCGGGCGCGACGACCCCACGGACACGAAGCCGCCGATTCGCGTGAATTGACGCCAAAAGCCTCATTCGCCGCCATGATGATGCCGATACTGCCGTGATTGCCGACGTCCCTGACGTCTCCGACGGCCCCGAGGAGTGCCCCGTCATGATGGACGAGCTGCTGCAGCAGATGATCGATCCGGCGCCGGCCAGGCGCGATGTGTCGCGCTGGCGGCGCCTCGGCGCGACGGCCGCCATCTTCGCCCTGGCCGGGCTCGGCATCACCTCGCTGACGACGAGCGCCCTGTTCACGGACCGCGAGACGACGGCGGGCGACCTGCTGACCGGCACCGTCGACCTCACGCTCGGGACGTTCACGTTCGACGTCACCACCCCCGGACTCAACCCGGGCGACATCGTGGCCAAGCCGTTGACCGTCACCAACAGCGGGTCCCTGGCGCTGCGCTACGCCGCCTCGTTCCGCGCCACGGCCGGAGTCGGCGGGCTGGCCGACCCCGCGGGCCAGGCCGTGGACCCGACCGACCCCGAGACGGTCGCCGGGAGCGGCGACCTGCGCGACGTGCTGAAGCTCGACGTGTTCCCGGTCGACACCGAGGCCGCGTGCACCACCACCGCCGCACTGCCGACCGACTCCGGCACCTTCACCGGGCTGGACCTGCCGGGCGAGTCGACCCTCGGCAGCTACACGCCGATCCTCGGCGACGCGACGACGACGCCCTACACCGGCCGCTTCCACACCCTGGCCTCGCAGACGAGCAACGTGCTGTGCGTGCGGGTGACCCTCGACAAGGCCGCGGGCAACGAGTACCAGAACACCACCGCGCACATCGACCTGCGGCTCGACGCCGAGCAGACCGTCAACAACGAGCCAGCAGCCGGCTAGCCGCCCATGACCGACGACGAGCTCGCGCTGTACGCGGAGCGGCGGGCACCCAGCCCTCCGGCACCGCGGACCGGGCGGGTGCGTCCCCGGCGCACGTGGTGGCGGGTGACCGTCACGGCCGTGCTGTGGGCGGTCGTCGCAGCCGGCGGCCTCGCCTACGCCGCTTCGCTGGCCGTTCCACTCTGGTACCAGGCGCACGGGCAGCGGCTGCTCATCGTCACGTCCGGCTCCATGGCGCCGCGGTTCGTGGCGGGCGACGTCGTGGTGCTGCGGGCGATCACCGACGCCTCGGAGCTCAAGGTCGACCAGGTGGTGACCTTCCGGCCGGTCGGCAGCGAGAACCTCGTCACGCACCGGATCGTCGAGCTGCACCAGCTGCCCGCGCTCGAGCAGGAGCCGGCCACCGGCCGCATGGTCCCGCTGCTCGACGACGACGGGAACCAGATCCTCCAGCCGTACATCATCACCAGGGGCGACGCGAACGCCGAGCCGGACCCGAACGCGACGCCGGTGAGCCGCGTGCGCGGCGTGGTGATCGGCTGGCACAACGACTGGGGCACGGTGCTCGCCTGGGCGGGCTCGGCCCAGGGGCGGGCGGTGATGCTGGTGCCGCCGCTGGTCGCGCTCGGCCTGCTGGAGCTGTTCGCGGTGCTGGAGGACCGGCGGCGCCGCGTTCCGGCGCGCCCGGCAGCCGAGGGACGGAATTTCGATGCGATCCTCCTCGACTGAGGCCGAACCGTTCCTCCCCCGGGGGTCCGGGGCATGGGTCCGCCTGACGCTCGTGGTGCTGCTCGGCTCGGCCGCCGTCGTCGGGCCGGCCATCGGGCGCACGGGCGCGATCTACACGGACGTCGAGACGGTGGGTGTCGAGGTCGTCGGCCCCACCCCGACCGCCACCCCGACCGCCACACCGTCCCCCGCCCAGCCCACGGCCCCGGCCTCGGCCCCCGAGCCGACGACCGCGCTCCGGCAGGGCCCCGGCGCCTCGTCGCCCGCCGCAGCCCCCACGCCGAACCCCCGCAAGGGCACCGGCAAGAAGCACCCCTGACGCCGAGCCCGGCAGTTCGTGTCGAGCCCGGCAGTT
>JAEXPS010000040.1 GCA_023438885.1 Actinomycetes bacterium
CCGATGTGACGCGTGGTGATCCGGCCCTCGCTGTTGCGGCCACCCGACTTCGGCAGCGGACGCACCAGCGACTTCTCCGGGGTGCTACGCGTGATCTCGACGAAGTCGGCCACGCTCGAGCCGCGGCGACCCGGCGTCGTCGGCTTGTACTTGCGGATTCCCATGACGTGTCAGTCCTTGGTCTCGTCGCCGGTCAGCCGACCGGGCCCCCGAAGATGTCGATCGTGCCCTCGCGGAGCGTCACGATCGCGCGCTTGACGTCCTTGCGACGGCCGATGCCGAAGCGGGTGCGGCGCGCCTTGCCCTTGCGGCTGATCGTGTTCACTGCCGCGACCTTCACGCCGAAAATCTGCTCGACGGCGATCTTGATCTCGGTCTTGTTCGAGCGGGGGTCCACCTCGAAGGTGTACTTGCCCTCGTCGAGCAGGCCGTAGCTCTTCTCCGAGACCACGGGGGCGATGAGCACGTCCCGCGGGTCCTTGTTCAGCGTGGTCACTTGCTCTCCTCCGCCTCGAGGGCCGAAGCCTCGGTGGACGTGGCCACGGCCTTCGCGCCCCGCCCGGCGGGCCGCGCGAGGAAGGCCTCGAGCGCACCGCGGGTGAACACGACGTCGTCGGACACGAGCACGTCGTACGTGTTGAGCTGGTCGGCCCACAGGACGTGCACCTGCTGCGCGTTGCGCAGCGACTTGATGCTGACCTCGTCCGAGCGCTCCAGGACCACGAGCACGGTACGGCGGTTGCTCACCGTGGCGAGGATCTCGAGCGCGCTCTTCGTGGACGGGGCGCCGTCGGCGCCGAGGAAGCCCTCGACGACGTGCACGCGACCGGCACGGGCCCGGTCCGACAGGGCACCGCGGAGCGCGGCGGCCTTCATCTTCTTGGGCGTCCGCTGGGTGTAGTCGCGCGGGACCGGACCGTGCACCGTGCCACCGCCGGTGAACTGCGGCGCGCGGGTCGAGCCCTGGCGGGCGCGGCCGGTGCCCTTCTGCTTGAAGGGCTTCTTGCCGCCACCGGAGACCTCACCGCGCGTCTTCGCCTTGGCGGTGCCCTGACGGGCGGCAGCCAGCTGCGCGACGACGACCTGGTGGATCAGCGGCACGTTGGTCTGGACGTCGAACACCTCGGCGGGGAGCTCGGCCGTGCCGGCCTTCTTGCCCTTGGCGTCGAGGACGTCGACGGTCAGCGTGGTGGACTCGGTCATCTCACGCCCCCTTCGCGGCCGTGCGGACGAGGACGACGCCGCCCTTGGGGCCGGGAACGGCACCCTTGACGAGCAGGAGGCCCCGCTCTGCGTCGACCGCGTGAACAGTCAGGTTCTGGGTGGTCTGGCGCACGTTGCCCATGCGACCGGCCATGCGCAGGCCCTTGAAGACGCGCGACGGCGTGGCCGCCGCACCGATCGAGCCGGGCTTGCGGTGGTTGCGGTGCGCACCGTGCGAGGAGCTCACGCCGGCGAAACCGTGACGCTTCATGACACCGGCGAAGCCCTTGCCCTTCGTGGTGCCGACGACGTCGACGACCTGGCCCGCCGTGAAGGTCTCCGCCGTCAGCTCCTGGCCGAGCGAGTACTCGCCGGCGTCGGTGGTGCGGATCTCCGTCACGTGGCGGCGCGGCGTGACGCCGGCCTTCTCGAAGTGGCCCTTGAGGGGCTGCGTGACCTTGCGGGGGTCGATCTGCCCGTAGGCGAGCTGGACCGCGGCGTAGCCGTCCTTCTCGTCGGTGCGCACCTGCGTCACGACGTTGGTGCCGACCTCGACGACGGTGACCGGCACGAGGCGCCCGGCCTCGTCCCACACCTGCGTCATGCCGAGCTTGGTGCCCAGCAGCGCCGTGACGGCGCGCTGGTTCTGGGGAAGGGTCGTCATCTCGATCTCCCTCAGAGCTTGATCTCGATGTTCACGTCAGCGGGCAGGTCGAGTCGCATGAGCGAGTCCACCGCCTTCGGCGTGGGGTCGATGATGTCGATCAGGCGCTTGTGCGTGCGCATCTCGAAGTGCTCGCGGCTGTCCTTGTACTTGTGCGGCGACCGGATGACGACGAACACGTTCTTCTCGGTCGGCAGCGGCACCGGACCAACGACCGTCGCGCCTGCGCGCGTCACCGTGTCGACGATCTTGCGCGCCGAGCTGTCGATGACCTCGTGGTCGTAGGACTTGAGCCGGATGCGGATCTTCTGTCCCGCCATGGCGTCGTCTGACTCTCTCTCTCGAACCGCTGTGGCCGACCCCCGCACTCGGGCGTGTCGCGAATCGCGACGCACCTCCGCGCTGCGCACCGCGAGGTACGAGGTCGTTGGATGCTGTGTGGCTCCGCGCCCTGGGGCGCAGCGTTCCACTGGCGTCTGTCGTGCTTGGCCGGTTCGCCACCTGCACGCGCACGCGCGTCCAGGTCTCGGCGGTCGCCGGGCAACCTGAACAGTGTGCCAGAGGTCGACGGCCTTTACCAAACCGTCCGCCCGACCCCGGGCAGGCCGCCCTCTCGGCCTGAGCGCGGCGCCTCGCCTCGATCAGCTGGTCGGGTAGCGGGCCACTCGGCGCGTGTGAGGTTGCTGGCCCGCAGCAGGTCCTGGTCGCGCTTGATACGGCGCTGCGCGAGGT
>JAEXPS010000046.1 GCA_023438885.1 Actinomycetes bacterium
GCCGGCGCCCGCTCCGGCCCTGCGACGTCCCGCGCGGCCGGCCGGGCCTGGGCGCAGCGGCTCCCTGCCCCGACCGGGAGCCCGCAGGGCGCCGTCACGGAGGTGTTCACCCGCCTGGGCTTCGACCCGGAACCCGCCGGCGACACGGTGCGGCTGCACGCGTGCCCCTTCCGCGCCGCGGCGGGCCTGCACCCCGAGGTCGTCTGCCAGGTGCACCTCGGGCTCGCCGAGGGGCTGGCCGCCCGCGCCGCCACCGACGGTCCCGTCCGCGTCGAGCTGACACCCTTCGCCGAGCCCGACCTCTGCCTCGTCCGCCTCACGCAGCCGCAGGGCGCGGCCGCCGCCCGTTGACCCCCGCCGGGATCGTCCCGGCACCCACCTCCACAAGGAGCGCACATGAGCGAGCCCCTCCAGATCGTCGACCAGCCGGCTGCCGCGCCGGCCCACTCGTGCAGCTGCCACGAGCACGACGACGCCACGCCCGTCCTCGACGTGCGCGTGATCCCGCACGCGATCCGCCACGCCGCGGTGCTCGGCGCCTTCGACGCGATCGCACCGGGCGGTTCGCTCGTCCTGGTCGCGCCGCACGCCCCGCTGCCGATGCTGGCGCAGCTGGACCAGCGCGCGCCGGTCGACGTCGAGTTCCTGGTCGACGGGCCCACCGAGTGGCACGTCAAGGTCACCCGGAAGGTGCAGTGACCGTCCGCATCAAGCGGGTCTACGAGCAGGCGGAGCCCGGCGACGGCGTCCGTGTGCTGGTGGACCGGCTGTGGCCGCGCGGGATCACCCGCGAGCGCGCCGCTGCCGACCACTGGCTCAAGGACGTTGCGCCGAGCCCCGCGCTGCGCGTGCAGTGGCACCACGCCCCCGAGCGCTTCGACGAGTTCGCGGACCGCTACCGTGCGGAGCTCGACTCGAACGGGGCCCTCGGCGAGCTGCTCGACCTCGCCCGCTCCCAGCCGGTGGTGACGCTGCTGTTCGCGGCGCGCGATCCCGAGGTCAACCACGCCGCAGTGCTGCGCGACTACGTCGAGGACGCGCTGGCGGGCCCTCAGCCGTAGAACACCCGCTGCACCACCTGCCGCGCGCGGCGGGCGGTGCGCAGGTAGCGCTCCTCCAGCTCGCCCGACGATCCCGCCGGGTACCCCATCACGCGGGCCACCCCCGCCAAGGCCGTGCGGTCGTGGGGCAGCACGTCCACCTGCGGCACGTCGGGCCGCCCGGTCCACAGCACGTTGGCGTCGCGGATCCGGGAGGCCAGCTCCCACGCCTCGCTCAGAGCGGCGGCGTCCTCCGGCTCGATCAGGCCTGCCTCGGTGGCGGCCGCCAGCGCGCCGAGCGTCGTGGTGGTCCGCAGGCCCGGCACCTCGTGGGCATATCGCAGCTGGAACAGCTGCGCCGTCCACTCGACGTCGCTGATGCCGCCGCGCCCCAGCTTGAGGTGGCGGCTCGGCTCGGTGCCGCGCGGCAGGCGCTCGGCCTCGACCCGGGCCTTGATGCGTCGCACCTCCCGCACCGCGGTCGCGTCAAGCCCCGTGGGCGGGTAGCGCACCGGCTCGATCAGCGCGACGAAGCGCTCCCCCAGCTCCTCGTCCCCCGCCACCGGCCGGGCGCGCAGCAGCGCCTGCGCCTCCCACACCTCGTGCCAGCGCCCGTAGTACTCCGCGTACGAGTCCAGGGAACGCACCAGCGGCCCGTTGCGGCCCTCGGGGCGCAGGTTGGCGTCCACGGCCAGCGCCGGCTCCGGTCCCACCGCCGCCAGCAGCGCGCGCAGCCTGGTCGCGGCGGCGAGCGCGTACTCGTGCGCCTCGCCGGCCCCGGCGCCGGGCACCGGGTCGTAGACGAACAGCACGTCCGCGTCGGACGAGTAGCCCATCTCCCCGCCGCCGAGCCGCCCCATCGCCACGACCAGCATCTGGGCCGGGTCGTCGGCCAGGCCACGCTCGTGGCGGGCGTGCCACCGCGCGATGCGCAGCGTGCCGGCCAGCACGGCGTCGGCCGCCGCGGTCAGGCTCTGGGACGCCCTGATACCGGTGGTGACGCCGAGGACGTCGGCCGTCGCCGTGCGTGCCAGCTCCCGGCGCCGCAGTGAGCGCAGCGTGGTGGCGGCGGCCACCGGCTCGTCGGCCCGCGTGAGGACGGCGTCCGCCTCGAGCGCGAGCCGGTCGAGGCCGCGCGGTTCCAGCTCGGCGTCGTCGTCGAGCCACATCACCGACTCCGGGGACCGCGTCAGCGCGTCGGCGACGTAGCGCGAGGTCGAGAACACGCGGGCGAGCCGCTCGGCCGCGGTGCCCGAGTCGCGCAGCAGCTTGAGGTACCAGTGCGTGGTGCCGAGCTCCTCCGAGAGCCGCCGGAACGCCAGCAGCCCTCCGTCCGGGTCGGGCCCGGCGGCGAACCAGCCGAGCATGACGGGCAGCAGCTGGCGCTGGATCGACGCGCGGCGCGAGACGCCCTCGGTCAGCGCGGCGATGTGGCGCAGCGCCCCGGCCGGGTCGCGGTAGCCGATGGCCGCCAGCCGCTCGCGCGCCGCCTCCGGGGCCAGGGAGACGTCGGCCTCGGAGAGCCGGGCGGTGGCCGGCAGCAGCGGACGGTAGAACAGCTCCTCGTGCAGGCGGCGCACGTCACGGCGCACCGTCCGCCAGCGCTCGAGGAGTCCGTCGGCACCCTCCGCCCGCATCCCGACCGAGCGCGCGAGCCGCCGCAGGTCCGCCTCGCCGGTAGGCATCAGGTGGGTGCGCTGCATCCGCCACATCTGGATGCGGTGCTCGAGCACCCGCAGGAACCGGTAGCAGACCGAGAGCTGGCCGGCGTGGTCGCGGCCGACGTACCCCGCGGCGGCCAACGCCGCCAGGGCCGTCAGCGTGTTGCCGGAGCGAATCGCCTCCTCCGCCCGGCCGTGCACCAGCTGGAGCAGCTGGACGGTGAACTCGACGTCGCGCAGCCCACCGGCACCGAGCTTGATCTGCCGGTCCGCCTCCTGCGCCGGCACGTGCCGCTCGACGCGCCGGCGCATCGCCTGCGCGTCCTCGACGAAGTTCTCCCGGCCCACTGCCGCCCACACCAGCGGCTGGGTCATCTCGACGTAGGCGCGGCCGAGGTCGCCATCTCCGGCGAGGGGCCGGGCCTTGAGCAACGCCTGGAACTCCCAGGTGCTCGCCCACCGCTCGTAGTACGCGCGGTGGCTTGCGAGCGTGCGCACCAGGGGGCCGTCCTTGCCCTCGGGCCGCAGTGCCGCGTCCACGGGCCAGAGCGCGGGCTCGCCCGACGGCGTCGAGCAGGCCCGCGCCAGCCCCGCGGCCAGCCGGGCCCCGATGGCCAGAACGTCGGCCTCGTCGGTGTCCCCCGCCGGTTCGACGACGTAGACGACGTCCACGTCCGAGACGTAGTTCAGCTCGCGCCCGCCGCCCTTGCCCATGCCGATGACGGCGAGCCGCACGCTCGCCGCGCCGTCCGGCTGCTCCGCCCTCGCCAGGGCGAGCCCCGCTTCCAGCGCCGCCCCGGCCAGGTCCGCCAGCGCGGCGGCGACGCCGGGCATGCGGCTCAGCGGGTCGGGGGCGATCAGGTCGGTCGCGGCGATCCGCAGCAGCCGCGTGCGGTAGGCACGCCGCATCGCGTCGATGCCGGCCGGCCCGGTGAGGGTGGCCACCGGCATCGCGGCCTGCGGATCGGCACCGACGGCGGCCAGCAGCTCGGCACGCACCTCCCCCGCGGCAACGCCGGTGCCGGGCATCTCGTCGAGCACCACGTGCAGGTTCTCCGGGTGCGCGACGAGGACGGAGCCGAGCGCCGTCGAGGCGCCGGCCACCTTGAGGAGCCGGTCGCGAGGCACGCCCGGCTCGCTCAGCGCGCTCGCGAGCAGCCCGCTGAGCTCGTCGTCCCCGCGGACGGCGCCCGCGAGCTTGGTCAGGGTCAGCAGCGCCTCGTCGGGGTCGGCGACCTCGCCGAGTGCGCCGACGAGCTCGTCGGGCCCCTGAGGCAGGAGCGCCGCGAGCGCGGGGTCGGCCAGCAGGCGCTCGCCGCGCGCGACGTCCGCGACCCCGGCCCGGGACAGGCGGGCCGCGAGCGACGAGCCGCGAGCGTGGACCGTCACGGCGCGCCTAGACGAGCGGCAGGAACCGCTGCAGCTCGAACGGCGTCACCTGTGCGCGGTACTCGCGCCACTCCTGGCGCTTGTTGCGCAGGAAGTAGTCGAAGACGTGCTCGCCGAGCGTCTCGGCGACCAGCTCGGAGGACTCCATGACGTCGATCGCCTGCTCGAGCGACGACGGGAGGGGTTCGATGCCGAGTGCGCGCCGCTCCGACGAGGTCAGCTCCCAGACGTCGTCCTCGGCACCCTCCGGCAGCTCGTAGCCGTGCTCGATCCCCGAGAGGCCGGCGGCGAGGAGCACCGCGAAGGCCAGGTACGGGTTGGTGGCGGAGTCGACGGCGCGGTACTCCACGCGGCTGGAGTTGCCCTTGCCGGGCTTGTACAGCGGCACGCGGACCAGGGCCGATCGGTTGTTGTGGCCCCAGCAGATGTAGCTCGGCGCCTCCGCGCCGCCCCACAGCCGCTTGTACGAGTTGACGAACTGGTTGGTCACGGCCGTGATCTCCGGCGCGTGGTGCAGCAGGCCGGCGATGAAGTGGCGGGCGACCTTGCTCAGCTCCAGGTCGCCGCCGGGCTCGTAGAAGGCGTTCTTGTCGCCCTGGAACAGCGAGAGGTGGGTGTGCATGCCGGAGCCGGGCTTCTCGGCCAGCGGCTTGGGCATGAAGGAGGCGAACACGCCCTGCTCCAGCGCGACCTCCTTGACCACGGTGCGGAACGTCATGATGTTGTCCGCCGTGGTCAGGGCGTCGGCGTAGCGCAGGTCGATCTCGTTCTGGCCGGGGCCGGCCTCGTGGTGGGAGAACTCCACGGAGATGCCCATCGACTCCAGCATCGAGATGGCGGCGCGCCGGAAGTCGTGCGCGGTGCCGCGCGGCACGTGGTCGAAGTAGCCGCCCTGGTCCACCGGGACCAGCTCCTTCGTCGGGTCCGCGGGGGCCTCGAACAGGTAGAACTCGACCTCGGGGTGCGTGTAGAAGGTGAAGCCCTTGTCGCTGGCGCGGTCGAGGGCGCGCTTGAGCACCTGGCGGGAGTCGGCGAGCGACGGCTCGCCGTCCGGGGTGAGCAGGTCGCAGAACATCCGGGCCGTGCCGTGCCGCTCGCCGCGCCACGGCAGCACCTGGAACGTCGAGGGGTCGGGCCGGGCGATCATGTCGGCCTCGTAGACCCGGGTGAGGCCCTCGATCGCCGAGCCGTCGAACCCGATGCCCTCGGCGAAGGCCTGCTCGAGCTCGGCCGGCGCCACCGCCACCGACTTCAGGATCCCGAGGACGTCCGTGAACCACAGGCGGACGAACCGGATGTCTCGTTCCTCGACCGTGCGGAGCACGAACTCCTGCTGCCTGTCCATGGCGTACATCCTGCCGGATCGGCGTGGTTGGGGATGGCTAGGCTCGACGTATGACGAGTGACGTATCCAAGCGCGTGCGCGTGCATCATCTGCAGGCCGCCAAGGACCGCGGCGAGAAGCTCGTGATGCTCACCGCCTACGACGCGGTGACGTCCCGGATCTTCGACGCGGCCGGCGTGGACATGCTTCTGGTCGGCGACTCGATCGGGAACACGATGCACGGATACGCGACGACGCTGCCGGTGACGGTGGACGAGATGATCGTCGCCTCGCGCGCCGTCGTCGGCGCGGCCAAGCGGGCCCTCGTCGTCGCCGACCTCCCGTTCGGCTCCTACGAGGCCGGGCCGGAGCAGGCCCTGGCCACCAGCGTGCGGATCATGAAGGAGTCGGGCGTCGCGGCGGTCAAGCTCGAGGGCGGCCAGCGGTCGGTACCGCAGATCCGCGCCCTGACCGACGCCGGGATCCCGGTGGTCGCGCACCTGGGCTACACGCCTCAGTCGGAGCACCGGCTCGGCGGCCCGCGGGTGCAGGGCCGGGGCGACGAGGCCGTGGAGCAGCTGCACGACGACGCACTGGCGGTCACGGCGGCAGGTGCCGTGGCCGTGGTCCTCGAGATGGTGCCCGCCCCCGTGGCCGAGGCCATCACCAAGGCGATCGCGATCCCGACCATCGGCATCGGTGCCGGCGCGGGATGCGACGGCCAGGTGCTGGTCTGGGTGGACATGGCGGGCATGGGCGACTGGTCGCCGAAGTTCGCCAAGCGCTTCGGCGAGGTGGGGGCGGCGCTGCTCGCCGCCGCCACGGCCTACACCGAGGAGGTCCGCGCCGGCACCTTCCCCGACGCCGCCCACCGTTTCGACGCCTGACCCACCGCCCGCCACCCGACCCACCGCCCGCCGCCCGACCCACCCCCCGCCGCCCGACCCACCGCCCGCGTTCGCCCGCCGGGACGCCACCTCCGCCGTCGAGCGCCACTCCTTGCGCCGAGCGCCACTCCTTGCGTCGAGCGCGCGCTTCTTGGCGCACGAAACGTGGGCGCTCGACAGAGGCAGTGGCGCTCGGCGGTGGGGCGGGCTGGGGACCCGTCGCGCCCTACTCGGTGGACGGCCCGCCCTCCCACGCGCGGGGACTGAAGTCCGGCCGGTTCTGCGGCCAGGACTGGTCCATCATCGGCGACGAGATCAGCATGTCCGCAGTCGCGACGTTGCAGGCCATCGGCACGTTCCACACCGCGCCGATGCGTAGCAGCGCCTTCACGTCCGGGTCGTGCGGCTGCGGCTCGAGCGGGTCCCAGAAGAAGACGAGCATGTCGATGGCGCCCTCGGCGATCTTCGCGCCGATCTGCTGGTCGCCGCCCACCGGCCCGGACAGCAGCCGCATCACCGGCAGCCCCAGCTCGTACTCGAGCATCGTTCCCGTCGTCCCGGTGGCGTAGAGCCGGTGCCGCGCCAGCGTGCCCCGGTTGAACTCCGCCCAGCGCAGCAGCTCCACCTTCTTGTTGTCGTGGGCAACGAGCGCGATGTTGTGCGAGACGACCGCCATGACCTACTCCTTCGTACGTCCACGGACGCGCGCTAGCGCTCCCCCGCCTCGTCGGAACCCTGGTCGGAACCCTGGTCGGAACCCTCGCCCCACTGCCGCCACGCGCGGTCCGCCTCGTCCGCCTCCTCGGTGCGCTCGCGCGCGTGCTCGAACGCCTTCTGCGCGGCCTCTCGCGTGGGGTAGGGACCCATCAGCACGCTCCAGTCGCTCTGCCGACCCTCCTCGACCTGGCGGGTGGCGATGTTGAAGTAGTACTCCCGAGCCATGCGGACCTCCCGTCGTCGCGCGCGCCCCTCCTCGTAGACTGCCAGGCATGACGCAGGTGCACTCGGCGCGGCCGCCGCTGGTTCCCGGGCGGATCTCCCCGCGGCGCCCCGTACCGTCGTCGATCCCGCGGCCGGAGTACGTGGACCGGCCCGCACCGCAGCGCTGGCAGGGACCCGACGCGTTCGACGACGAGATGGTCGCCCGCATCCGCGTCGCCGCGAGGATCGCCGCGCAGGCGCTCCAGGAAGTGGGGCGCCACATCGCCCCCGGCATCACCACCGACGAGCTCGACGCCATCGGCCACGACTTCCTCGTCGCCCACGAGGCCTACCCCTCGACCCTCGGCTACCGCGGTTTCCCCAAGTCGTTGTGCACCTCGATCAACGAGGTGATCTGCCACGGCATCCCGGACTCGACCGTGCTGCTCGACGGCGACATCGTCAACATCGACATCACGGCGTACATCGGTGGCGTCCACGGCGACACCAACGCCACGTTCCTCGTCGGCCAGGTGGACGACGAGTCCCGCCTCCTCGTCGAACGCACCAAGGAAGCCCTGGACCGCGGCATCAAGGCCGTCGCACCCGGCCGCGAGATCAACGTCATCGGCCGCGTGATCGAGAAGTACGCGTCCCGGTTCGGCTACGGCGTGGTGCGCGAGTACACCGGCCACGGTGTCGGCCCCGCGTTCCACACCGGCCTGGTGATCCCGCACTACGACGCCGCCCCGGGCTACGACACCGTCATGGTCCCGGGCATGGTGTTCACCATCGAGCCGATGCTCGACCTCGGCACCGCCGACTGGACGATGTGGGACGACGGCTGGACGGTCCTCACCGCGGACGGCAGCCGAAGCGCCCAGTTCGAGCACACGATCCTGGTCACCGAGCACGGAGCAGAGGTGCTGACCCTGCCATGAGCCGCGACAAGCCGCCGGAGGCCAAGGGCAGGTACGCGTTCGGCGTCGACATCGGCGGCTCGGGCATCAAGGGTGCGCCGGTGGACCTGCGCACCGGAGAGCTCGCCGGTGACCGGTTGCGCATCCCGACCCCCCAGCCGGCGACGCCGCAGGCCGTGGCCGCGGTGGTCGCCGAAGTCGTCGAGCGCTTCCACCTGCGCAAGAAGGTCCCGGTCGGGGTGACGTTCCCCGCGGTGGTGCGGCACGGCGTCGCTCAGTCGGCCGCCAACGTCGACGACGCCTGGATCGGCACGAACATCGAGTCCCTGCTGCACCGCACCACGGGTCGGCGCGTGCTCGCCGTCAACGACGCGGACGCCGCCGGCTACGCCGAGGTCGAGTACGGTGCCGCGCGCGACGTGCCGGGCATCGTGCTGGTGGTCACGCTCGGCACCGGCATCGGCAGCGCCATCGTCAACAACGGCCGGCTGCTACCCAACACCGAGCTGGGCCACCTCGAGATCGACGGCTTCGACGCCGAGTCGCGCGCCGCCGACTCCGCCCGCGAGCGCGAGGATCTCGACTTCCCCGCGTGGGCCAAGCGGCTCCAGCGGTACTTCACCGAGCTGGAGAAGCTGTTCTCCCCCGACCTGTTCGTCGTCGGCGGGGGGATCTCCAAGAAGCACGACGAGTTCCTGCCGCTGCTCGACCTGCGCACCCCGATCGTGCCGGCCGCCCTGCGGAACGCCGCGGGCATCGTCGGGGCGGCCAGGCTGGCCGCCGAGGCCGACTAGAAGTCGATCCGCATCACGCGCCGGCGCACGGTCGGCGCGCTGACCTGCTCCAGACCGGCCGCGGCGAACGCCTGCGGCGAGCCGTACGACGCCTCGTCCCAGATGATCCTCCCGCCGTCGCGGGACCTGATCGGGTACGCCTCCAGCGCCGCGGCGCCCCGCTCCCGCGCGAAGTCCACCGCCGCCCGTGCCAGCTCGTACGTGAGGCCCTCCCCCCGGTAGCCCTTGCGCACGACGAGGCACACGGCCGCCCACACGCGTGCGTCCTGCTTGTCCTCGGAGCGGCCCTTCCACGCGACGTCGCTGTGCGCCACGCGGCGGTACGTGGTCCGGGGCGCCACCGCGACCCACCCGGCGGGCTCGTCGTCGAGGTAGGCGATGACGCCGCTGGTGGTCGGCGCGTCAGGGTCGTCAGGGTTGGTCTGGGCGCGCAGCCGATGGGCGCGTTCCTCGACCGGGAGGTACCACCACTCGCGGTCGGCCAGCACCTGCCGCTGGCACTGGCAGCGGCCCGCCGTGCCCGTGCCGAGCACCGCCTCGACGTCGTCGAACGGCACCTCGTTGGCCGGCCGGAACGTCAGTCGCGCGTCCACGGATCCAGAGTCACACGACGAGCCCGCAGCGGCAGCGGAGGGGCAGCGGAGGGGCAGCGGAGGGGCACACCCCGGACGGGGCGCCCGCAGGGCGGATGAGTCAGTCGATACGCCGGGTTCTGTGCCCCCGCGCGGTTGCCCCCGCGGGGGTGACGGCCATCCATCTACGACGTACGTTGCCGCACGCCTCCAGCGGTCTACCCGGGAGCTCGGGCGGGCCGCCCTCGAACACTCCCTGTCTGACCTTGCTCCGGGTGGGGTTTGCCGAGCCACGCCGGTCACCCGGCGTGCTGGTGGTCTCTTGCACCACCGTTTCACCCTTACCTGCCTCCGAGGAGGCCGGCGGTCTGTTCTCTGTGGCACTGTCCCGCGGGTCACCCCGGGTGGGTGTTACCCACCACCCTGCCCTACGGAGCCCGGACGTTCCTCGGCGGGTTTCCCCGACGCGGCCGCCTGACTGACTCATCCGCGCCGGCAGTCTATCCGGCTTGCCGCCCCGGGAGGGTGGGGGTACCCGCACCGGCGAACCCTGACCCACCCGCAGGTCGGGGCCCAGGGATCTCAGGGATCGACCAGGGGCACTCCCGATGCGCCGCCCCCGGCGCTTCCACCAGGCTCTTCGTGTGACCACTACAGAGACGACGCTTGACCACGCCCGCACGGCGGCCACCCAGCCCGAGCCCATCGCCACCGCGAGAGGCCTCACCAAGGTCTACGGCTCCGGCGAGGCACAGGTGCACGCCTTGCGCGGCATCGACGTCGACCTCGCGCGCGGCGAGCTGACCGCGATCATGGGCCCGTCGGGATCCGGCAAGTCCACCCTGATGCACTGCCTCGCCGGGCTCGACCGCCCGACGGAAGGCACCGTCGTCGTCGACGGCCTCGAGGTCTCCTCGATGTCCGAGCGGCGGCTGACGAAGCTGCGTCGCACCCGCGTGGGCTTCATCTTCCAGGCCTTCAACCTGGTGCCGACCCTGACCGCCGCCGAGAACATCACCCTGCCGCTGGACATCGCGCGCCGGCCGGTGGACAAGGCGCTGTTCGACGAGGTCGTCGAGGCCGTCGGCCTCACCGACCGGCTGACCCACAAGCCCGCCGAGCTGTCCGGTGGCCAGCAGCAGCGCGTCGCCTGCGCCCGCGCCCTCGTCTCGCGCCCGTCCGTCGTCTTCGCCGACGAGCCCACGGGCAACCTCGACTCGAAGGCTTCCGGCGAGGTGCTGGCCTTCCTGCGTCGCTCGGTCGACGCCGTCGGCCAGTCCGTCGTCATGGTGACGCACGACCCGCGCGCGGCCTCGTACGCGCACCGCGTGCTCTTCCTCGCGGACGGTCTGTTCGTCGCCGAGCTGCTGTCGCCCACCCAGGGGCAGATCCTCGACGCCCTGGCCCGGCTGGGCAGCAACGGCTCGCCCAACACGACCCACGTCGAGGTGCGGTGATGGGACGCATCGGATTCCGCTCCGTGCGCGCACACGCGGCGCGCTTCGTCATGTCCGTCCTCGCCGTGGCGCTCGGCGTCGCGTTCGTCACGGGCACCTTCTCGCTGCGCGAGATGCTCTCGTCGACGTTCGACGAGCTGGTCAACGCCTCGTCGACGGCGGACGCCTACATCCAGCCGCCGACCACCGCGTCATCCGCGGAGCTGGGCCCGTCGGGCGCGCTCGTCGCCGGCGTGCCGCTGGCACTGGCCGACGAGGTGCGGGAGGTCGACGGGGTCGCAGCCGTGGTGCCCGGCATCAGCGGCCCGGCAACTCTCGTCGGCGCCGACGGCACCGCGGTGCGCAGCACCCAGGCGCCGTCCATGGTCATGCCCTTCTACCCCGACGACCCCGGCATGGGCACCCTGACCGGACGACTGCCGCAGGACCCGTCCGAGATCGTGCTCGAGCAGCACACGCTGGAGTCGTCCGGCCTGGCGATCGGCGACACGACGAAGGTCGTGCTGCTCGGTGAGGTCACCGACGTCACCGTGGTGGGCTCGACCGACTTCAACGCACCCATGGCCGGCGCGACGATCATCCTGATGGACCCCGCCACCGTCGAGGCCGCCTTCGCCCCGAGCGGGCTGGCCGAGACCCTCGCGGTGTACGCGCAGGAGGGCGTCAGCGAGCAGCAGCTCGTCGAGCGGATCGCACCGCTCGCGCCGGAGGGCACCGAGGCCGTGACGGGCACCGCGATGCGCGCCGACCTCAAGGACGCGATCGCCGGCGAGCTGGGCTTCATCTCGACGTTCCTGCTGGTCTTCGCACTGCTCGCACTGTTCGTCGGCGCGTTCATCATCGCCAACACGTTCACGATGTCTGTGCGTCAGCGGATGCGCGAGTTCGCCCTGCTGCGCGCCGTCGGCGGCTCACCGACTCAGGTGTTCAGCTCGATCGTCATCCAGGCGCTGGTCATCGGCGTGGTGGGGTCGGCGCTGGGCGTGCTCGGCGGCTTCGGCCTCGTCACCGCCATCGGCAGCCTGTTCCGGCAGATGGACATGTCCCTGTCGAGCTCGGTGCCGCTGTCGGCGTCGACGATCGTCACCGGTGTCGCCGTCGGCGTGCTGGTGTCCGTCCTCGCCGCCGCCCTGCCGGCGCGACGCGCCGCCCTGGTGCCGCCCGTCGAGGCGATGCGCGACGAGGTGACGGTCAACGAGAAGTCGCTGCGAGTGCGCGGGTGGGCCGGGCTGGCGCTGGTCGTCGCAGGTGCCGCGGCGCTCGTCGTCGCTGCCGTGCGGCCGGACGCCGACGAGGCGGGGTCGCTGCTGGGGCTCGGTGCCGCCGGCCTCATCATCGGCACGCTCGTCGTCGGGCCGGTCGTGGTGCCGGCCGTGGTGCGCTGGCTCGCGGCCCCGGCCGTCGCCTGGCTCCGCCCGGTCGGCCGGCTGGCGCGCGGCAACGTGGTGCGCAACCCGCGCCGCGCCGCCAGCACCGCAGGTGCGCTGACGATCGGCATGGCCCTGGTCGGCGCCTCGGCCGTGCTCGCCGCCTCCACGACGGCGTCGATGCGCAGCGTCGTCGACAGCGAGATGCACGCGGACTTCGTGCTGCGCACCGAGGTCCCGGACACCGTGGCGCGTTCCGTCGTCGACCAGGTGGCCGCGCTCGACGACGTCGAGAAGACGTATCCCGCCCCGTGGTCGATGGTCTCGATGACCACCGATGACGGCGAGGAGCAGGGCCCGGTCGCGGGCCTCGACCCCTCGATGATCGGCACGGTGTTCACACCGCTGGAGATCGTCGGCCCGGCCGCGGAGGTCCTGGCCTCCGGAGGCGCGGTGGCCGACATCGGGGCCGCAGAGGCCAACGGATGGCACATCGGCGACGAGGTCACCGTGACCACTGCCGAGGGCTCCCGCACCTTCACCGTCGGGGCCATGATCCGGTCCGTGGCGATGGGCACCTCGCTCATGGTCGCGCCGTCCGTGCTCGACGAGATGGTGCCGCCCGGTCTGCAGACCAACAACACCGTCATGGTCGTCGCCGCACCCGGCACCGACCTGGAGGTGCTGCGAGGAGAGATGACGCAGATCGTCGCGCCGCTCTACGTGGTCTCGGTGCAGGACGCGGAGCAGTTCGTCGACGGGCTCGCCGCCCAGGTGAACCAGATGCTCTACATCCTGTACGCGCTGCTCGGGCTGTCCGTGGCCATCGCGGTGCTCGGCATCGTCAACACCTTGGCGCTGTCGGTCATCGAACGGACGCGGGAGATCGGGCTGCTGCGGGCGGTGGGACTCGGTCGCTTCCAGATGTCCGGGGTCATCACCACCGAGTCGGTGCTCACCGCGGTCTGCGGCACGGCGATCGGGCTCGGTCTGGGCATCGGCATCGCGTCGACGTTCCCCCGGTTGTTCCGCGACGAGGGGATGAACACCTTGTCCATCCCGGCGGGCAGCCTGGCGGGGATGCTCGGCCTGGCCGTGGTGGTCGGTGTGATCGCCGCGGTGTGGCCGGCGATCCGCGCCTCCCGCCTCCCCGTCCTGGAGGCCATCTCCCAGGACTGATCCCTCCGCGAACCCGGCAGTTCCATCCGAACCCGGCAGTCCTGAGTGCCGGTCTCGGCACGGACTGCCGGGTTCGCGGCACGGATCGACGCGACCGGCCCGTCAGGGAGTGCCGGACCGGGCCGTCCCGCCCACCGTGGACCAGCCGGTGCCCGGGACTCCCACCACGGCGATCTCGTCACGCTTGTCGCTGAACAGCCGCACGATGCTCACCGACGCGGGCGCCACCCGCAGCTGGCTCCAGGAGCCGGGGTTAGCGCCCATCGTCACGCCGAGCATCGCCCGGATCGCCACCGCGTGGCTGACCACCACCACCGTGCGCGGCCCGCCCAGCGCCAGCAGCGCGTCGAGCCCCGCGCGTACGCGCGCGCCGACGTCCGCCACCGACTCCCCGCCCGGCCCCGGCGGCCGCACCGTTCCCTCGGTGTGCCAGGGCTCGAGCAGCCCTGGCCAGCGAGCCTCGATCTCCTCGGCGGTCAGGCCCTGCCAGGACCCGAAGTTCGCCTCCTGGAACGTCGGGTCCGTGGTGAACGGCAGCCCTAGCCGTTCGGCGACGATCTGGCCCGTCTGTTGCGTACGCACCATCGGCGAGGCGATCACCTGGCTCGGGTACGCGATGTCGTCCCAGAGGTCCGAGCCGATCCGGTGCACCAGCGCGGCCGTGTCACGCGCCTGCTCGCGCCCCGTCTCGTCGAGCGGCGGCCCGGGCTCGGACGAGCCGGAGTAGCCACGGGCGACCGTCATCTCGGTCTGTCCGTGCCGCACCAGAACCACGGTGACGGGTGCCTCGTCGTCGAACCGGACGCCCCTGCCGGAGACGAACGGCGTCGTCGGCCGCTGGGGCGGGAGCCCGCTCACAGGTCGGTCCGCACCAGGATCCGGCCGCACTCCTCGCACCGGACCACCTGGTCCGGAGCCGCGGCCCTGACCGCCGCGAGGTCCACGGGGTTGAGCTCCATGCGGCAACCCTGACACTGCTTGCCCACGAGTGCTGCCGCACCGCGGCCGGCGAGCTGCGCCCGCAGCTTCTCGTAGAGGGCCATCAGGCCCGCGTCGAGCCCCTCCGCGGCCACGGAGCGCTCGACGCGCACCCGCTCGGCCTCGGCATCGATCTCGCCGAAGGCGGCGTCCCGTTCGACCAACGTGTCGGCCTTCTGCCCCTCCACCTCCGCGTGCGCGGCCTCGAGGTTCGCCAGGGCGGCGCTGTGCGCGTCGAGGCGCTCCATCACCTCGAGCTCCACCTCCTCCAGAGCAGCCTGCCGTCGGGCGAGGCTCTCGATCTCGCTGGCGAGGGCCTGCGCATCCTTCGCGCTGGCGCTGCCGGAGTCGAGCCGGTCCTGGTCGCGCTTCGCCCGCGTGCGCACCTGCTCCACGTCGGCCTCGGCCTTGGCGAGCTCACGCTGGAGGTCCCCCTGCGCGGTGCGGCTGGTGACCAGCGCGGTCGCCAGGTCGGCCAGCCGCGTGTCGATCTCCCGCAGGTGGGCGATGGCGGGCACCTCGCGCCGGCGGTGCGCCAGCTGGTCCAGCCGGGTGTCGAGCTCCTGCACGGCGAGCAGGCGCTGCTGGTCGGCGATCGGTGCGGTGGTCACTGCGGGTCCTTCCGGTCAGGAGGTTCGCCGACGCGCGCGGTCCACGGATCGGTGACCAGCGTGCTGACGCGGGTCTCCACGCTACCGGCCCCCAGGTCCGCGACCAGCCTCTGGGCCGCCCGCGCCAGCCACGGCCACTCGCTCGCGAAGTGCGCCGTGTCGACGAGCGCCGGGGCGCCTCCCTCGAACTCCGCCCGCTCACGCGCCTCGGAGGCCGGGTGATGGCGCAGGTCGCTGGTGACGTAGGCGTCGACGCCGGCGGCACGTACCGCGTCGAACTCCGAGTCCCCGGAGCCCCCGACCACGGCCACCCGCCGCACGACGAGCCCCGGGTCCCCCGCGTACCGCACGCCCTGCGCCGTGGCGGGCAGCGCGCCGGCCACGCGCCGGGCGAACTCGTCGAGCGTCATCGGCTCGCGCAGGCTCCCGACCCGGCCCAGCCCGGTGCCGCCCGGCAGCGCGGCCGGCTCCAGCACGTCGAACGCCGGCTCCTCGTAGGGGTGGGCGGCCCGGAGAGCCGCCACCACGACGGAGCGCCGCGATCGCGGCGCGATCATCTCCACCCGTGCCTCGACCACCACCTCGCGCTCGCCCGCCCGCCCGATGGCCGGCCGCGCGGCCGCCGAGGGGATGAACGTGCCCTCCCCGGTCGAGGTGAAGGCCGCCCGGGTGTACTCGCCCATCGCTCCGGCACCGGCGGCCGCCAGTGCGTCCACGAGCGCCTCCGCATGCGCCACCGGCACCATCGCGACGATCTTGTCCACGGGCTCGTCGGGCACGGCGACGAGCGGCGCCAGGTCCACCAGGCCGATCGCCTCGGCGAGGGCGTCCGCCACCCCGCCCGGCGCGGCGTCGGCGTTGGTGTGCGCGTTGAACAGGGCGCACCCGGCGCGGACCAGGCGGTGCGCCAGCGCGCCCTTGAACGTCGTCGCCGCGAACCCGTGCACCGGCCGCAGGAACAGGGGGTGGTGGGTCACCAGCAGGTCGGCACCCCACTCGATCGCCTCGTCGGCCACCGCGGCGACCGGGTCGACGGCGAACAGCACGCGCCGCACGGGCGCGGCCGGGTCGCCGACGATCAGCCCCACGGAGTCCCACGGCTGCGCGGTGCGCGGCGGGTAGCGGCGCTCCAGAGCGGCGACGACGTCGGCCACGGTGGTCACCAGCGCAACCTACCCGCCGACGGCCGCCATCCGGGCTCCGATCGTCTCGGGGACGTGCTCAGGGGATGAGGACGACCTTGCCGCGCGCGTGTCCGGTCCCCACGAGCGAGAGCGCTTCGCCGGCTCGGTCGAGTGGGAACGTCGCCCCCACCACCGGCCTCACCTGGCCGGCGACGAGAGAGGCGGCCAGCGCCGCGAGGTCGTCGGAGCGCTCTGAGGAGACGAACGGCTTCACCCGCTGCCTCGTCATGAGGTCGACGAGGCCCGCGCGCGCCAGGCGCGGCAGCGGGCCGAGAACCCGTCCGCCGCTGCCGCTGTTGGGGATCAGGGTGCCGTGGGGCGCGAGGATCCGCTGCAGCTGGGTGAGCGTGTGGTCGGCGACGTTGTCGAGGATGACGTCGTACCCGCCGCCGGCTGCCAGGACGTCCTCGCGGCTGTAGTCGATCACCCGGGAGGCTCCGAGGCTCGCGACGAGGTCGGTGTTGCGCGGCCCGCACACACCTGTCACCTGTGCACCCATCGCCGCGGCGAGCTGGACGGCGAAGGTTCCGACACCACCGGAGGCACCCACGACGAGGACGCTGTCCCCCGGCCGCACCCGTGCGACGTCCCGGAGGGCGTGCAGCGCCGCGAGGCCGGCGGTCGGAGCGGCGGCCCACTGTTCAGGCGACGCACCCGGTGCGGCCGCGGCAAGGCGGTCCGCGCGGGCCACGGCGTACTGGGCGAACCCGTCGCGCGCGACGCCGAAGACCTCCGCGCCCGCCGCAAGCCCGTCGACGCCCGGCCCCAGGGCCACCACGGTCCCGGCCACGTCACGGCCGAGGCCGGACCGCCGCGGGCGGCACAGGCCGGTGCCGAGCCTCATGAAGGCCGGGCTCCCGTTGAGCATGAACCAGTCGCCCGGGTTGACGCCGGCCGCCCGGACGCGCAGCAGCACCTCGCCACGACCCGGCGTGGGCACGGGCACCTGCCGGCCCGTCACGGCCCCGACGCCGTAGCGGTCGCAGACGGCGGCGTACATCGTCTCCGGCAGGGTCGTCACCATGCCGCTAGTCCACCGTGCGCAGGATCTGCTCGATCGCGGTCGTCCGCGCCCGCAGCTCGGCGACGTCGGCCGCAGCGCGCGACTGGGCGTCGAGCGTGGTCGCGGCGAGCTGCTCGTAGCGGTCGACGAGCCGGCGGACCTCCTCGTCGTGCGCGGCGTCGACCTGGAGCTTGCGGTTCTCGTGCTTGAACGAGCCCCAGGCGGCCCAGACGCAGAGCGCGAGCGTCAGCACGCCGAGGATGAGGATGACGTCCGGCCATTCCATGGCGCTACTCCTTGGGTAAGGGACCCGCGGACGGGTCGGGTGTGGTCAGCGTGGCCGCCGCGGCGACGAGCGCCGACGGCGTCAGGTGCAGGTCCAGGTCGACGAGCTCGACGAACCGCATCGCCTTGCCGTCCTCGGAGATCTCGTGGGTCCCCGTGACGAGGCCCGCGGCCTCGAGCTTCGCCAGGTGCATGTGGAGCAGCGGGCGACTGATGCCGATGACACGCGCCAGGTGGCTGACGTAGTCCCGCCCGCCCGCGAGCGTCGCGACGATCCGCAGCCGGATGGGGTGCGCCAGCGCGGCGAGCAGGTCGACCAGCTCGTCGCCGGTCCGCTCGTCGGCCATCAGTCCGCCTCTATAGGTATCAGCGCTTCCTTACACATGGAACCGTAGGGCTACGGGCGCCGGTGCGCAAGAGGCTCGGCACTACGGCCGGAGCATTACCTTGATCGCCTCACGGGCGTCCATCGCCGCGTACGCGTCGGCCACCTGCTCCAGCGGCAGCGTCAGGTCGAAGACAAGTCCGGGCTCGATGGCACCGGACCACACGTCCGCCAGCAGCGCCGGGATGTACGACCGCACGGGTGCCACGCCGCCGGCGACGCCGACGTTGGTGTTGAACATCTGGCCCACCGACAGCTCGGGCCCGCCCGCCGGCACGCCGACGAAGCCGACCATGCCGCCCGGCCGGGCGCAGTCGAGCGCCTGCTGCATCGACTCCCTGGTACCGACGCACTCGAGCACGCTGTCCGCCCCGATGCCGCCGAGCAGGTCCTGGACGTGCGCGACACCGGCTGCGCCGCGCTCGGCGACGATGTCGGTGGCGCCGAACCGCGTCGCCAGCGCCTGCCGGCTCGCATGCCGCGACATCGCGACGATCCGCTCCGCGCCGAGCCGGTGCGCAGCCAGGACCCCGCACAGGCCCACGGCGCCGTCGCCGACGACGACCACGGTGGACCCGGGCCCGACCCGCGCGGCGAGCGCCGCGTGGTGCCCGGTGCCCATGACGTCGCTGCAGGTCAGCACGGACGGGAGCAGAGCGTCGTCGGGCACGCCCGGCGCCGCGACCAGGGTGCCGTCGGCCAGCGGGACACGGACGTACTCGCCCTGCCCGCCGTCGGCGAGGAACCCGTCGCCGTTGACCGAGCCCCACCAGCCACCGTGAAGGCAGGACGTCTGGACGCCGTTGCGGCAGTGGACGCACGTGTTGTCGCAGATCGAGAACGGCGCGACGACGAAGTCCCCCGGCCGGATCGTCGCGACCGAGGAGCCCACGTCCTCGACGACGCCGACGAACTCGTGCCCGATCCGGCGCGGCTGCCGGGTCGGCTCGATCCCTCGATAGCCCCACAGGTCGGAGCCGCACACGCACGCCGCGACCACACGCACCACCGCGTCGGTCGGCAGCTGGATCTGCGGGTCGGGCACCTGCTCGAGACGGATGTCGCCCGGGGCGTGGAGGACGGTTGCGCGCATGGGGCCCATCCTTGCGTGCCCGGTAGGCTCGCGGGCGTCGGGCCTGTAGCTCAGTTGGTCAGAGCGCCGCGCTTACACCGCGGAGGTCGTCGGTTCGAGACCGGCCGGGCCCACCGTCGCTCGGCGCCTCGCCGAGCAGCCAGGCGCGGTTCACTCCGGTGCGCAGCGCCACGACCGTGGCCACCGTGTCACGGAGCTTTCGCGAGACGTCGTTTGCGCCCGACTCCCAGTTCCCCAGCGCCTGCTTCGTGACGTCGACACCGGCGAGGGCCAGCGCGCCGAGCAGCTCGGCCTGGGAGATGCCCGCCTCGCGACGGGCCTTCCGGATCCGGTCCCCCATCGTCCAGGCGGGGACGATCCCGTGCACTGCGTTGATGCTCATGCGCTACAGGCTAGACGTATCTAGATTTGTGCGCAACGACACGCAGTGATCTCGCTCAGTGCTTGACATGGCGAGTCTAGGTGTGAACAGTTCTCGCCATGCCAAGTCCTGGACATGGAAAGCCTGAGTCGGAGTGGTTCTCCGCGGGCGACGCAGCCCGCGAGCTCGGGGTCGCGGTTGAGACGCTCCGTCGCTGGGAGCGGGAGGGGCGGATCCGCGCCGCCCGCACCGCAGGAGGCCACCGTCGCTTCCGCGTCGAGGACATCCGGCGCCTTCAGGAGTACGCCCGGAGCGCGTCGTGAACGCCGTGGCGTGGCTGAGCGTGGCCGTCCTCGCGCTCGCGGTCGCCGTCGCGTGTCTCGTCGGGGTGCTGCTGCGCACCCGCCGGTGGATCCCGGGCGGCGCTGTCGGGCCGCTCCACGTCAGCAGTAGCGAGATCCGCGAGGGCGAGCTGGAGTGGTCCAGCGGCTATCGGGATCCCAGCCTTCCGCCGGCGTCGGACCCGGCGCACCCCTACGGCCCGCAGCTGCGGGCTGTGTCCGAGCACCTGGCCACGGCGGCTCGCGACATCGACGATGCGCTCGCGGCGGTGTCAGCGCCCGGTGGACTCGTGGACGACGCGGGCGAGCTCCTCGACGGCGCGCTCGAGGTTCTTGACGGCGGAGGCGAGCGACCGGATGCCCTGCCCCTGGTTCCCGTACGAGTAGGACTCAGCGGAGCTGGCGTCGCTGCCGGCTCGACGGGCGTAACTCTTCGCGTTGTTCGTGCTGGGCACGGTTCTTCTCCTTCGGTTGGACCGGTCGGGCAGGCACAGCCTGTGCCGGTCATCGGTGCCGGCGACGCTGCAACGTCGTCGGTTGTCCCGACCGTAGGGGAACCCGCCGACGCTCCCCCGGCTTTCGGTGCCGGGGTTGAGCCTGGGTCGGCGGG
>JAEXPS010000177.1 GCA_023438885.1 Actinomycetes bacterium
ACCGCCCGGGTCTCCGGGCCAGGGGCGGCGACGACCACCCGCGGGGGGGGCCGGCCGCGACCGGCCGGGGCCCGGTACGCGGGCAGCTCGCTGATCTGGCCCGTCTCCTCGAGGCACGCCAGGTGGCGGCGCACGCCGGCGGCGGTGAGCTGCAGCTCCTGGGCGAGCTGCGCGGCCGTGACCGGCCCGTCCGTCGCCACCAGCTCGAGCACGCGGCGCCGGGTCCCGGCGTCGGGGTCGACGTGGGCGGTGGTCTCGGTCATCACACCTCCCCGTGCAGCAGGCAGCGGCCGACGATCGGTCGCGATATAGGCAACATCGTTGTTGCCAATATCCATCCCCGCAAGCAAGGCAAGCCTTCCTTCGAGGTCAGGGCTTGGCCTCCGCGTACGAGCGTGCCGCGTGCAGCTGCACGGGGAACTCCACCGGGAAGTCGCCGAACAGCAGCCGCCCGGCGGCCGCGGCGGCGGCGCGCACCTGCTCGGCCACCTCGTCCGCACAGGCGCGGGGCGTGTGCACCACGAGCTCGTCGTGGAGGAAGTAGACCAGGTGCGGCCGCCTCGCGAACGGCGCCGAGGCCCGGCCCTCCGGCCCGGCCTCCCCCAGGGCCCACAGCCGCCGGCGCAGGTCCGCGATCCACGCCAGAGCCCACTCCGCCGCCGTTCCCTGGACCACGAAGTTGCGGGTGAACCTGCCCCACCCGCGGGTGACGGCCCTGGCCCGGGACTCCTCGCGCGCGCCCGCGTCGTCGGCCAGCGCCAGTGCCTGCGACTGCGCCCACGCCTCCCCCGGGCGCGGCGAGCCGCGGCCCAGCAGCGTCGACACCACCTCTCCGCGTTCCCCGGCCCGAGCGGCGGCGTCGACGTAGCCGAGCGCGTCCGGGTAGGCGCGCGCCAACCGCGGCAGCACCGCGGCGCTCGGTCCGGTGGTGCCGCCGTACATCGCTCCGAGCATCCCGATCTTGGCCTCGGCCCGATCCGCGACGATCCCCGCGGCCACGATCCCGTCGTACAGGTCACGGCCGCGACCCGCCGCGGCCATGCGCTCGTCGTGCGCGAGACCGGCGAGCACCCGCGGCTCGAGCTGTGCGGCGTCCGCGACGACGAGCACCCACCCGTCGTCGGCCCGAACCGCCTGGCGCACCTGCTTCGGCACCTGGAGCGCTCCCCCGCCGCTGCTGCCCCAGCGGCCGGTGACGACTCCCCCGACCACGTACTCCGGCCGGAACCTGCCACCGACCACCCACTGGTCCAGCCAGGCCCAGCCGCTCGCGGCGTGCAGCCGCGACAGCCGCTTGTACTCCAGCAGCGGGCCGATCGCCGGGTGGTCGAGGTGCTGGATCTCCCACGTGCGGGTGCTGGTGACCGGCAGCCCCACGCGGCGCAACGCCCGCAGCACGTCCGGCAGCGAGTCGGGGTTGAGGGTCGGGGCATCGAGCGCAGCGCGGACCGTGCCGGCCAGCTGCTCCAGGCGCGGTGGGCGCGAGCCCGCCGGCGGGCGTGGGCCGAGGATGCCGCTCAGCACGGCGTCGTGCACCGTCGCGTCCCAGGGCACGCCCGCGTGGTGCATCTCGGCGGCGGCGAGGGCGCCCGCCGACTCGGCGACCAGGAGGATGCGCAGCCGCGCCGCCGCGCCGGCGCCGGCCACGGCGGCGTCCTGTGCCGCCAGCTCGGCCAGGCAGGCGGTCTCGTCGGGCGGCGCCTGGCGCTGCTCGACGTCGAAGAGCGCAGCCTCGGGCTCGTCCCGCTCGGCCGGCGCGGCCTCGTCGAACGGGCCCGGCGGCGCGTCCGCGAGCGCCGAGGTCGCCGTCTGCGGCGACAGCCGCAGGATCCGATGTGCCAGCCTCAGGTCGTAGCAGCGTTCCACCCGCACGCCGTCCGCGAGCAGGCCCGGGTACCACGCCGCGGTGTCCGCCCACGCCCAGCGCACGGCGCTCTCGCTCCCGACGAGGCCGCGCGCGCCGGGCACGTGGCGCACGCGCACCGGCCGCTCACCGCGGCCATGGGTCACCAGCGTCAGCACGGCACGAGCCTGCCGCATCCGGCTGACAGCGGACCCTAGACTGCCTGCCGTGCTGTCGACCCCCGCCGTCGAGGTGAGCGGCCTGGTCAAGCGCTACGGCGCGACGGCGGCGGTCGACGGGCTCGACCTCGTCGCCGCGGCGGGGCAGGTCACGGCGGTGCTCGGCCCGAACGGCGCGGGCAAGACCACGACGATCGAGACCTGCGAGGGACCGCGGCGGGCGGATGCCGGCACGGTGCGCGTGCTGGGCCTCGATCCGGTGCGTGACGCGGCCGCCCTGCGCCCCGTGGTCGGCGTGATGCTCCAGGACGGCGGCCTGCCGACCGTGCAGCGCGCGGGAGACGTCCTGGAGCACGTCGCCCGGCTCTACGCCAACCCCGTGCCGCCGGCCGAGCTCACCGAGCGGCTCGGACTCGGCTCGTTCGCCCGCACCACGGTGCGCCGGCTGTCCGGTGGCCAACGTCAGCGCCTGGCTCTCGCGGTCGCGCTCGTCGGGCGGCCGCGCCTCGTCTTCCTCGACGAGCCGAGCGCGGGCCTCGATCCCCAGGCGAGGCGAGCGGTCTGGGACCTCGTCTCCGAGCTGTCCGACGACGGCGTCTCCGTGGTGCTGACCACGCACTTCATGGCCGAGGCCGAGGCGCTGGCCGACCACGTCATGATCGTCGACGACGGCCGGACCATCGCGGCCGGCACGGTCGCCGAGCTCGTCGCAGCGGGCGACTCGACCACGCTGGAGGTCCAGGCCGACGAGCCGCTGGACCTGGGACCGCTCGGCGCGGCGCTCGGCCCCGACTTCGTGCTCACCGCCGCGGGACGCACCGCCTGCTCCGTGTCGGGGCCGGTGACACCCGAGGCGGTGGCCGCGCTGACCCGCGCCCTGGCGGACGCCGGGACCCAGGTCACCCGCCTCGAGCTGGGACGCCGCACCCTCGAGGACGTGTTCCTCGACCTCACCGGACGGAGCCTGCGATGACCGGCGGAGCGGCTCCACCGATGGCGCGGGTGACGGCCCAGGGACGGTTCGAGATGCGCGCCGTGCTGCGCAACGGCGAGCAGGTGATGGTCACCATCCTGCTGCCGCTGATCCTGCTCCTGGGCCTGGCCCGGGCCACCTTCGTCGCGTTCGACACCGGCGGGTCGAGCCGCATCGACCTCGTGACGCCCGGCGTGCTGGCCTTCGCCCTCATGAGCTCGGCCTTCACCTCACCGGCGATCACCACGGCGTTCGACCGGCGCAACGGCGTGCTGCGGCACCTGGCCACCACGCCCCTCGGACCTGGCGGCCTGCTCGCGGGCAAGCTGCTCGGCGTCCTGGCCGTCCAGGTGGTGCAGGTGGCGGTGATCGGTGCCGCGGCACTCGCCCTCGGATGGCAGCCGGTCGCGGCCGGCGTCCCGGCCGCGCTCCTCGCCTGGCTGCTCGGCACGGTGGGGTTCGGCGCGCTGGCGCTGCTGGCCGCCGGCAGGGTGCGCGCTGAGGCGGTGATCGCCCTGGCGAACCTGGTGCTGGTGCTGCTCGCCTTCGGCGGCGTGGTGCTGCCACCGGACACCCTGCCCGGCGGCTGGGGCCAGGCGGTGACCTGGCTCCCCTCCGCCGCCCTCGCCGAGGCGCTGCGCGGGGCACTGCTGGACGGGGCGTGGGCGTGGGGGCCGATCGGCATCCTGGCGGCCTGGGCCGCGGCCCTGACGGCCGCGGCGGCGCGCTGGTTCCGCTGGACCTGATCACCCAGGACCATGGCCCTACCCTGGGTCCCGTGACCAGCGCCCCGGCTCTCCCTGCCCGACGTCTCGACCGGTACCGTCCCGTCTGGCGCGACCGGGCGGTGATCGCGAACCTCGTCGGTCAGATCGCCATCATCGTCACCGGCGGCACCGTGCGCCTGACCGGCTCCGGCCTCGGGTGCTCGACGTGGCCCCACTGCGAGCCGGGCCAGTTCACGCCGGAGCTGCACGCCGCCACCTCGTACCACGCCTTCATCGAGTTCGGCAACCGCACGCTCACCGTGGTGCTGGTGGCGATCGCGGTCGCCGTGGCCCTGCTGGCCGGTCTGGACGCGAGCCGTTCGGTCGCCTACCGCGTGCTCGGATGGATCCCTCTGCTCGGCGTCGGCGTCAACGCGGTGGTGGGCGGCATGGCGGTTCTCTTCGACCTGCCGCCGGCCGTGGTCGGCTCCCACATGCTGATCTCGCTCGCCCTCGTGGCCGCCTCGGCATGGTTGTGGGTGCGCAGCCGTGAGGGCGACGGGCCCGCGGTGCCGGTCGTCGACCGGATGACGCGCCGGCTCGTCGGACTCCTGGTCGTGGTGACGGTGGTGCTCCTGGTGCTCGGGGTCGTCACCACCGGAGCTGGCCCGCACTCCGGGGACGACGAGGTCGGCTACCGGTTCGCGCTCGACCCGACCGAGATGGCTCGTGTGCACGCGGCCGCCGTGTGGGTCTTCGTCGCGCTGCTGGCCTTCCTGCTCTACCGGCTCCAGCGTCTGCAGCGGCGCGCTCGGGACGCCGAGCACGAGCCGGCGCTGACCTACACGCTGCCCGACGGCCGCGTGCAGCCGGTGCGGGGCACGGCCCCCGTGCCCCCGACCGTCGACCACACCCCGCCGCTGCGTGCCGGCTACTGGCTGCTCGGTGCGGCGCTGGTCCAGGGCGCCCTCGGGTACGTCCAGGTCTTCACCGGCCTGCCGATCGCG
This sequence comes from Actinomycetes bacterium, assembly GCA_023438885.1. Taxonomy (GTDB): domain Bacteria; phylum Actinomycetota; class Actinomycetes; order Actinomycetales; family Cellulomonadaceae; genus Cellulomonas. The sequence goes on from JAEXPS010000177.1 coordinate 4,710, forward strand.
CTGGTGAACCTCCACATGCTCGGCGCGGCGCTGATCGTCGCAGCCCTCGTCCTGTTCGCCGGAACCCTGCGCCGGCGCCCGGCTGCCTCACCTGCGACCGCCCCGGCCGAGGCAGCCGCCGCGGTGGAGTAGCGCCCCATTCACCTGGGCATAAATACCCTGGCACAATTCGCCATTATGTGATATGATGCAAAATGCATGGTGTATATATATCCGGTGACCGAATTCCTTCTTGGTGACCCGTTCCCCCAGTCCGCCGTCCTCGCCGCGGCAGCCCGCGCCGCCCATCTGCTCGTGGACGCGCGGCCGCACGTCTTCGCCGACACCCTCGCGGCCCGGCTCCTCGGCCCCGACGGCGAGACGCCGATCTCCTACCACCTGGCCCAGCCCGATCTCCCGTTCCTGCGCGCCGTGCGCGTCGAGGCGAGCGCCCGCGCCAGGTTCGCCGAGGACGCGCTCCTCGCCTCAGGCGTGCGGCAGCACGTCGTCGTCGGAGCCGGGCTCGACACCTTCGCCTACCGGCAGCCCGGAGCCGGCATCCACGTGTTCGAGGTGGACCGGCCGGCCGCCCAGGAGCGCAAGATCGCTGCGCTGCACCGCGCGAACCTCGACGGTCCGGTGTCGTTCGTCGGCGCCGACCTGGCGCAGACCCCGCTCGCCGAGGCTCTGCGGGCGGCCGGCGCCGACGAGGCCGAGCCGATCTTCGTCGCCGCGCTCGGCCTGGCGATGTACCTGACGCCCGACGAGCTCGCCGCACTGCTGCGTTCGGCAGCCTCGTGGGCCGGAGGTGCCCTCCTCGTCCTGGACCATCTCGTCCCGCCGGTCGACGAGATGGCCGAGACGTACAGCACCGGGGTGGGCGGCGCCGTCGCCGCCGGGGGCGAGCCGTGGCGCAGCCGGCACTCGGCCTCCGAGGCAGCCGCGCTCGCGCGTGCCGCGGGGTTCACCGACGTTCGGACGACGACCCAGCGCGACGCCTTTCCGGCGCTCTGGGAGCGTGCGGACGGGCTGGAGCCCGGCAGCACCTCAGGCTTCCTCCAGGCCGCCACCGCATCGCTCGAGAGCCGGCTCGCTAGACGCGGATGAGGGTGGCCCAGCCGCGCGCTCTCGCAGCGGCTGCGGCGAGCACGCCCGTGACGGTGGTCGGCGAGTGCAGCGCCCCCGCCAGGGCGGCGTCCACCGCCTCGTCGAGCGGCACCCAGACGGGCACCATCCCCGCCTCCTCGTCGAGCCGCACGTGCCGGTCGCCGTCCGCGACCGGGGTGAGATCGCGCGCCAGGAACACCGTGATGCGCTCGTCCGAGCCACCCGGCGACGACAGGAACTCGACCAGCCGCCACCACGAGCCTGCGACGAGGTCGGCCTCCTCCGCCAGCTCGCGGCGCGCCGCCTCGACCTCGGGCTCCCCCGGCACGTCCAGCAAGCCGGCCGGGGGCTCCCAC
>JAEXPS010000184.1 GCA_023438885.1 Actinomycetes bacterium
GCCGCCCGGGGGGCCCCGCCCCACGACCGTCCCTGACGCCGACAGGCACCGTTGTGACACGAGTCGGGGGTGCAGGCATGGTTGGGCGCTTCTCCCGCGCGCCAGGACGAAGCGCGGGGGTCGACAGCAAGGGAGACGCGATGCGGGTTCTCGCCAGGTTCCGCGCCCGGCGCGGCGACGAGGGCTTCGGCCTCGTCGAGATGATCGTCGCGCTCCTCATCGCCGGCCTGGTCTTCGGCGCGCTGGCCACCACGCTCGTTGCCGCCCTGAAGTCGTCCCTCTTCGGACGGCAGAACCAGCAGGCCGCCGACTTCATGACGCAGGCGCTCGAGGACGCGCGCCTGCTCGACTACGGTTCGCTCTCGGTCCCGGCCGACGCGTTGGCCACAGCGCCCCACGCGCAGGTCGTCGCAGGCGTGACCAGCATCGAGGTCAGCCCCGGAGTCTGGGAGCCCGTCGTCACCGCCGACGTTCCGGGCCTGGAGCTCAAGTCGACGATCGACGACCAGAACACGAACAACACTGTCTACACGCTCTATCGGTACGTCACCGAGCCGGTGGTCGGTGATGCCGAGCAAGTGAAGCGTGTCACTGTCTTCGTCAGGTGGACCTGGAACGGCACTGAGCGCGAACGCAGCACGTCGACGCTCATCGCATACTCGCAGCGCGGACTGCCCAACCCGTTCTACGAGCTGTCGCCCCTTGCCGTCTCTCAGACCGTCAACCCGGGCCCCTCGATCGTCTACACGTTCGAGCTGTCGAACAAGGGCGCCCCAGGCCGGTGGGACCTCTCGCTCGGAGGTACCACGACAGGTTTCTCACTCTTCGCGGACAGCAACAACGACGGGGTGTGGAGCTCCGGCGATGTCGCACTGACGGACACGTCCGGCAACGGAGTTGTCGACACCGGTCTGGTGGACCCTGGTTCGACATTCCGGTTCTTCCTGGTGCATCCCGACACAGCCCCCGCCTATGCCGTCGGCTCCTACACCACCACCGTGACGGCGAGCCCCGTGCAGCCGGGCGCGGAGACTCAGACGAAGACGGCCATCGCGACCACTACCGTTCAGACTGGGGCCATCACGCCGACCCCGCCGCCGGTGACGCCCACCGCCACGCCCACCGTCAGCCCGAGCACGCCGCCCGAGGACCCGATGGAAGCGGCGTGCACCATGCCGACCGTGCCCGACGCGTCGACCAACGGCAGCCACAACCTCATCACGTACGCCCTGCACAACGACGCGACTGCCGACACGCCGACGCTGCAGCAGCTCGAGATGTCGGGGATCTCGGTCAGCTGGGGCTCCCCGGGGAAGTACTCGACGGACCGCAGCCCGCTGCCGGGCCGACTTCTCTCACCGTCGACGGCCGGCAACGAGAGCGCGGTGCTGGCGTTGAGCGACGAGAGCCTCTACGCGGACTGGGAGATCCAGTACCCGACGGCGAAGTCGGCACGCGGCAGAACGGTGGCCTCGCTGTGGGTTGCGTCGACGAACGGCTCGGCTCCCGCGGGAACGCTCAGGGTCCTGCTGTACACGACGAACGCCAGCGGCGCTGTGCAGAACAAGTACTTCCAGACTGTGCCGGTGCCCGTGTCCACCTGTACCGGCTACCAGCAGGTGGCGTTCGAGCTGCCGATCGGATCAGGCAACAGCACCATCACGATCCCCGCCAACGGCAAGCTGCACCTGAGAGTCGCTTCGACCGGCACCAGTGACCTGAGGCTCGGGTACGACGCGGTGACCACGCCGGCCTACCTGACGGTGGGTCTCAAGTGATCGCCACATCCCCGCGGCGGCGTGGTGCCGACGACTCGGGTCTGACGCTCATCGAGCTGCTCGTGACCATGGTGCTCATGGGCATCGTCAGCTCGCTCGTCGTCCTCGCCGTGGCGCAGGCCGGCCGCGTCGTACGGCACACCGAGGACGAGGACGCAGGGCTGCAAGACGCGAAGGTGGTGTTCGACCGCATCGCCCGGGACGTGCGCGAGTCGCGCGGCGTCGTCTGCGACGGCGGCCTCGCCGACCCGTCGGAGCCCGGCAGCCAGGACCCGAACTGCACCGCCCACCTCCAGCTGTGGGTCGACGCGAACTCGGACTACGTGCAGCAGCACACGGAGATCGTCACGTGGCGTCTGGAGATGAACGCCGACGGGCAGCACCACGACGTGTGGCGCATCCAGGGCGACGGCCTCGACGGCACACCGATGACGGCGCATCGCCAGGCGACGTCCCTGATCGTCGACACGTTGTTCAGCTACTACGGTTCAGCCGACGACCTCAACGGGACGTCCGCACCGCAGGTGACCTGCTCCTCGTCGGTCAACCCGTGCGAGGCGCAACGCGTCGACATCGTCATGACCTACGACTCCATGATCGACGCCGGCGCCGGCGAGCGATCGGTCGAGTTCTCGGCCCGGCTGCGGAACAAGGGGTAGCAATGATGCAGACTGTGCGGCGCGCCATGCGCGATCGGGCCCGTGGGGACGAAGGCGTGGGGCTCATTCTGGTCATCGGCGTGTCGGTCTTCGTGCTCCTCCTAGCCGCGGTCGCGGTCTCGTTCGCCGTCAACGGTGTCACGCAGAGCCGCAACCGGACGAACTTCGAGAAGGCTCTGGCAACCGCGGAGGCGGGCATCGACTACGGCCTGTCCAAGGTCCAGGCGTCCTTTGCCGGCCTCGGCGCGGACTATCCGATTCCCGCGAGCACCACGGCGCTCGATGCCGTGCCCGACTGCCAAGGCACCCCGATCTCCTTCCCGGCGACCGCGCCGACGGGCCAGTTTGCGTCCGAAGACGCCGAACGCACCTGGGCGCGCAGCGTCCTGGAGAGCCTCGTCGGCGTCTCACAGTGCGTGCACCAGGGGGACGACGGCGAGTACGTCGTGTTCAAACCACCGGCCGTCGCGGGCAATGCGAAGTACGGCCGCGTCTACTCGCTGGCCGCGCTGCCGTCGTTCGACGACCCGCAGGAGACGCGGCTCGTCAAGAACGAGTACATCTTCATGCCGTTCCGGCCCCAGTTCGCGATCCTCTCCGGCGGCGACCTGGAGATCTCCTCATCGACCACAGTCACCGCGGTCGCGGGTGCCGACCCGTCACTCGCGCAGGTGCACGCCAACGGCGTGGTGACCGTCCCCAACGGAAACCCCACCGTCTACGGCGAGGTGACGAGCACGGACACCTCGACTGCCACCTCGAACAAGTTCTACGGCAACTCGGGCGGTGCGGTGGCGAGCAAGCCGTCGCAGGCGCTTCCGTTCATCTCGGCGGCCGGGCTCTACAACCAGGCAGCCGACGTGGACCCGACTGCCCTTGTCGACTGGTACGACCTGTGCTCCGACGGAACCGCCCGGCCGTACTCGACGTCGGGACCGTGCACCGGCACGGTGATCGCGACGGCCACGAGCAGCTCGACGAAGTTCCGTGGTTGGTACTACAACGCGCCGAGCCGCACCTGGATCGCCACGAGCTCGATCCAGAGCGGCACGTACTACGTCAGTGAGGCCAACGTCGACAACGCCAACGGCAACACCTCGGTGGACCGGTTGACGATCATCGCCTCCGCTGCGAACCCGACATCATGCTCCGCGAAGCAGTACGGCAACATCACCTGGGACCACTACGAGATGAGGCATGCGGCTTTCGGCTCCAACTGGTTGTACGCCGACTCGGACCTTGTGACGACATCCAACTTCGCCGCCGGAAGCACCACGGCCCCGGTCAGCAGCGGCTACTTCGTCGCCGGCGACCAGGCGTCGCTCCAGACGTCCAGCCAGGGCGCCGCCGGCGCAGTGATGATCGGCGACCAGTGCCAGAGCCCCGCGCCGAGCGGCCTCATCACGGAGAACGTGGTGAAGAACCCGTCGGTGTTCTACGACCCGAATGCGGCGGCCAACTTCACCAGTGTGGTCACCACCGCCCTGTGGCTCGACTACTCCGGCGGCTGATTCGGCAGTGACGCCGGTTCTCACAGCCCTGGTGGGTGTGCTCGGCCTGCTCATCGGGTCGTTCCTGAACGTCGTCGTGTGGCGAGTGCCGCGCGGGGAGTCGGTCGTCAGTCCGCCGTCCGCGTGTCCCCGTTGCGGGCACGTGGTGCGGCCGCGGGACAACATCCCGGTGCTCTCATGGTTCGTCCTGCGCGGAGAGTGCCGCGACTGCCGCGGGCCGATCTCGCCGCGCTACCCGCTGGTCGAGGCGGCGACCGGTGTCCTGTTCGCTGTCACCGCATGGTTCGCCGGGTTGACGTGGGTGCTGCCCGCGCTTCTGTACCTCGTGGCGATCGGCATCGCCTTGGCGCTGATCGACCTGGATGTGCACCGGCTGCCAGACGCGATCGTGCTGCCTTCCTCTCTCGTCGCGGGCGCGCTGCTCACGTTGGCGAGCTGGAACCCAGGCGGGTCACCGCTGTGGGATGCGTTGCTGCGGGCCGGGATCGGCGCAGTGCTGATGTTCTCCGTCTACTTCCTGCTCCTGTTCGTCTACCCGAAGGGGATGGGCTTCGGGGACGTGAAGCTGGCCGGTGTGCTGGGGCTGTACCTCGCATGGTTCGGATGGGCACCGCTCGTCGTCGGCTTCTTCGCCGCGTTCCTGCTCGGTGGGATCTACTCGCTCGCCCTCGTCGTCACTCGGCGGGCGGGCCGCGCGACCGCCATCCCCTTCGGGCCGTGGATGGTGCTCGGTGCCTGGATCGGTGTCGCGGCGGGCGAGCTGCTCGGCAACGCCTACCTCCATGCGGTCGGGCTCTCCGGGTGAGACGGCCGATGCGCTGTCACAAGGCGGCCAACTACTCAAGTCGTCCCAACCGGACACCGATACCCGATGGGACTTCGCACTTACGGATGAAGGGGATCCGCCCATGGCTGGGTCGCGTGTGATCGGTCTGGACATCGGGTCGTCGGCAGTTCGCGCCGCCGAGCTGGAGTTCGGCGGCGGGACCCGCGCAGGCAAGTCCGCGCCCGGCCTGCTCCGCGTCGGTGAGGTTCCGCTGCCGCTCGGCGCGGTTCGCGACGGTGAGGTGATCCAGCCCGCCGTCGTCTCGCACGCGCTGCGCCAGCTGTGGTCTCAGGCGCGATTCGACTCGAAGGACGTCATCATCGGGGTCGGTAACCAACGCGTGCTCGTCCGGGAGCTCGATCTGCCGTGGCTGCCCCCGTCGCAGCTGAAGGCCTCGCTGCCGTTCCAGGTGGGGGAGATGCTCCCCATGTCGGCCGACGAGGCGCTGCTCGACTTCTACCCCAGCGCTGAGGTGGACGGCCAGGCGGGCCGCATGTACCGCGGCATGCTCGTCGCCGCCCAACGGGACACCGTGGTCTCGAACATCCTCGCCGTGGAGTCGGCTGGCTTGAGGCCCGTCATGGTGGATCTCAACGGGTTCGCGCTGCTGCGTGCCCTCGCTCGTGGTGACCTCGCGCGCGCAACGGCAGCCTTCGTCGACGTGGGCGCGACGACGACGACCGTCGTCATCGCAAGTTCGGGTGTGCCGCGGTTGGTGCGGTCGCTTCCCAGCGGAGGCCAGCACGTGACCAATGCCGTGGCGAGCGCACTCAACATCTCGATGCCGGAGGCGGAGAACCTCAAGCGTGAGGTAGGAGTCGGCTTCGCCGTCTCCGCCGACCGCCAGCCAGCCGCAGAGGCGATCGGCACGGTGGTCCGCTCCCTGGTGGAGGGTGTCCGGAACACGTTCGTGTACTTCCAGAGCAACAACCCTGGCGCCGCCATCGACATCGCGGTGCTCACCGGGGGCGGTGCTCACCTTCCCGGCCTCGGGCAGTACGTCTCGAGCGCCACCCGCCTACCGGCAACGCTCGGCAACCCGGTGTCGTCGCTCCGCCAGGGCAAAGGCACCCGAGACCTGCCTCTCGGACACGAGTCGCTGCTGGCCCTCTCGGTCGGCCTGGCCTACGGAGTGGCGGCATGACCTCCCTCGCTGAACGCGTCCGCCCGAAGTCCGGCGGCGTCTTCGTCGCCGGACAGCCTCAAGTCAACCTGCTGCCACCCGAGGTCGCGGCAGCGCGCGGCCTCAAGGCTGTCAAGCGCGTGCTCGGTGTGCTGGTGCTCCTGGTCGTGGCGGCCTGCGCCGGCGCATACGTTCTCGCCACGCTCGACAAGAGTGCAGCGATGGATGACCTGACGGCCGCGCAGGACGAGACGACCCGACTCCAGGCGGACATCCAGAGCTATGCCGAGGTGCCCCTCGTCCGAGGGCAGCTCGAGGACGCGAAGCTGGCCCGCGAGATGGCGATGTCCACCGAGGTGTTGTGGCAGCAGTACTACGGGGCGATCACAGCTGTGCTGCCGCCGACCGTGAGCATCAACACTCTCGTGATGACTCAGTCGACGCCCATGGCTCTTCCCCCGGCGCCGAAGTCTCCGCTGGAGGAGCCCTCGATCGGACAGATCGTCTTCACGGCGCGTTCTGCCACCGTTCCGGATACCGCGGCCTGGGTCGATGCACTCAACTCGATCCCAGGGCTCGGCGACGCGTGGGTCTCGACGACCTCGGTGAACGAGGACGCGGAGAACGAGATCGTCTTCTACGACGTCAGCGCCTCCGTGCAGGTCCGCGAATCGGCGTTCGCACACCGGTTCGTCGAAGCACCGGACGAGGCCTCCGGCGACGCCACCGACGCCACCAAGGAAGGGGAGTGACGTGGCCGTCAAGAAGGGCACGTGGATCGGCGGAGCAGCGCTCGCCTCGGTCGCCATCGCGGCTGGGGCATGGTTCCTGGCGATCAGCCCCCAGATCGGCGAGGCCGCCGACCTGCGTGCACAGACCGACGAGGTGGAGAGCCAGAACGCCGTACTCGAGAAGAAGCTCATCGACCTCGAGGCGGAGTCCGCCAAGCTGCCGCAGTACCGCGCGGACCTCGAGGCGATCCGGATCCAGGTGCCGACCACCGCAGAGCTGTCCGAGTACCTGCGACAGATCGCCACACTTGCGGCCGCACGCGGCGTGACCGTCACGAGCGTGACTCCCGGACTGGCACAGGCCTTCGTGCCGGCAGTCGCGCCCACCGCTGCACCCGAGCCGACCGAGACGGCCAGCACCACGGATGACGAGTCCGCCTCGTCCGACGAGACTGCTGCGCCGACCCCGCCTGCCGGCCCCTACGTTCCCGACGGCTTCGCGGCCATCCCCCTGTCGGTGACGGTGCTCGGCACGTACGACAACACGCTGGCCTTCCTCAGCGACCTCCAGACGGTGTCGCCGCGTCTGTTCCTGGTCTCAGGTCTCACCGGGACCGCGCAGAAGGAGGCCGAAGCAAGCAGCGGACGTCCGGAGACGGCCGTTGGAGATCAGGAGCTCCTGGTGAACGGCTTCCTCTTCGTGCTGCCCGACACACTCAGTGCGCTACTCCCGACGCCGGAGCCGACGGACCCCTCCGCAACACCGACCCCGACCCCGACCCCGGCGTTGCCGGCGCCGGTGCCTGGCAAGAACCCCCTCATTCCTATCGCCGGGGAGTGAGACTCGTCGTCGGTGGGCGGGCCACGGC
>JAEXPS010000226.1 GCA_023438885.1 Actinomycetes bacterium
TCGAGGGGCCGGGGGGACGGCCCACCGGGCCCCTCGCGTTCGGTCGGTACGCTGGACGCCGCGCCTCCTTAGCTCAGCTGGCCAGAGCAGCCGCCTTGTAAGCGGCAGGTCGTCGGTTCGAGTCCGACAGGGGGCTCTCCGTCCATGCATCGCTCCGCGGCCTGACGAGCGCAGGGCCGAGACACCTGGTACGCACATGGCATGGCCGCGGCATCCGACCAGCCGCCCGCCGCGTTCCGGGTGCCCGTGCGCCAGCTGCTCAGGCTGACGTTCCCGGCGCTCGTCGTCGGCATCGGCTGCGCGCTGACGCTCTGGGGGCTGTCCGCGCTCGCCGGGGTGCTGCAGCGCCTGCTGTGGGACGACCTGGCGGCCGTGTTCGGGCTGACGAAGGACTCGCGGCTCTGGATCGCCGTGATGCTGATGCTGACGGCCGTGCTCGTCGGGCTCGTCGTCCACTTCATGCCCGGCCACGCGGGGCCCGATCCCGCGACCACCAGCCTCGTCGACCACGAGCCTCTGCCGGCGTCGGTGCTCCCGGGCCTCGCTCTGGCGCTGGTGCTCATGCTCGCGGGCGGAGTCAGTCTGGGCCCCGAGAACCCGATCATGGCGATCAACGCCGCCCTGGTCACGTTCGCCGGCAGCCGTGCCGCGAAGGGGACGCGCGCCGAGATGTGGGTGATGCTCTCGATGGCGGGAACGATCGGCGCGATGTTCGGCACCCCGATCGCGGCGGCGCTCATGCTCACCGAGCTGGGGCTCGGAGACCGCCGGATGCCGTTGTGGAACCGGCTCTACCCGCCGCTCCTCGCGGCCACCGCAGGGGCCCTGGTGATGACGGAGTTCACGACGTTGGACTTCCACCTCGACCTGCCGCACTACACGGACCTGCGGTTGCGGGACCTCGTGGTCGGCAGCGCGATCGCGCTGCTGACGGCGGCGACCGGCGTGCTGGCCGCGCACGTGTTCACGCCCCTGCACCGCGCCTTCCGCCGTCTCGGGCGGCCGTTCGTCGCGATCCTCGCCGGCGGGGCCGTCCTGGCGGCACTGGGAGCCCTCGGCGGGCCGATCACCCTGTTCAAGGGCCTCGACGAGATGAAGACGCTGCCCGATCACCTCGGCGAGAGCTCGGCCGGCTGGTTCTTCGGGATCGCGGCGATCAAGCTCGTGGCGCTGCTCGTCGCGAGCGCGTCCGGCTTCCGCGGCGGGCGGATCTTCCCGGCGGTGTTCGTCGGCGTCGCGGTGGGTCTGGGCGTCTCGGCCCTGTGGTCGGACGTGCCGGCCGGGCTCGCGGTCTCGTGCGCCACCGTCGGCATCGTCGTCTCGGCGACGCGCTCGGGCTGGCTGTCGCTCTTCCTGGCCGCCGCTCTGGTGCCGGACACGCTGCTGCTGATCCCGATCCTCATCGCCACGCTCGCGGCCTGGCTGCTGGTGACGAACCAGCCGGAGCTGCGGGCGACGGACCTGGACCCGGATGCCGCGCCCGTGCCCGCCGAGGGCGGCGCCGCCTGGCCCGAGCGATGAGGCGCTACGCGCGGCCCGTCTCCTCGAGCAGCCGCAGCGTGGCGCGCACCCGGGCGTTCATCTCGCGGTCGGTGTCGATGCCGAGCACGGCGTAGATCGCGTTGACGTGGTTCTGCACCGACTTCTCGGCGATGCCGAGCTTCTCGGCGATGCCGGCGTTCGAGAGGCCTTGGGCCAGCAGCCGCAGCACCTCGAACTGCCGATCGGTCAGCGCGTCGACCGCTGTGCCGCGCCGCGGCGTCACGCGCGCGAGGAGCGCCGGGTCCAGCACGGTGCGGCCGCGGGCCGCCGAGCGCACGGCGTCGATGAGCTGCTCCTCGCTCGTCGACGACGACTTGGACAGGTAGCACCACCCCCGCGAGACGTCCGAGGGCAGGTCCAGCAGCAGGTCCATCGCGTCGTGCGCGGACAGCAGCAGGATGCCGAGGTCGGGGAAGCGCCGCCGCAGCTGCACGCCGAGCGCGATGCCGTTGCCGTCGGGCAGGTCGACGTCGAGGATCGCCACGTGCGGAGCCGCGGCGGGGAGCGCCGCCAGCGCCTCAGCCACGCTGCCGACGGCGGCGACGACCTGGGCGCCCCGCGCCTCGAGGGTGCGTCCGAGCATGGAGCGGTACAGGGGCTGGTCGTCGACCACCGCCACCCGCAACGTTCCCTCTCCCCGACCGGGCACGTTGGCCAGTATCGTCGTCCGCGGCCGCGCGGGGGCTCCATTTGGCCGGGAAGAGACGGGATGACGACTCCGCTGGGCTCGGACGACCGGCCCCCGCACGCGCGGGACGCCGCAGAGGACCGCACCGTCCTGTGGGTGCTCAGCGGGGTCTTTGCCGGGGCGTACGCGATCGGGTCGGTGATCCAGGCGGCCTACGTCTACGGCCACGCGATACCTGGCTGGTCTGAGGTCACGGTGTGGCAGCGGGCCGGGGCCAATGCGGCGGCCGTGGCGATGCTCCTCGTCGCGCTGGGGCTCTACCGCCAGCACCTGCGCGCCCGGCCGCGTGAGCTGCTGGCGGGGGTGGTGCTCACGGCGGCGGCGGTGTCGCTGGTACGGGTCGTGGCGCAGGTGGCAGTCGGCGTCTACCCGGGCTTCGACCGCGTGACGACGGTCACCGAGGTCGTGGCCGGCTTCGTCATCGGCGTGGTGTCCTGCGGCGTCGGCACGTCGGCCATGGTGGCGCGGCGTGGCCAGCGAGCGGAGGCGCGCTCCGCGGAGAGGGCAGCCGTCGAGCGCGCGCTGGCCGTGCGCGCGCTGGAGGACGAGGAGGTCCGCGTGCGGCGCGAGGTCGCGGACGGCCTGCACGCCACGGTGCAGCAACGGCTGGTGATGCTTGCAGCGCAGGTCGGCGAGGTCTCCCGCCGGGTCCGGTCCGGGGCCGCGACCACCAAGGACGCGGACGTGCTCGACGAGATCGTCGTCTCCATCGACGAGGTGCGCGAGCAGGACGTGCGGGGGGTGAGCCACCTGCTCTACCCCGACCGGATCGAGGTGGGGCTGGTACCGGCGGTGCGGGCGATGCTGCGCCGCGTCCCGGCCTCGGTCGCCACGTCGCTCGACATCGACCCGGCGGTCCGGGTGGCCGACGACCCGGCGGCCCCGAGGTTCACCTCGACCGAGCGCCTTCTCGCCGCCCGCGTCGTCGAGGAGGGTGTCGGCAACGCGTTGCGCCATGGACGCCCGAGCCGGTTGGCGGTGTCGCTCCGCCTCGCCGACGACCTGCTGACCGTGACGGTGGAGAACGACGGATCGGCGCTTCCGGCAGGCGCCGTGCGGCACGGTACGGCCCGGCTCGCCGAGCGCCTGGCGGTGGTGCAGGGCGAGGTCGAGCTCGCGGGGATCGACGGCGTGGGCGTGCGGCTGGTGGGCCGGCTGCCCGTCGACGGGGTCGCCGAGCTCTAGCGCACGAAGCGAGTCATGGGCCGCGTGACCTGCGGTGTTACCACACATGACTGGCCGGCGCCAGACCCGGTCGGCTGGCGTCGCGGGTGAAAGAAGCCGCCAAATCGGACATCGACTGGGTGGTTGAACCCAGACACTTGTCCAGTTCGCGGGGAAGGCCCCGATGCTCCCTTCGTCGGCACGCTTCCATGGTGTCGACACGGTGTGCCCGCAGGGTGCACTCCGGTAGGCCGGACCGGCCGGCCGCAGAAGGAACTCGGGGGAGATCCACATGAGCACTCACGTCCGGGAGGCGTCGCAGGACCGCCGCCGTTCGCGCAAGGGCAGCGTCGCCTACCTGAGGTTCGGCCTGGCGGGCGTCGCCCTGCTGGGCATCGGGGCCGCCGCCACCTCCGCCGCCTGGTCCGACCAGGCGTGGTTCGGCGCCAGCGCCACCGCCGCCAAGGTCGAGCTCCAGGCGAGCCTGACCGAGACGAGCGGCTACACCGACGCCGACGCCGCGCCCGGCGTCACCATCCCGTTCGACCTGCTGAACGCCGGCGCGGACGTCACCAAGACCGTGTGGGTCCGCAACGACGGCACCGTGCCGGTGACGGTCGGCACGCCGTCGGTCACCAAGACCGGCCTCTTCACCGGCAGCGGCACCGGAGCGTCGGCCCCGGCGAGCGTGACCGTCAGCGACGTCGCCGACGCCACGCTCGAGCCCGGCGACGTCACGAGCGCCACCGTGCACGTCCCCACCCCGGCGAACTGGGGCGGCTCGGTCCAGTCGCAGACCGGCACGCTGCCCCTCCCCTTCA
>JAEXPS010000250.1 GCA_023438885.1 Actinomycetes bacterium
GGATACTTCGGCGGCTGGGGCCTGCGGGTGGTGCTGGCGGGGGTGGTGGGCCGCGCGGGCTTCGGGCGGGGGACGGGGCTGGCGGGTGCGAACCAGGACTCGAACCCGGTGGCGCTCGCGCGGCTGGTGTTCGGCGAGTACGCCTTCGCGTTCGAGGCGGTCGGCGCCCTGCTGATCACCGCGGCGGTCGGCGCGCTGACCCTGACCCACCGCCGCCGGCTGACGCCCAGGGTGACGCAGAAGGAGCGTGCCGACGCGCGGGTCCGCGCGGGCGTCGCCCTCACCGGGATGCCCGCGCCCGGCGTCTACGCCCGGCACAACGCGATGGACGTGCCCGCGCTCGACCCGCAGGGCCGGCCGATCGAGCACTCGGTGTCCCGTGTGCTGCGCGTCCGCGGGCAGGCGGCCGACGCGGACGAGTACGCCGCCCGCATCGACCGGGTCCTGGCCGGCAGCTGGGCCAGCGAGCCCGTCGAGAACACCGAGACCCCCGGGATCCGCGCCGCGGAGACCGACGCCGTGGACGAGCTCGACATCGAGAAGGACGAGGTGCAGTCGTGAGCCTCACCCACTACCTGGTGCTCGCGTCGATCCTCTTCGCGATCGGTGCCGCCACGGTGCTGCTGCGGCGCAACGCGATCATCGTGTTCATGGGTGTCGAGCTGATGCTCAACGCCACGAACCTGATGCTGGTGACGTTCAGCCGCATCCACGGCAACCTCACCGGCCAGGTGCTCGCGTTCTTCGTCATGGTCGTCGCCGCCGCGGAGGTCGTGGTCGGGCTGGCGATCATCGTGGCGATCTTCCGGACCAGACGCTCGGCCTCGGTCGACGACTCGAACCTGCTGAAGAGCTGAGGGACGCGTGCACATCCTGACTTCCGCCCTCGCCACCGTGAGCACCGACGCGACGTTCTCGGGCGCCGCGATCGCCCCGTGGCTCGTCGGCATCCCGCTGCTGTCGGCAGCCGTGCTGCTGCTCGCCGGCCGCCGCACCGACCGCTGGGGCCACGTGCTCGGCGTCCTGGCGCCGGCGGCCTCGTTCGTGGTCGCCGTCGTCCTGCTGTTCCGGCTCCTGGCCGCGCCGGCCGACGAGCGCACCGCCGTGGTGTCGCTCGGCACGTGGATCGACACGGGGCTCTTCCACCTCGACGCGGCGTTCCGCATCGACCCGCTGTCGCTGACGTTCGTCCTGCTGGTGACGTTCGTCGGCACGCTGATCCACATCTACTCCGTGGCCTACATGGAGCACGACAAGGACAGGCGCCGGTTCTTCGCCTACATGAACCTGTTCGTCGCGGCGATGCTGCTGCTGGTCACCGCCGACTCCTACCTGCTGCTGTTCGTCGGCTGGGAAGGCGTGGGCCTGGCGAGCTACCTGCTGATCGGCTTCTGGAACCACGTGCCGGAGTACGCCGTGGCAGCCAAGAAGGCGTTCGTCGCCAACCGCATCGGCGACATCGGCCTGATCGTCGGGATGGGCCTGCTGTTCGCGCACGTGGGCGCTCTGGACTTCGACTCGGTCAACGCCGCGGCGCCCGGACTGTCCACCGGCGTGCTGACGGCGGTCGGCCTGATGCTGCTGCTCGCCGCGTGCGGCAAGTCGGCGCAGTTCCCGCTGCAGAGCTGGCTGGGCGACGCGATGGCGGGCCCGACCCCCGTCTCGGCCCTGATCCACGCGGCCACGATGGTCACGGCGGGCGTGTACCTCGTCGTGCGCAGCAACGCGATCTTCGACGGCGCCCCGACCGCACGCCTGGTGGTGACGATCGTGGGCGCGATCAGCCTGGTGTTCGGTGCGGTCGTCGGCTGCGCGAAGGACGACATCAAGAAGGCGCTGGCCGCCTCGACGATGTCCCAGATCGGCTACATGATGCTGGCCGCCGGGCTGGGCCCCATCGGGTACGCGTTCGCGATCATGCACCTGGTGACGCACGGCTTCTTCAAGGCCGGGCTGTTCCTCGGCGCGGGGTCGGTGATGCACGCCATGGACGACCAGACCGACATGCGGTTCTTCGGAGGCCTGGGGCGCACCCGGACGATGAGGATCACGTACTTCACGGTGATGGCCGGCTGGCTCGCGATCCTCGGCATCTTCCCGCTGTCCGGCTTCTGGTCGAAGGACCCGATCATCGAGGCCGCGTTCGTCCCGCAGGACGGCGAGACGTGGCGCGCGTGGGTGTTCGGCATGGTGGCGCTGATCGGCGCCGGCGTGACGGCCTTCTACATGAGCCGCCTGTTCTTCATGACCTTCGAGGGCCAGCGCCGCTGGAAGGACAAGGCCGACGGCTCCCACCAGCACCCGCACGAGGCCCCGGCGCTGATGACGGTGCCGATGATCCTGCTGGCGATCGGGTCGGTGGGCCTGGGCGCGTTCCTCGCCATCGGCGACCGGTTCCCCACCTGGCTGGAACCGGTCACCGGGCACGTCGAGGAGGAGCATCCCGTGATCAGCGCTCCGGTGCTGATCGGCCTGACGCTGGTGATCGTCGTCCTCGGCGCGGCACTCGCGTGGCGCCGCTACGCGGTCGCGACGGTGCCCACCACGCCGCCGGTCGGCACGCTCCTGACCCGCGCGGCGCGCAAGGACCTGTACCAGGACCTTGTCAACGACGCCGTGCTCGTGGTCCCCGGCCGGATGCTGACCCGCTCGCTGGAGTACGGCGACCGGGCGGTGGTGGACGGAGCGGTCTCGGGGGTCGGGAAGCTGACCGTCGCGGCGGGCGACCTCGCCCGCAAGGTCCAGACGGGCCACGTCCGCACCTACGCCGCGACGATGACCGTCGGGGTCGTCGCGCTCGCCGTCGTCGTCCTGGCCCTGGGCAGCTGAGGAGAGTAGCCGCACATGTCCTCGTTCCCCTGGCTCACCACCCTCATTGCGGTGCCCCTCGTCGGGGCGCTCGTGCTCTGGGCGCTGCCCGCCGCCACGCGCAAGCTCGCGCGTCAGGTGGCGCTCGGGTTCTCCCTGGTCTCCGTGGCGCTGACGGCGGTGACGGTCGCCGCGTTCGACACGGCCGACGCGGGCAGCATCCAGCTGACGGAGACCCACTCCTGGATCCCGCAGTTCGGCGTCTCGTACGCGCTCGGCGTCAACGGCGTCGGCCTGGTGCTCATCGCGATGTCGGCGGTGCTGGTGCCCCTCGTCGTGCTCGCCGCCTGGCGTGAGCAGGGCAGCGAGTCGGTCGCGACCGACCGGCTGCGCCGGTACCTCGCGCTGGTGCTGCTGCTCCAGGCGTTCATCGTCGCCGTGTTCGCCGCGCGCGACCTGTTCCTCTTCTACCTCGTCTTCGAGGCGATGCTGATCCCGGTCTACTTCATGATCGGCGGCTACGGCGGGCCGCGGCGGCGCTACGCGGCAGTGAAGTTCCTGCTGTACTCGCTGGCCGGTGGCCTGATCATGCTGATCGGGGTCATCGCGGTCTACCTGCTGGGTCCGCAGGGCCCCGAGGGCTTCCTCATCGACTCCCTGACGGGCCTGACGCTGGAGCCGTGGCAGGAGCGCCTGCTCTTCGTCTCCTTCTTCGTCGCGTTCGCCATCAAGGCACCGATGTTCCCGGTGCACACCTGGCTGCCCGACGCGGCGGAGCAGGCGCCCGCGGGCACCTCGACGCTGCTGGTCGGCGTGCTGGACAAGGTGGGCACCTTCGGGATGCTCACCCTCTGCCTGCCGCTGTTCCCCAACGCCTCGCGCTGGGCGGCACCCGTGGTGATCGCCCTGGCAGTGGTCTCGATCCTCTACGGCGCGCTGCTGGCGATCGGCCAGCAGGACATGTACCGCCTGGTCGCGTACACCTCGGTGAGCCACTTCGGGTTCATCGTGCTGGGGATCTTCGCCTTCACGTCGACGTCGGTGGCGGGCTCGTCGTTCTACATGGTGAACCACGGGTTCTCGACGGGTGCGCTGTTCCTGCTGGTCGGCTTCCTGGCCGCCCGCCGGGGCACGCGCATCGACCAGTTCGGCGGCCTCCAGCGGGCGGTGCCGGTGCTGGCGGGGCTCTTCCTCGTCGTCGGCCTGTCCGCGTTGGCACTGCCGGGCCTGAGCCCGTTCGTCTCCGAGTTCCTCGTGCTCGTCGGCTCGTTCTCCACGCAGCCGGCCGCGACCGTGATCGCGACGACCGGCGTGGTGCTGGCCGCCCTCTACATCCTCTGGCTGTACCAGCGGGCCTTCACCGGCCCGGTGACGCCGGAGGTCGCCGGGCTGCGGGAGGCGGACACCCGGGAGCGCTGGGTCGTCGGCCCGCTCGTCGCCGTCATGCTGGTGCTCGGCTTCGTGCCCGGCCCGGCTCTCGACCTGGTGCGCCCAGCCGCCCAGGTGACCATCGACCAGGTCGGCGTGCCTGATGCGCCCGCCGTCGCCGAGGGGAGCGACCAGTGATCGCCGCCTTCTCCGCGCCCCACGTGGCGTGGACCGCCATCGCCCCCGTGGCGATCGTGCTGCTGGCGGGTGTGGCCGGCGTGCTCGTCGAGGCGTTCGTCCCGGCACGTGCCCGGCGCACCACGCAGGTGGCGCTCGCGATCGTCGCGCCGGTGGCGGCGATCGTCGGCGTCGCCGCGCTCTGGTCCGGCGTCAAGGAGACCGGCGGGCAGGAGGTGCTCGGCGGCTCCCTCCTCGTCGACGGGCCCACCCTGATCGCCTGGGGCGTCCTCGCGCTGCTCGGAGTCCTGTCCGTGCTGCTGGTGGCCGACCGCACCGAGGGCGGCGAGGACGCGTTCGCGCCCGCCGTCGCCGCCGTGCCGGGTTCGGAGTACGAGGACCAGGCGCGTGCCGCCGGTCTGGTGCAGACCGAGGTGTACCCGCTGTTCCTCTTCGCGCTCGGCGGGATGATGGCGCTGACGGCGGCCGGCGACCTGCTGACGCTGTTCGTCGCGCTCGAGGTGCTCTCGCTGCCCCTCTACCTGCTGGCGGGCATGGCGCGACGGCGCCGCCTGCTCTCGCAGGAGGCGTCGATGAAGTACTTCCTGCTCGGCGCGTTCGCCTCGGCGCTGTTCCTGTTCGGCGTCGCGCTGCTCTACGGCTACTCCGGGTCGGTGCGGTTCAGCGAGATCTCGACCGCCGCCACGCTGCCCGGCGAGCTCGACTCCCTGCTCCTGCTGGGCATGCTGCTGGTGCTGTCGGGCCTGCTGTTCAAGATCGGCGCGGTGCCGTTCCACCTGTGGACGCCGGACGTCTACCAGGGCTCGCCCACCCCGATCACCGCCTTCATGGCCGCGTGCACCAAGGCGGCGGCGTTCGTCGCCCTGGTGCGGCTGATGTACTCGGTGTTCCCGCACCTGCAGTGGGACACCGACGCGGTGATGTGGACCGTCACGATCCTGACGATGCTCGTCGGCACGGTGGCCGCGCTGGTCCAGAACGACATCAAGCGCATGCTCGCGTACTCGTCGATCGCGCACGCGGGCTTCCTGCTGACCGGCGTGGTCGCACTGAACGAGCGCGGCATCGCGGCGGTGATGATCTACCTGATCGCCTACGGCGCGGCGACCATCGGCGCGTTCGGCATCGTCTACCTGGTGCGCGAGCGGTCCGCCGACGGCTCCGTGGTGGGCGAGGCGACCGCGCTGTCGCAGTGGGCCGGGATCGGCCGCTCGCACCGGGGGCTCGCGCTGGCGTTCACGCTGTTCCTGCTCTCCTTCGCGGGCATCCCTCTCACCGCCGGCTTCATCGGCAAGTTCGCCGTGTTCTCGGCGGCGGTCGCGGGCGGTGCGTGGCCGCTGGCCCTCATCGGTGTGCTGGCCTCGGCCGCGGCCGCGTTCCTCTACGTGCGGGTGATCGTGCTGATGTTCTTCACCCCGGCGCACGACGAGGCAGGGGCTGGCGACGGGTCGTCGTACGCCGCGCCGGTGACCGCAGAGGGCGAGGGCGGGACGGCCGTCGCCGTCGCCGAACGGACGACCACCACGGTGGTGGTCCGCACGGAGGGCTTCGCCGCCGTCGCGATCGCGGTCTGCGCCGTGATCACCGTCCTCGTCGGGATCGTGCCCGGCCCGGTGCTGGACGCACTGGACTCCGTCGCCAAGTTCCTGCCCTGACCGGCGCCGGATAGGTTCGTCCCGTGACGTCATCGGTTGCCTTCGCGCTGCACGACGAGGCCCTCGCCGCCCGACTGTCGGAGCGCATGAGCGCTGTGGAGCAGCGGCTGCACGACGTCGTGGCGACCTCGGACGGGCTGATCGACTCCGCGTCGCGGCACCTGGTCGACGCCGGGGGCAAGCGGCTGCGGCCGCTGCTGACGCTGCTGACGGCCGAGCTGGGACCGGAGCCGGGCGCCGACGGGGTCCTCGACGCCGCCGCCGTGGTGGAGCTGACGCACCTCGCGTCGCTGTACCACGACGACGTGATGGACGACGCCCCGGTGCGCCGCGGCGCCCCCGCGGTCCACGAGGTGTGGGGCAACTCGGTGGCGATCCTCGCCGGCGACCTGCTGTTCGCGCAGGCCTCCAAGCTCGCCGCCGGGCTGGGCGACGAGGTGCTGGTGCTCCAGGCCGACACGTTCGTGCGGCTGTGCACCGGCCAGCTCCACGAGACGGTGGGCCCCCAGCCGGGCGACGACCCCGTGGCGCACTACCTGTCGGTGCTGGCGGACAAGACCGCGGCGCTCATCGCCACCTCGGCCCGGTTCGGCGCGATGCTCGCCGGCTGCTCGCCGGAGATCGTCGCGACCGTCGGGGAGTTCGGCGAGCAGATCGGTGTCGCGTTCCAGCTGGCCGACGACGTCATCGACCTCACCTCGGACGGCTCGCTGACCGGCAAGACTCCCGGCACCGACCTGCGCGAGGGCGTGCCGACGATGCCGCTGCTGCTGCTGCGCGCCCGCGCCGCCGCGCCGGACGCGTCGCTCAAGGACGTCGCGCTCGTCGGGCTGCTGGCCGGCGACCTCTCCTCGGACGCGGCGCTGGCGGAGGCCGTGGCCGCACTGCGCACGCACCCCGTGGTCGAGGAGACGCGCCGGTTGGCCGTGGCCCGCGCCCGTGAGGCCGTCGCTCTGCTCGACTCGCTCCCGGACGGTGCCGTCAAGGCGGCCCTGATCGACTTCGCCGACGCCCTGGTGGACCGCTCCGCCTGACCCCGCGCCACCCGCCACGGACCCACCCCCGCCACCACCCACCTCGCCGGCCCACCCACCTCGCCGGCCCACCGCTGGACCACCTACCTCGCCCGCCCACCGCTGGCCCACGCACCCCGCTGGCCCACCGCGCTGGCCCACCCACCTCGCCGGCCCACCGCGCTGGCCCGCCCACCTCGCCGAGCGCAGCCCTCATAGGCGAGCGCAGAGTTCGTCGCCGAAACTGTGAGTTCCGACGGCAAATACCCACCACTTCGCCGAGGAACGCTGCGCTCGCCACATGTAACGCGGTGCTTGACGAACGACTACCCATCGCCTCCCGCATCGTCGAGCCTGCACGTCTCTCCGCCGAGCGCAAAGTTCGTTGCCGACACCGGGGGTTTCGGCCGCTGAAACGCCCTACCTCGCCGACGAGTTCTGCGCTCGCGCCGGAGGGCTGCGCTCGCGCCGGAGGGTGCGCTCGCGCCGGAAGGGTGCGCTCGCTCCGGGGGAGTGCGCTCGCGCCGGGGGAGTGCGCTCGCGCCGGAAGGGTGCGCTCGCGGAGATTGCCGGGGGGCGATGGGTTGGGGGGCTGGGCAGTTCGGGGCGGTGCGTCAGGGGAGGCGACGCTCCAGGCCGTCGAGGATCAGGGCCAAGCCCCACTCGAAGTCCCCGATGGAGCCCGGCGTGAACGCGCCGCCCGCCACGGCGCGAGCCAGCGCGGGGAATTCGTCCCCCGCGGTCAGCGCCCGCATCAGCTCGCCGAACTGGCCCGCGACGTCCGCCACCGGCACGTTCAGCGCAGCCGCAGCGGTGCGCACCTCCTCGTCGTACCGCGCGGTCCAGAGCAGGTAGCCGTTGAGCAGCATGAGCGCGGCGACCTTGTCCGCCTCGGACAGTGGCGTCCCGGCGAGGATCACCAGGCCGCGCTCGACGGCGACGAGCTGGCTGGGTGTACCCGCCCGCTCGACGAACCGCACCCGCTCGAGCCACGGGTGCCGGGCGTAGGTCTGGTGCTGCCGCCGGCACCACTCCTCGAGCGCGGGCCGCCAGCCGGCGGCCAGGTCCGGTTCGGCAGGGTCCTCCTGCTGCCGCCACACCGAGTCGTGCATGAGGATCAGCAGCTCGTCCTTGCCGGCGACGTGCCGGTAGAGGGACATGGTGCCGGCGCCTAGCCGCTCGGCGACACGGGCCATCGAGACGGCGTCGAGGCCCTCGGCGTCGGCGAGCTCGACCGCCGCGGTGACGATGCGGGCAGCGGTCAGGGCCTCACGAGTGGGCCGGGCCTCCGTCGTCTGCCACAACCGGGCAACTCCCGCCGAAAGTCCCGGGTCGTCCGTCGCCATGCGTATAGCGTACTCGATGCGTACGATATACGCACGAGCGTAAGCCATACGCACCTGAGTGAGGAGCTGACATGAGCACGGCGATCGAGGTCGCGGGGCTGACCAAGTCGTTCGGCGCGGTGGGTGCGCTGGACGGTCTGGACCTGCACGTCCGGCAGGGCGAGGTCCACGGGCTGCTCGGCCCGAACGGGGCCGGCAAGACCACCACCATCCGGGTGCTGCTCGGGCTGCTGCGGGCCGACGAGGGACGCGCCGCCCTGCTCGGCGCCGACCCGTGGCGCGACGCGGTGGGCCTGCACCGCCGCCTCGCCTACGTGCCGGGCGACGTGCACCTGTGGCCCAACCTCACCGGGGGCGAGGTGATCGACCTGATGGGCCGCCTGCGCGGGCGGACCGACGCCGCGCGGCGCGACGAGCTCGTCGAGCGCTTCGCCCTGGACCCCACCAAGCACTGCCGCACGTACTCCAAGGGCAACCGCCAGAAGGTCGCGCTGGGCGCCGCGCTCGCGGCGGACGTCGAGCTCTACCTGCTCGACGAGCCCTCGTCGGGCCTCGACCCGCTGATGGCCGGCGTCTTCGTCGACGTGGTCCGCGAGCTGCGCGGCGCCGGGCGCACCGTGCTCCTGTCCAGCCACATCCTCGCCGAGGTCGAGGCGCTGGCCGACCGGCTGACCATCGTCCGCTCCGGCCGCGCGGTGGAGACCGGCACGTTCGACGAGCTGCGCCACCTGACGCGCACCCGCGTCGCCGTCCGCACCGCCACCCCGCTCGCCGGCCTCGACGCCTGGGACGGCGTCCACGAGGTGACGCAGGACCGCGGCACCGTGAGCTTCGCGGTCGACACCGGCCGGTTCGGCGAGGTGCTGCGCCGCCTCACCGAGCACGGCGTGCTGTCGCTCACCAGCGCGCCGCCCACGCTGGAGGAGCTGTTCCGCTCCCGGTACGACGAGGCGGGGCTCGAGCCGGCAGGTGCGCGGTGAGGGCCCTGGCCGGCCTGGGGCCGATGGTGCGCCTGGTGGCGCGCCGCGAGCGGGTGGCGCTCGCCGCGTGGACCGGGGTGGTTGCGGGCCTGGCGGCGATGTTCACCTCGATGTCGGTGGGCTCGCTGCGCACGGCCGACGAGGCCGAGCGGCAGGCCGCCTTCCTGGCCGGCAGCCCGGCGCTGCGCATGTTCGGCCCGACCTTCGGGGCGAGTGTCGGGGGCTACGCCGTCGCCCGGATGCTCCTGACGCTGACGGTGCTGACCGCGCTCGCCTCGACGTTCACCGTGGTGCGCAACACCCGGCGCGACGAGGACGACGGCCGCGCCGAGCTGCTGGGCTCCGCAGCGGTGGGCCGCCAGGCGCGCCTGGCGGCGGTGCTGCTGGTGGTCGCGGTCGCGGACCTCCTCATCGGTGCCCTCGTCGTGCCCGCGATGGCGAGCCAGGGCGTGCCGGTGGGCGGCGCCGCCTTGACGGGCGCCGCGGTGGCCGCGACCGGCCTGGCCTTCGCGGGCGTCGGTGCGCTCGCCGCCCAGGTGGCCGGTGCCGCCCGTGCGGCGAACGGCTTGGCCGGGGCGGTGCTCGGTGTCGCGTTCCTGACCCAGGGCGCGGGCAACCTGATCGGCACGGTGACGCCGGCGGGCACCGGCGTCGAGGCCGCCTGGCCGGTGTGGCTGTCGCCGATCGGCTGGGTCCAGCAGGTGCGGGCGTTCGAGGACCAGCGCACCTGGCCGCTCGCCCTCGGTGTCGCGGCGTTCGCGGGACTGGCCGCGGCCGCGTGGCAGGTCGCGGCGCACCGCGACTTCGGGCTCGGCGTGCTGCCCGAGCGGCGGGGCCGTGCGACAGGCGGGCGCTGCCTCGTCGGGCCCCTCGGACTCGTCTGGCGCGTGGAACGCAGCTCCGCGGTCGCGTGGGCCTTCGCCATGCTCGCCTGCGGGCTGGCGTTCGGCTCGATGGCCGCCGGCGGGCTGGAGCTCGACGGCGACGCAGCCGAGTGGTACGCGCAGGTGACCGGCTCCACCGACATGGTGCCCGCGTTCCGCACCGCGATGGTGCAGATGGCGGCGCTCGCCGTCGCGACGCAAGCCGTGCTGACGGTGCTGCGCGGGCGGGCGGACGAGGTCACCGGCCGCTCGGAGGCGCTCCACGCCGCCACGGTGACCCGGCTGCGCTGGGCCGGTGTCCACGCGGCCCACGCACTGGCGGGGGCCGCGGGTCTGCTGGCGCTGTTCGGCCTCGGTCTCGGGCTCGCCGGTGGCGATCCGCGAGAGGTGCCGTCGCTCGTCGGCGCGGCGCTGGCCCAGCTGCCCGCGGTGCTGGTCGTCGCCGGCATCGCGGCCCTGGCCGCGGGGCTGCTGCCGCGCTGGGCGCCGGTGGTCCCGTGGTCGGCGCTGGGTGCGGCCGTGCTGGTCGGGCCGACCTTCGGCGCCGGGCTGGACGTGCCGGGTTGGGCGAAGGATCTGTCGCCGTTCACGCACGCGCCCACGGCGCCCGCCGCAGGGATCGCGACCGGGCCCCTGCTCGTGCTCGGCGCGGCCGCGCTCGGGCTCGTCGTGCTCGGTGCCTTGGCCGCCCGTCGCCGGGACCTGCGGCTGCCCGCCTGAGAGCGCCTCGAGCACCGGCCACATCTCCTGCGGAGAACCGGTTCTGTGCCCGGGGCCCGGTCGGGCATGCTGGTGCGGTGCTCGACGCCTTCGACGAGGTGCTGGCCCAGGCCCGCACCGGTGCCGGCGAGGCGTTCACCTTGCTCTACCGCGACCTGGTGCGGCCGGTCGCCGCGTACGTGCGGTCGCAGGGCGTGGGCGAGGTCGAGGACGTCACGAGCGAGGTGTTCCTCGCCGCGTTCACGGGCCTCGAGGGGTTCGCCGGCGACCAGGCCGGGTTCCGGTCCTGGGTGTTCACCATCGCGCACCGCCGGGTGATGGACCACTGGCGCAAGGCGGCCCGCGCGGTGCCGCAGGTGGCCTACGACACCGCGGACGACGACCGCACGGTGCCCAGCGCGGAGGTCGGCGCCCTCGACGTGCTCGGCTCGCAGCGCGTGGTCGAGCTGCTCGCAAGCCTGACCGACGAGCAGCGCGAGGTGCTGGCGCTGCGGGTGGTCGCCGACCTGACCGTGGAACAGGTGGCGGCGGTCGTCGGGCGCAGCGAGGGCGCGGTCAAGGCGCTCCAGCGCCGCGCCCTGGCCACCCTGCGCCGGCAGATGGAACGGGAGGCCGCGCCCCTATGAGCGCCTTCAGCGATGACGATGACGTGAGGACGGAACGGCTGCTGCGGACCGGGCTGGCCGCGCCCGGCGACGAGCCGCTGGCGGCCGCCCTCGCCACGTTGCGCGCGCTGGCCGACGAGCCGGCCCCGGAGCCCACGCC
>JAEXPS010000033.1 GCA_023438885.1 Actinomycetes bacterium
ACGACCTCCTCATCCTGACGTCACTGCCCCCCGTCCAGTGACGCCGGGTCGTGGGGGGCGCGCCACCCCCGAAGCGCGCCCCCCATGATCACCTCGACGATGCACCGAAGGACGGCCGTGAACTACGCCCTGCGCCGCGCAGGCTTCTACCTGGTGACGGCTTGGATCGCCATCACCCTGAACTTCCTGGTTCCCCGCCTGATGCCGGGTGATGCCGCGACCGCCGCGTTCGCCTCCCAGTACCAGCGCTTGTCCAGCAACCCTGCCGCGCTCGCGCAGATCCAGTCAGCCTTCGGCATCTCGGACGACCCCATCTACGTCCAGTACGTCCGCTACTGGCGGGACCTGCTGCACGGGAACCTCGGCACCTCGTACACGTTCTTCCCGGCCTCGGTGTCCGACGTCATCGGACAGAGCCTGCCGTGGACGCTGGCTCTCGTCGGGTCTGCCGCGGTGATCGCGTTCGCCATCGGCACCTCCGTCGGGATCGTCGCCGCCTGGCGGCGTGGAGGGAAGCTCGACTCGGTCCTGCCCCCCGTCGCCCTCTTCCTGGGCGCTTTCCCGGCCTTCTTCCTCTCGCTGCTGCTGCTCTACTCGTTCGCCTACAACCTCCGCTGGTTCCCCACCGGCCACGGCTACACGCCGGGGATGCCGCCGTCGTGGACGTGGTCGAGCATCGGCGATCTCGTGTACCACGCGCTCCTGCCGGCGCTGACGATCGTGCTGATCTCGATCGGCGGGTGGGTGCTGTCGATGCGGAACACGATGGTGGGCGTCCTCAGCGAGGACTACATCACGATGGCCCAGGCGCGTGGCCTACCCCGCCGGCACATCATGTTCGGCTACGCGGCGCGGAACGCGATGTTGCCGCAGCTGACCGGGCTGGCGCTCGCGATCGGGTTCCTCGTCGGCGGCCAGGTGCTCGTCGAGTACATCTTCACGTACCCGGGCCTCGGCTCGATCCTTGCGTTCGCCGTGGGCTCGAAGGACTACCCGTTGATCCAGGGGATGCTGCTGACGATCACGCTCTGCGTGCTGCTCGCGAACTTCGTCGTCGACCTCCTCTACATGGCGCTCGACCCGCGCACGAGGGGAGCGCGGGCATGAGCGCGCTGGCAACCCGGACCGCGACTGCTCGGCCTCAGCGCGGTGGCACCGAGCCGAGGAAGGGTCGAGGCGGGCTGCGGGTCGTCTCCTTGCTGGTCGCGGACTGGCGCAGCAGGCTCGGCCTGATCGTCGTGCTGTCGACCGTCGTGTTCGCGATCGTCGGGCCGTGGCTGTTCCCCGGCGACCCGGCGGCGGCCGACTACACCATCCCGCCGAGCCAGCCGCCCGGGGCGGGGCACCCGTTGGGCACCGACCAGGGTGGCCGCGACGTGTTCCTCCAGTTCGTCCACGGCGCCGCGCCGACGTTGGCCGTCGGTTTCTCCGTGGGCGCGATCGCGACGGCTCTGGCCGCGCTGGTCGGGATCGTGTCCGGATCTGCGGGCAAGGTGGTCGACGGTCTGCTGACCCTGCTCACCAACACGTTCCTGCTGATCCCTGGCCTGCCGCTCGTCATCGTCATCGCCTCGTACGTGCAGAGCCGGAGCAACGCGCCGATCGTGATGATCCTGGCGATCACCGGGTGGGCCTACGGCGCGCGCGTGCTGCGGAGCCAGGCGATGTCCCTGGCCAACCGTGACTTCGTCCTCGCAGCCAAGGTCCGCGGCGAGCGCCCGTGGCGGATCGTCGTCTTCGAGATCCTGCCGAACATGCTCAGCCTGATCGCGACGATCTTCATCTCCGCGACTGCGGGGGCGATCGCCGCGATGGCCGGCCTGCAGTTCCTCGGCCTCGGCGACATCAGCCAGGTGAACTGGTTCACGTCGCTCTACTGGGCGCAGAACTACGGCGCGGTGATGACGGGCGCGTGGTGGACCTTCGTGCCGAACGGTCTTGCCATCGCCACGTTCGTCACGGGCCTGTCCCTCGTCGGCTATGGCCTGGACGCGATCGGCAACCCCCGCCTGCGGGTGCCTCGCCGCACGAGGCGGGCTCGTGTCTCGCCCGCTCGCCAGGAGTCGGCGGCCGCAGAGGCGACGGACGCCCTGCTCGCCGTCCGCGACCTCGTGGTGGACTACGACACCGCGGAAGGACCCTCACGCGCCGTCGACGGCGTCTCGTTCGACCTGACCGCCGGCAAGGTGCTCGGCATCGCCGGGGAGTCCGGGTGCGGCAAGAGCACCATCGTCCACGCGATCCTGCGGCTCGGCCCGACGACGATGGCCACCTCGGGGCTCGCGCGCTTCGACGGCCAGAACCTGCTCACGCTGCCCGAGGACCAGTTGCGGGCCCTGCGGTGGGAGCGGGTGAGCATCGTGTCGCAGAGCTCCATGAACGCGTTGAGCCCGGTGCGGACGGTGGGCAACCACTTCGTCGACACCATCGCGGCCCACCGGGGACTCGACCGCTCACGGTGTCGCGAGCGGGCCGCCGAGCTGCTCGCCCTCGTCGGCATCCATCGCGACCGTCTCGACAGCTACCCGCACGAGCTGTCCGGAGGGATGCGCCAGCGCGTGATGATCGCACTCGCGCTCGCCCTCGAACCCGAGCTGATCGTCATGGACGAGCCGACGACGGCGCTCGACGTGATCGTCCAGCGCGAGATCCTCCAGCAGATAGCCGACCTCCAGTCGCGGCTGGGCTTCGCGATGATCTTCATCACGCACGACCTGTCGCTGCTGCTCGAGATCAGTGACGAGATCGCCGTGATGCGGCATGGGCGGTTCGTCGAGGTGGGCGCCGCCGAGTCCTTCGCCGAGACGGCCGCCGACCCGTACTCGCGAGAGCTCCTCGCGGCATTCCCCAGCCTGGCCGACGGGCTCGTCGGCGGCGGAAAGGCGGCCGGTCGTGACTGAGCGCCCGATCCGAAGCGACGCGGACGGCCGGCCCGACGTCCTGGCCATCACCGGCCTCTCGGTGCACTTCGACGTGCCCGCCCGCGGGCGCTCGGCGCGACTGCATGCGCTCGACGACGTCGACCTGCGGCTGCGCAAGGGCAGCGTGCTCGCGGTCGTGGGCGAGTCGGGCAGCGGCAAGAGCACGATCGTGCGCACGGTCTGCCTCGTGAACCGCCCGACGGCCGGGCGCGTCGTGGTCGGCGGTCAGGACGCCTCCGCGCTGTCCTCGGCCGGCCTGCGGACGTACCGGCGCCAGGTGCAGATGGTGTTCCAGGACCCGTTCGGGTCGATCAACCCGGCGCACCGGGTCGCCTACCCGATCGACCGGGCGTTGCGCCTGCACACCGGCCTGCGGGGTGCCGCGCTGGTCGCGCGGCGTCGGGAGCTGCTCGAGGCCGTCGAGCTCAGCCCCGCCGAGGAGTTCGAGACACGGTTCCCGCACGAGTTGTCCGGCGGCCAGCGCCAGCGGGTGAGCATCGCCGCGGCCATCGCCGGCGGGCCGGACCTGCTGCTGGCCGACGAGCCGGTGAGCATGCTCGACGTCTCGATCCGCGCCGGCGTGCTCCGGCTGCTGGACCGCCTGCGCCGCGAGCTCGGGTTGTCGATCCTGCTGGTCACCCATGACCTGGCGAGCGCGCAGATGCTGGCCGACGAGACGCTCGTCCTCTACGCCGGCCACGTGATGGAGGTCGCGCCGACGCACGAGCTGCTGCGTCGTCCGCTCCACCCCTACACGCAGCTGCTCCTCGCGTCGATCCCCGACCCGCGCCGGCAGGCAGCGCGACTGGTGCCCCGCGGGGAGGTGCCGGACCTCGTGACCCCGCCTCCGGGCTGCCGGTTCGCGGACCGTTGCCCGCTGGCCCAGCAGGTGTGCCACGACACGGTGCCCGAGGTCCAGGACGCCGGAGGAGGCCACCACGTGCGCTGCCATGCCTTCGCCCCGGCGACGAGCAGCCTGTTCGCCGCGCCATCGGCGCGCGTCCCCAGCGAGACGAGGAAGTGATGACCGACACGCTTGTGCAGCGTGACCGTGTGCCGGAGCCGGTTCGCGACGTCCTGACACCCGTCGGCCGCGCGCACGTCGAGCTGCTGTCCAGTCACTGGCGCCGACAGTTCGACGCGGCCCGTCGCTTCTACGTCGAGGACCTCGCCGAGGACGACGTGCTGTACGGCTTCCGGCGGCGAGTGGCGCCGCAGGCCCCGGGCCGTCCGCTGACGGGCTGGTGCCGCGAGGACAGCAACGTCGCGTTCGGGCAGTGGATCTCCACGCTGGCCCGGTTCGCCGGCAGCGGCGACGCCGCCGCCGGCGCGAAGGCCCGCAGGCTCGCCGAGGGGTGGTTCGAGGTCTTCCGCGCCGACCGTGGGCTGATGATGGCGCACTACCCGTTCGACAAGCTCGTCGGCGGGCTGGTCGACCTGGCCCGCTACGTCGACGCGGACCTCGCGACGACGATGCTCGCCGAGGTGGTCCCGGTCGCCGTCGAGGCGCTGGACCGCCGGAACACGCCGGCCGCGAAGACGCCGGCCAACCTGGCCGACGGCGACCATCTGGAGTGGTACACCCTCACGGAGAACCTGCTGCGGGCGTGGCGCCTGACCGGGGACGCCCGGTACCGGGACTTCGCGGACGTGTGGCGGTACTCGTCGTTCTGGGCGGCGTTCGAGCAGACGGACCGGCCCACGGGCCTCGAAGGGCTGCACGCGTACAGCCACCTCAACTCGATCGCCGGAGCCGCCGCCGTCTATGCCGCGACGGGCGACGAGCGTCATCTGCGCATCGCCGTGCACGCGCACGACTGGTGGCGCTCGACGCAGTGCTACGCGACCGGCGGCTTCGGCCCGTCGGAGCGCACGGTCCGTGCGGACGGAAGCCTGGGCCGGGCCCTGGAGTTCCGCGCGGACTCGTTCGAGTCACCGTGCGGGTCGTGGGCCGCCTTCAAGCTCGGACGCCACCTCGTCACGGCGACCGGAGACGCGCGGTTCGGCCACTGGACGGAGCGCCTCCTTGTCAACGGGGTGGGAGCGGCGCTGGACATCTCCCCGAACGGCGAGCACACCTACTACGCCGACTACCGCGTCGCCGGAGGGATGCGCACGCCCTACCACGACACGTACGCGTGCTGTTCCGGATCGTTCGGACAGGCGGTCACGGACTACCCGGAGCTGGTCTACCTCACGGACGGCGAGACGGTGTACGTCAACCAGTACGTCCCGTCGCGGCTCAAGCTCGGCGGCGAACGGGGCTCGGTCGCGCTACGCCTCGAAGGGGACTACGTGGCGGCGGGCACGGTCACCGTGACGATCGACGAGGTGAGCGGGACGTTCGCCGACCAGATCGCGTTCCGCCTGCCCGAGTGGGCCGACGAGGTCCTCGTCGAGCGCGGGGCGGGGGCCGAGGCGCACCGTGGCGCGACCGATGGCTGGGTGCGGCTGGATGGGCGGTGGCGGCCAGGGGACGGCGTGCGTCTCACCTTCCCGCTGGCGTTGCGGGCGGAGGCCGTCGACCCTCAGCACCCCGACCGCGTCGCCTTCGCGCGAGGCGCGGCCGTGCTGGTGTTCGAGGCGAGCCACCACGAGCCGCTGCCTGCGCTCACCCGCGACCTCGAGGAGCGGCTGGTCCCGACGGAGCGGCCCGACGAGTGGCTCCTCGGCTCATGGCAGGGCGAGCAGCTGCGGACGAGGGTCAAGCCGTACTGGAGCACGCGCCCCTTCGAGCCGTACCGGATGTACGTCGACCTCGACCGCGGTCCGCAACAGGTGTGCTGATCGGGCAGCCTCACCAGGCCCAGCCGCGGCTGGCCAGCTCGACCTCCTCGCGGAACCGCTCGCCGGGGTCGCCGAGGGCGTGCTCCGGCACGTCGACGCCGGCCATGCGGCAGGCCTCCTCGAGCAGGTAGTCGTAGGCGAGCTGAGAGGCGATGATCCGCTCGGCCCGGGCGATGACGGTGGTGTCCGCCTCGAGCTTCTGCACGTAGGCGGCCACGATCCCGAGCCGCTGCTGCACGCGCAGCGCGGCGAAGGGGTCCGGGGGCGTGGCGCGGTGGCGGCGCAGCCGCGAGGCCACCGCCTCGAGGCGGTCGGCGAGCCGGTGGCGCCAGGCGGGCACGGGCCGCTCGGACGGCAGCAAGTTCAGGGCGGCCACGAACAGCAGCCCAGGGACGAAAAAGATGAACAGCAGCGCCAACAGCGTCATCGCGCGCTCCCGGTCTTCGACCTGTGCTCGCCAGCCTAGGAGCGGGGTGTGACGCGCGCCACAGCGTTGGCCGAACCGTGACAACCCGTACCGTGTGCCTGTGGCGGCGGCGGCGGTGGCGGACCAGAGGCGCGGCGGTGGCCGCCGGACCCTCCTGGCGCTCGGCATCGCGCTGCTGCTCCTCGTCGCCGCGTTCTTCGTGGTCGACCTGGTGCTTCGCAACGCCGCGGAAGACCGGTTGGCGGACACGGTGCGCGACGCGATGGACGTCGAGGGCGACGTCGACGTCGCGATCGGCGGCGGGCGGCCCTTGCTGCTCCAGGCCGCGTCCGGCCGGCTCGACGACGTCACGGTGACGGCGGACCAGGTGACGCTCGACCAGGGCGTGGCCACCGACGTGGTGGTGCGGGCCCACGGCGTCACCGTCCAGCAGCCGTACAGCGCGAGCGACATGACGGTCACCGGCACCGTGCCGACCGACGAGGTGCGGGCCCGGATCGCCGAGCGCGGCCTCGACCTCGACCTCGCGGTGGCGGGCGACGCGATGCGGGCGTCCGGCGAGGTGCTGTCGGTCCCGTGGGGCGTGTCGCTCACACCCCGCGTCGAGGGTGGCCGGCTGCTCGTGGACATCGCGTCCGCGGACGTCGCCGGCTTCGAGGTGGGCGCGGACCTGCTACCGACCACGGTCCGTGACGCCCTGACCGGCCTGGACGTGCCGCTCGACGGCCTGCCGGCGGGCCTGACCGCCACCGACGCGGATGTCGTGGCCGGTGGCCTCGCCGTCACGCTGACGGGGCAGGACGTCACCTTCCCGTCCTGACGACGACACAGCGGTCCAGCGCCTGCGCCGCGGCCTCGCGCTCGTCGGGGGTCAGCCACAGCCCGTAGGCCGCCTTCACGCGCAGCTGCCGCAGCACGTACACGCAGCCGTACCCGGCGGGCAGCCATGCGGAGGCGTCGGCCGCGCCCTTGTCCTGGTTGGCCTTGCCGGAGACCGCCTGGAGGTTCGCCGGGTCGTTGGCGAAGGCCAGGCGCCGGGCGGCCGGCCATGCCTGGGCACCCGTGCGCCAGGCGTCGGCGAGCGCGACGACGTGGTCGATCTGCACCAGCGACGACGTCGGACCGCGGGCGAACGCGAAAGTCGTGCCCGAGTACGGGTCGACGAGCGTGCCCGCCAGCACCACGCAGCCGTCCGCGTCCAGCCGCACGTCCACCAGGTCACGGGCCAGCACGTCGTTGCGGGTGTCGCAGCCGTTGCCGTCGACGTCCGCCCATGCCTGGCCGAACCGCTCGCGGGTGTAGCCGGTGTCCGGATCGGGGGCGCGCACGGGCATCGAGGCCAGGGCGGCCCGAGCCGCGGCCAGGTCGTCCGCGCTCACCGGGTAGGCGGCGGCGCGACGAGCTTCGGCCCACCACGGCGGGCCCAGCCCCACCCCGAGGCTGACGACGAGCACGCCGACCCAGGCGGAGGTCGGCACACGGTGGGCGGGCATGCCCGCGACCGTGCCCCCACGTGGCGGGCGGCCGCCCGCTCTCGTCGTGCGCCGGGAAGAGCCCCGCCCGGACCGCGGGCTGGGGACGGGTCAGGCCGGGTCGAGGACGAACACCGGGATCAGGCGCGAGGTGCGCTTCTGGTACTGCGCGTAGTCGGGCCAGGCCGCCACCGCGCGCTCCCACCACACGGCGCGCTCGTCGCCGGAGGCCTCGCGGGCCACGTAGTCGCCGCGCGCCGGGCCGTCCTGGAGCTGCACCCGCGGGTGTGCCACGAGGTTGTGGTACCAGGCCGGGTTGTGCGCCGCGCCGCCCTTCGACGCCACCACGGCGTACGAGCCGCCGTGCTCGACTCGCATCACGGGCACCTTGCGGGGTGCGCCGGTCTTGGCACCGGTCATGGTCACCACCACGATGGGCTTGCCGCGCAGGGTGTTCCCCTGGGCGCCGTTGGTCCTCTCGAAGAGTTCTGCCTGCTCCTGCGACCAGTTGCTCACACCGGCCCCAACACGGACCCCGCCTCAGGGCTTCCCATCCGGCACGGTGAGGGGCGGCGTACGGTTCGGGCGTGCACACGTATGCCATGACCGGGTTCGTCGTTCGCGAGCATCGGGTGAGCGTGCCCGTCGACTGGGCGGACCCCACGCGGTTCGGCTCGATCGAGGTGTTCGCGCGGGAGATCGTCGACCCGGCCAAGGACGGCGAGGACCTGCCGCTGCTGCTGTTCCTCCAGGGTGGCCCGGGCGGCGCGGGACCGCGGCCGATGCCCGGCTCCGGCTGGTGGACCACCGCGCTGCGCACGCACCGGCTGGTGCTGCTCGACCAGCGCGGCACCGGTCGCTCGTCCCGCGTCGACGGGCGGGCGATCGCGCGGTTCGAGGATCCGCGCGTCGCCGCTGACTACGTCGCGTGCTTCCGGCAGGAGGCGATCGTCGCCGACGCCGAGCACCTGCGGGCCACCGTCTACGGCGGGCGGCGGTGGGCGACGCTCGGGCAGTCGTACGGCGGGTTCGTCACGCTGGCGTACCTGTCGCGGCACCCGCAGGCGCTGACCGCCTGCTACATCACGGGCGGGCTGCCGGGCATCACCGCGACGGCGGAGGACGTCTACGCGCGCACGTTCCCGCGCCAGCGGGCCCGCAACGCGCAGTTCGCGCTCGCCTTCCCGCACGACGAGGCCACGCTGGCGGCCGTCGCGGACCAGTGCGCCGCCGGCGAGGTGGTGCTGTCCGACGGCACGGTGCTCTCGGTGGAACGCCTGCAGGCCCTCGGCCAGCCGTTCGGCATGTCCACGGGTCTCGACGACCTGCACTGGCTGCTCGACACCGCCCTGGATGCCGACGGCCGGGTGTCGCAGGCGTTCGCCGACGAGGTGGGGCACCGCACTGCCTGGGACACCAACCCTCTGTACGCGGTGCTCCAGGAGGCGATCTACCACCAGGGCCCGCGCGCCGGTGGGTGGGCGGCCGCCGACGAGCTGGCGCGGCACCCCGAGTTCGCCGCCGCGGCCCGGCCGCTGCGACTGACGGGCGAGGCGTTCTTCCCGTGGGCGTACCAGCAGGTCAGGGCGCTGCGGCCGTTCGCGGGTGCCGCGCAGGAGCTGGCCGCCCGCACGGAGTGGTCGGTGCTGTACGACGAGGCCGCGCTCGCCGCGAACGAGGTGCCGGTCGCCGCTGTCCAGTACTACGACGACCCGTACGTGGACCTCGACCTCGCGCTGGACACGGCCGCCCGCGTGGGCAACACCCAGGTGTGGGTGACCAACGAGTACCTGCACGACGGCCTGCGGACCAGGAGCGACGAGATCCTTCCGCGACTGATCGACCTGGCATCCGGCCGCTGGACGGTCACGTCCCGCTAAGCCCCGCCCACCCCCGCCAAACCCGTCCGCCCCCGCAACGTCCGAGGTCAACAGGGGTAGAGGCCCGCTTACCGCGGACGCTGCGAGGGGGCGGTGGGCGCTGCGGCGTGGGCGGCGGCCAGGGCCGCGTCCAGGTCCTCGAGGATGCGGCGGCACTCCTGCACGTCCCACGGCGTGCCGGCGAGCTCGAACTCGAACAGGATCGGCCGGCCGGACCGCTGAGCGATCAAGCGCGCGGCCATCTGGTAGTACTGCCCGAAGTTGCGGTTGCCGGAGCCCATCACCCCGACCATCAGCCGGCGGTTGTGCTCGCTGCGCAGGAACCGCCGCACGCCCTCGGGGACGGTGTCGTTGGACTCGTTGCCGGTCTTGTAGCTGGGCGTCAGCAGCACCCAGGGGCCGTCCGCCTCCGACTGCCGGTGCTCCCGCTCGGCGAGGTTGAACACCGGCCGGTCGAGCCGCTCCGCGAAGCTGCGCACCAGGCCGGAGGCCGACGAGTAGTAGTACACGGGTGTCTGCCGCACGCACACATCCTCCCGCGCTCCCCCGGGCGCTTCGCCGCGCCGCGGGCCGCGCCGGCGCGTCCTAGGGTGGCGGGATGGAGCTGACCGTGCCGCTCGACGAGGCTGTCGCCGTGCTGCGCGCCACCGGCGCGCTGCCCTCGGCGGTCACCAACGTGCGGGGCCGGGGCCGCAGCGTGCTGGCCTCGGTGAACGTCCACGAGCTGCCCGGAGTCGCCGCGGCCGTCAAGACCGCCGCCCGGTTCGCCGGACCCTTCGAGGCGCAGCTCGACGACCGCGGCACCGCCGGCCGCACCTGGACCCTCGAGCTGCGGGTGACCCACCCCGTGCTGCGGTTCGACCTGTCCGGGTTCGTCACCGACGCCGTGAAGCAGCAGCTGGCCAAGGCTCCGGCGGGCGTCGCCACCGCGCACGCGGAGAACGGCGCGACCGTGATCTCGGTCGACCTCGACGCGGCGGTCGCCGTGCTCCCGCTGCCCGCCGCCGGTCTGCGGCCGCGGATCGAGGACGCGCAGCTCGGCGAGCAGGTGCGCCTGTCCGCGTCGATCGGCCGATGACCCGGCACGTCCGCCTCCGTCGCCCGGAACTCGGCCCCGGCGCGAGTGAGCGCCGCGGGCTAGGTTGGCGCGCATGACGACCATCCCGGACACCCCGTTCGGCGCACGGGTCCGTGAGCGCCTGCGCGACGAGCAGTTCGCCTGGCTGACGATGGTCGGTGCGGACGGCACGCCGGAGCCCAACCCCGTCTGGTTCCTGTGGGACGGCGGCGACGAGATCCTCGTCTACAACGACAACCAGGCCCGCCGCCTCGACCGCATCGGCGACGGCGTCCGCGCGTCACTGAACCTCCAGGCCAACGCGGAGGGCGACGACGTCGTCGTGCTCACCGGGACGCTGGAACCCGCACGCGATGCGCCGAACCCGGCCGAGAACCAGGCGTTCCTCGCCAAGTACGCGGCCGCGATCGAGACGATCGGCTACACCGCCGAGCAGTTCGGCGGACGTTACGACGTGGCGACCCGGCTCCGGGTCGACCGGGTGCGCGGCTGGTAGCGGCCGACGCTCAGCCGGCCGCCTTGCACGGCACGTAGAAGTCGACGATGACCTCGCCGTCAGGACCGGGCTCGGTGAACCGCGGGGCGTTGTAGAGCTCGAGCGCCCAGCCGGCGTCCTCGTCGGGCACCAGGTCGGCCTGGGCCATCGCCTGCTCCGTCAGGTCCTGCGCCAGCGGCACCAGCTCGTCGGCGTCACCCTGGACCCAGCCCACCGCCACCTGTCCGGCCGTCACCGGCCGCACGTCGAAGCCCTCCGGTACGTCGGCGCCCTCCGGCAGCAGCACTCCCGCCAGGTAGACGAACGAGCTGGTGCGGGCGTCGAAGTCGCCCATCCAGCCGACGTGCGACGGGTCCCACGTGTCCAACGCGGCCAGCTCGTCGAGCGTGCCGTCTCCGTGGCACCGCGCCCAGAGGTCCTGGACCGGGTCGTCCATCTCGTCGGCCATCCGCACCCGCACGGCCCGGCCGACCGCGACGAGCGCCGGCAGCGTCTGCACCTCGAACTTCACCAGGTTCGGCATCGCGCTCTCCCCTCAGGCCTTCAGCGCGGCATCGATCTCGGCGGCCCAGCGGCCGATGTGCTCCGCGTTGCGGAAGTCGCCGGCCATCGTCTTGGCCATCTGGCTCGCGGGGAAGCCCTTGGCGTCCGGCGCGAGGTAGCCGCCGAACGCCTGAGTGCCACGCGCCCCGATCCGCTCGGCGAGCTTGAGCACCGACGGTCCCAGGGTGAACGTGCCGGTCTCGGCGGTGTCGTCGAGCGGCCCGGAGCCGACGAGCCACACCGGCAGCCCTTGCAGTGCCTTGTCGTGCTGCTTGACGAACCACTGGGCGTCGCCGTGCCACCGCCCGGCGTAGATGCCACCGGCCACCACCACCGCGTCGACCTCCGGGAGCGTGTGCACGGAGCGTGCCGGCTCCACGGACACCTCGTGGCCGAGGTCGCCGAGCGCCTTGCCGATCATGTCGGCGAGACCGGCGGTGCCGCCCCGCTTCGAGCCGTGAGCCACCAGGATCCGCATGGCGTCCTCCACATCGATCGCAATCTCTCCGGGACAGTCAACATCGCTGGTGGCGCGCGTGCGACGGACGAAGGTCCGACCAGGGTGAATCGCGCCCGTGTCAGGAGTGTCTGGGACGTACGGTCCTTGCAGTCGCCGGGGGAGACGAGCAAGATGGAGCCGTCGGCGACCCCGACCCAGCCTCGAACCACTCCCACAAGGATGGCGCCGCATGACCGCTCTCCCCGTCCCGGCTTCGCGCCGCGTGGGCGACCGTCTCCGCAACGTCGCGGAGGCCGTGTACGCCGGCCCGCGGCCGCACTCCGGCCCCGGCTTCGCCGCCAAGGCTCGCTTCGCCGCCTACGCCGTCGGGTCCGCGCTGGCGTGGACCCTCTCCACCTTCCTCGTCGTCGGCGGACTCGCCTCGATCTTCCGCTGAGCAGGCTCGCGGTCACCAGGGGAC
>JAEXPS010000048.1 GCA_023438885.1 Actinomycetes bacterium
GCGCAGAAGTCGTCGCCGAACCCGTGTGGTTCGTCGGCCGCAACCCCCCACTTCGGCGACGAACTCTGCGCTCAGCAGGGTGGTGCACCCCGCCCGCGGTGCGGCGGGCGCCACCGGGGCCTGTGGATGGCCGGCCACGCAGTCGCCGCGGTTCGGGCACGGTGTGGCTATGCGTGAACCCCTCCGCGCGGCGGAGCTGCTGCGGGTCGCCGACGAGTCCGATGCTCGCGGCTCGGTGATGCGGCGCGCCGCGCGCCGCGGGGATCTGCGCCAGGTGCGGCGTGGCGCCTACATCGGCACCGACCACTGGGCCGGCCTGGAGCCCGACGAGCGCCACGTTCTCGAGGTGCGGGCGGCGCTGGCGGCGGTCCGGACATCCGCCGTCGCGTCGCATCGGTCGGCCGCCGCTCTGTGGGGGCTGCCCGTGGTCGGGATGCGAGAGCGGCGGGTGCACCTGACGTTCGTCGGCGGCTCGGGGGCGGACTCGCGAGGTGCCTTTGCGCGGCACGCCGCCGCCGGGCCACTCCCCGAGCGGGAGGTCGACGGCATCCGGGTGACCAGCGTCGCCCGCACCGTCGTCGACCTCGCTCGGATGGGCGGGTTCCTCGCGGGTGTCGCGGCAGGTGATGCCGCACTCCATCGGCGCCTGGCCACGCTCGACGAGCTCCGTGCGGAGGTCGAGGCCGCTGGAAGCGGCCGCGGCGTACGGCAGGCGAGGGACGTGGTGGCGTTCGTCGACCAGGGCGGCGAGTCGCCCGGGGAGTCGCTGAGCCGGGTGCGCATGCGTGACCTCGGCCTGCCGATGCCCGTGCTGCAGCACGAGGTCAGGGATCATCAGGGCTTCGTCGGCCGCGTCGACTTCTGGTGGGAGGAGTTCGGCGTCATCGGTGAGTTCGACGGTCGCTCCAAGTACGGCGTCGACGGCGTGGTCCGATCGGCCACGGATCAGCTCTGGGACGAGAAGATCCGCGAGGACCGGCTCCGTGCGGCCGGCGCCAGGGTGGTCCGCTGGACGTGGGCGGACGCGTGGCTGGGTGCCCCGATGGCGGCTCGGCTGGCCCAGGCGGGAGTGCGCGGCGGGTGGTCGGCCCGCCGGGCGCAGAGTTCGTGATCGAGACGGTGGCTTCCGGCCGACGAATCACACGGGCTCGGTGACGAGTTCTGCGCTCGGTGAGGAGGGGTGCGCTCGGTGAGGAGGGGTGCGCTCGGCGAGGAAGGGTGCGCTGGCGGTGATCAGTGGGCGGAACTGGGTTGCATGTTCGCACGTCGTGCACCCACACTTGCCGCCGCAAGCAACCGACACCCGGCGGGCCGTTGAGAGAGACGGAGGCCGGCGACAGGAAGAGCACGCACGTGTCACTCATCGTGCAGAAGTACGGCGGGTCCTCGGTCTCCGACGCCCAGGCCGTCAAGCGCGTGGCAAAGCGCATCGCCGAGGCGAAGCGCGCCGGCAACGACGTCGTGGTGGTCGTCTCAGCGATGGGCGACACCACTGACGAGCTTCTCGACCTCGCGGCGCAGGTGACGCCCCTGCCGCCCCAACGCGAGCTCGACATCCTCCTCACCGCGGGCGAGCGCATCTCGATGTCGCTGCTGGCGATGGCGATCAACAACCTCGGCGTGAAGGCGAAGTCGTTCACGGGCCAGCAGGCCGGCGTGATCACCGACGCCGTGCACGGGCGGGCGCGGATCGTCGACGTGGTGCCCTCGCGCATCCGGGAGACTATCGAGCGTGGCCAGGTGGCGATCGTCGCCGGGTTCCAGGGCGTGACGAGCGACACCAACGACGTCACCACGCTGGGCCGCGGCGGGTCCGACACCACGGCGGTGGCGCTCGCGGCCGGCCTGGACGCCGACGTCTGCGAGATCTACACCGACGTGGACGGCGTCTTCACCGCCGACCCCCGCATCGTGCCGACGGCGCGCAAGATCGAGCGCGTCACCTACGAGGAGATGCTCGAGCTCGCCGCGTCCGGCGCCAAGGTGCTGGCCCTGCGGAGCGTCGAGTACGCCCGCCGCTACACCGTCCCGATCCACGTCCGGTCGTCGTTCTCGACGCACACCGGGACGCTCGTCACGCTGGAGGACCCCACCATGGAGCAGCCGATCATCTCGGGCGTCGCGCACGACCGCTCGCAGGCCAAGGTCACCGTCGTCGGCGTGCCGGACGTGCCGGGCAAGGCCGCGCAGATCTTCCAGGTCGCCGCCATCGCCGGGGTGAACGTCGACATGATCGTGCAGAACGTGTCGGTGGCGAAGACGGGCCTGACCGACATCTCGTTCACGGTCCCGGCGTCGGACGGCGCCGCGGCCACCACCGCGCTCGCGGCGGCGCAGGGCGAGATCGGCTTCGACTCGCTCCAGTACGACGACACGATCGGCAAGCTGTCGCTCGTCGGCGCGGGCATGAAGTCGCACCCCGGGGTGTCGGCGAGGCTTTTCGGGGCGCTCTCCGAGGCAGGGATCAACATCGAGATGATCTCCACCTCCGAGATCCGCGTCTCCGTCGTCACCCGCGCCGAGGCGCTCGACGACGCGGTGAAGGCGGTGCACACCGCGTTCGGCCTGGACGCGGAGTCGGACGAGGCTGTGGTGTACGGAGGGACCGGGCGATGAGCGGGTTGTCTGTTGCCGTTGTCGGCGCGACCGGGCAGGTCGGCGGCGTGATGCGCCGCCTGCTCGACGAGCGGGACTTCCCCGTGGGCGCGATCCGGTACTTCGCCTCGGCGCGCTCCGCCGGCCGCACGCTGCCGTGGCGCGGGGCTGACGTGGTGGTCGAGGACATCACCACCGAGGACCTGTCCGGCATCGACATCGCGCTGTTCTCC
The DNA here is from genome assembly GCA_023438885.1 of Actinomycetes bacterium. Taxonomy (GTDB): domain Bacteria; phylum Actinomycetota; class Actinomycetes; order Actinomycetales; family Cellulomonadaceae; genus Cellulomonas. The sequence goes on from JAEXPS010000048.1 coordinate 2,829, forward strand.
GCGGGCGGCGGCACCAGCAAGGTGCACGCTCCGCGGTTCGCGGCCGCCGGGGCGATCGTGGTCGACAACTCGTCGGCCTGGCGCCGCGACCCGCAGGTGCCGCTGGTGGTCAGCGAGGTCAACCCGCACGCGCTCGACGAGATCCCGCTCGGCATCGTCGCGAACCCCAACTGCACCACGATGGCCGCCATGCCGGTGCTCAAGGTGCTGCACGACGAGGCGGGGCTGCGGCGCCTCGTCGTCTCCACCTACCAGGCCGTGTCCGGTGCGGGCCTCGCCGGGGCGACCGAGCTCGACGCCCAGGTGCGCGCCGCGGTGGCCCAGGACACCCTCGCGCTGGTGCACGACGGTGCGGCGGTGGACTTCCCCGCCCACACCAAGTTCCCGCGCACCATCGCGTTCGACGTGATCCCGCTGGCCGGCAGCATCGTCGACGACGGGCTGCGCGAGACCGACGAGGAGCAGAAGCTCCGCCACGAGAGCCGCAAGATCCTCGAGATCCCGGAGCTGCTGGTGTCCGGGACGTGCGTGCGCGTGCCGGTGTTCACCGGGCACTCGCTGTCGATCAACGCCGAGTTCGAGCGACCCATCACGCCGGAGCGGGCGTACGAGCTGCTCGCGGGCGCGCCGGGTGTGGCGCTCGCGGACGGCGACGTGCCGACGCCGCTGGCCGCCGCGGGGCAGGACCCATCGCTCGTCGGGCGGATCCGGGCCGACGAGGGCGCCCCCGAGGGCCGGGGCCTGGCACTGTTCGTCTCGAACGACAACCTGCGCAAGGGTGCGGCGCTCAACGCGATCCAGATCGCCGAGCTCCTGGCAGCAAAGCTCCCCGCCCGCGCCTGACCACTCCCCCTGCGCATCGTCCGAGGTAACGGGCCTGGAGCCTGCTTACCTCGGACGTTGTGCTGTGGGCGTGGCGTGGGATGGCCGATGGACCAGCGGGCTTGACGGGGCGGCGGTTCAGTGGTTCATTAGTCTAGTAATGAACCGACGAGGACGGGCGGAGCGTTGTGTTCGACGGCCGTGACCCGGTCTACGTGCAGATCGCGGACCAGATTCGCGACGCCGTGCTGCGCGGGGAGCTGGCCGAGGAGGAGCAGGTGATGAGCACCACCCAGTACGCCACGACCTTCCGCATCAACCCGGCGACGGCAGCGAAGGCCTTCGCGCAGCTGGTCGACGAGGGTGTCCTCTACAAGCGCCGGGGGATCGGGATGTTCGTCGCGTCAGGCGCCCGCGAGCGCCTGCTGGAGCAGCGCCGCGAGAGCTTCTTCGCGCAGGTCGTCGACCCGGTGCGGGACCAGGCGCAGGTGCTGGGCATCCCGCTCGCGGATGTCGTCGCACGGTTGAAGGGGGAGCACTGATGGACGGCCTGTCCGTGAGCGTGCGCGGGCTCAGTGTGCGGTACGGCCGCACGGTCGCCCTGGAGGCTGTCGACCTCGACATCCGGCCGGGCACCATCACCGGCCTGCTCGGCCGCAACGGCTCGGGCAAGACGACTCTGGCCTCCGTGATGGCGCCGTTCCGCCGCCCCACGGCCGGCCAGGTGCTGGTGGACGGTGCCGACCCGTGGGAGAACGAGGAGCTCGCCCCGCACATCCTGCTGGTGCGCGAGTCCGGCGACCTCCTGGACGACGAGCGCATCCGCGCCAACCTCGACTTCGTCGCCGGCACCCGGCCGTACTTCGACCGTGACGTCGCCGAGCGCCTGCTGGACACCTTCGAGCTCGACCTGCGCGCCACCCCGCGCAAGCTCTCGCGCGGGAAGCGCTCGGCCCTCGGCATCGCGGTGGCGATCGCCGCCCGCGCGCCGCTGACCATCCTCGACGAGGTGCATCTGGGCCTCGACGCCCCCAGCCGGTACGCGTTCTACGACGCGCTCCTGGCCGACTACGTGGAGCACCCCCGCACGCTGGTGCTGTCCAGCCATCTGATCGGCGAGATCGAGAGGTTGTTCGAGGACGTGGTGGTGCTGCATCGCGGCCGCGTGCTGATGGCCGCGGAGGCCGAGGCACTGCGTGCGGCCGGTGTCTCCGTCACCGGCCCGCGAGCCGCCGTGGAGCAGTTCGCGGCCGGCCGGCGCGTGCTGGGCCGCCAGGGCCTGGGCGGCACCAGTCAGGTGACGCTCCTCGGGGCGGTGGACGAGCAGTCCGCGGCCGCCGCTCGGTCGGCCGGGCTCGAGCTGGGCCCGGTGCCTCTGCAAGACCTGTTCGTGCACCTCACGGACGGGAAGGAGCAGCTGTGAGCCTCGCCCGCCCCGCCACGCACCCGGCCCTGCACGCCAGCCGGCGCCTGATGGGCGCCCACCTGTCCCTCCTGGCGTGGTTCTGGTGCATCGCCGTGGCCGCCTTCGTCGTCGGCACGTTCGTGCTGGTGGCGGTCGACGCCACGCACCTGGCGATCGTCCCCTGGGCGCGGCAGGCGTTCGTGTGGTTCCCGTTCTCACTGGAGATCGTGGTCGCCACGACGTACATCCGCGCTCATGTCGCGGCGGGCATGACCCGTCGCACGTTCGTGGCGGTGGCGCTGTGCGTCGCGGCGGCCGTCGCGCTCCTCAACGGCGTCCTCATGGCCACCATGCTCACCCTCGAGCGCCTGGCGCACGGGTGGCTCGGCTGGGACTGGACGTTCTCGGACGCGGGCTTCGACCCGAGCGGCTACTCCTGGCCTCTCGCGTTCCTCGACTACGGGCTGACGTTCCTCGTCGGCAACCTCTGCGGCCTGCTCGTCGGCATCGTGTTCTACGCCGCAGGGGCCGCGTGGGGCTCGAAGGTCGGCGCGTGGATCGGGATCCTCACGATCCCGCTGACCTGCGGACCCGTCCTCGCCGTGCTCGGGGTCGTCGCCGCGGGCGGCACGGCGGGAGGTCCGGACCAGGTCTTCAGGTTCCTTGGCGGCGTCGGGACCGCCACGGCGATCTCCCTCGGGCTCGCCGTGGCGGTGGCACTCGCCTTCGCCACCATCGCACGCCGCACCGCCATCGCGCGGGCGCGCACCTAGGAGGGTAGGCATGACCAGCGTCATCACCGCACGAGAGCTGCGGAAGTCCTACGGCGAGAAGGTCGCCGTCGACGGCGTCAGCCTGACCGTCGAGGAGGGCGAGATCTTCGGGATCCTCGGCCCCAACGGCGCCGGCAAGACGACCACGGTCGAGATGATCGGCGGGCTGCGCTCCGCCGACGCCGGCGAGGTCCGGGTGCTCGGCGCCGACCCGCAGGCCCACCCCGAGGCGGTGCGCGGGGTGCTCGGCCTCCAGCTCCAGGAGTCGGCGCTGCACGCGAAGATCTCCGTCGCGGAGGCGCTGCGGCTCTTCGCCGCGTTCTACCCGGCGCCGGCCGACCCCGAGGAGCTCATGGCCGTCCTCGACCTCACCGAGAGCCGCAACGTCCACTTCGACGCCCTCTCCGGCGGCCAGAAGCAGCGGCTGTCGATCGCCCTGGCGCTCGTCGGCAACCCGCGGATCGCGATCCTCGACGAGCTGACCACTGGTCTCGACCCCGCCGCGCGCCGCGCCACGTGGGACTTCGTCGAGCGCGTGCGCGCCCGCGGCGTCTCGATCGTGCTCGTCACGCACTTCATGGACGAGGCCGAACGGCTGTGCGACCGGTTGGTGGTCATCGACCACGGGCGCGTCGTCGCCGGCGGCACGCCCGCGGAGCTGATCGACGGGTTGTCCGGCAACCGCGCGGTCCGGGTGCGGCCGGGTTCCCAGGACGCCTCTGCGATGTACGACGAGCTCACGCGGCTTGCCGCAACCGATCCGGACGTCACCGCGGTGGCCCGGGTGGACTCCTCGCCGGAGCTCGAGGTGACCGGCTCCCGGCGTGTGCTGTTCTCCGTGGTCCGCGCGCTCGACGCGGCGGACCTGGTCCCCGACGACGTGCGCACGCTGACGCGCACGCTCGAGGACGTCTTCGTCTCAGTGACGGGTCGTGCGTACGCCGCGGACCCGGACGTGGAAGGAGCACGAGCATGACCACCCTCACATCGGACACCGGGTCGCGGTCGTTCCCCGCCGGGCGCGGCTTCGGCATGTTGCTGAGCACCGAGGCCCGTGTCTGGGCGCGCGACGGCGCCACCTTGTTCTTCTCCCTCGTGTTCCCGACGGTGCTGCTCATCGGCGTAGGCCTCGCGATCCCCGGCATGCGCGACCCGATCGAGGACCTCCCGGGAATCTGGGAGGGGAAGACCCCGGTGGCGCTCTACGTGCCCGTGCTGATGGCGGTCGCCTTCGCCACTCCGCTGCTCACCGTGATGCCGGTGACGTTCGGTCAGTACCGCGAGCGCGGGGTGCTGCGACGGCTGTCGACCACACCGATGCGCCCGCAGGCGATCGTGCTGGCGCACCTGGTGATCAACCTGGTGGCGATCCTGGCGGCAACCGTGGTGATGCTCGTGGCCGGCCAGCTGGTGTTCGGGCTCGCGGCGCCGCTGCACCTGGCGACGGTGGTGCTGGTCTTCGTCCTCGGCGTGGCGGCGCTGTACTCGCTGGGCATGCTCATCGGCGCCCGGGTGCCCCGGGGGAGCGCCGCGTCCGGCATCGGCTCGCTGCTGTACTTCCCCATGCTCTTCTTCGCCGGGGTGTGGACGCCCGGCCCGACCATGCCGGACACCGTCGCCGCGATCGCCCGGTTCACCCCGCTCGGGGCCGCGGCCCAGGCGATGACTGCCGGGTGGTTCGAGGAGGGCTTCCCGACCGTCGAGGTGCTGGTGCTGGCGGCGTGGACCGCGGTGGTGCTGCCACTGGCGATCAAGCTGTTCCGCTGGAGCTGAGGGGAGGGTTCGTCAGCGACGGCTGCCTGCGCCCGCCACGATGGCTACTCCGATGGCGGCGAGAACCACCTGGAACAGCAGCTCGATCCAGTCGATGCCCTCGGTGGTCTCGACACCGATGAGCGAGGCGATCCAGGTGCCGAGCAGGGCGGCCACGATGCCGACCAGGATGGTCACGAGGATCGAGATGTTCTGCCGTCCGCGGACGAGGAGCCGCCCGAGGACGCCGACGATGGCGCCGATGATGATCGCGGAGATGATGCCGTCTGGGGTCATCGCAGGACTCCTGGTTCAGGCGTGACCGCGCTCCCTGCGGTTCTCGGAATCTAGCCGCGATCCAGCCCGTTCGCACGTCAGGCCGGGGGAGCCCGCGGCACGGCGAACGGCCGGTCGTGCAGGTCGGCGACCGCGGGGCGACGATCTCGTCGACGCGCCCGCGGCCGGCCGGCGCGGTGCTCACCCTGGAGTCGCCCCCGCCACGGCGCGGGCGTACCGCTCCGCCAGCGCGCGGACGTGCCCGACGAGCTCCGGCGGCTCGGTCACCTCGAAGTCGGCGTCCAGCATCCCGAGGTACACCGCGACGGTCTCCAACCGGTCGGCGCCGGTGGCGAGCACGCACGTGTGCTCGTCGGCCGGCTCGACGACGCCGACCGCGGGGTTGATGCGGGCCGCGACCGCGGCCGCCGGCGCGTGGACCACCACGCGCGCCCGCACGCGGAAGCCGGCGGCGGAGACGTCGCGCGCCACGGAGGCCGCGAGGTCGTCGGGCACCGGACGGGGAGCGAAGCGCGGTCCCACCGGCGTGCGCACCGACTCTCCGGCCGGGCTGCTGGCCTGGAACGCGGAGCTGCGGAGCGGGTTCGGGGACTTCGCGCAGTACGTCGACGTAGAGACCTACCTGACCCACGTGTCCGTCTACTGGTTCACGCGGACCGCGGGGTCGGCGGCGCGGGCGTACTTCGAGGACGCGCGCAGCGGCGCCGGCTACCGGGAGATCCCGGTGACGGTACCGACGGCCGTGGCGGTGTTCCCTCAGGACTACCTCACGCTGCGGGTGTGCGCCGAGCGGTCGGTGAACCTGGTGCGGTACACCGAGATGCCGAGCGGCGGGCACTTCGCCTACGCCACGGACACGGACCTGATCGTCCGGGACCTGCGGGAGTTCTTCGCCCAGCTCTGAGATGGCCGCCGGGACCTCGGCAGAGCCGGATACGACGAAGGGCCCTGTGTCCAGCGTCTCGGCTGGCCACAAGGCCCTTCTGCCTGTCGGGGTGGCGGGATTTGAACCCACGACCTCTTCGTCCCGAACGAAGCGCGCTACCAAGCTGCGCCACACCCCGTTGAAGCCTCCCTAGGGTAACGGATCGGCAGCCCGCGGCGAAAACGTCGTGGCCTGCCAGCCGTCAGGAGTCCGGCGGCGCGAGAGTCAGCAGGGTGGCCTCGGGCCGCACCGCGAAGCGGATCGGCGCGTAGGGGCTCGTGCCCAGGCCCGCCGAGACGTGCAGCCACATCGAGTCGGCACCGCCCGGGTGGTCCGGGCGGGGGCCCGGCCAGCCGTGCAGGCCCTTGGCGCGGCGGGTGTCCAGGTCGCTGTTCGTCGTCAGCGCACCCCAACCCGGCACGCCGAGCTGGCCGCCGTGGGTGTGGCCGGCGATGGCCAGGTCCACGCCGTCGGCGAGGAACGCGTCGAGCACCCGCCGGTACGGCGCGTGGGTGACCCCGACGTGCAGGTCGACGTCACCGTCGCGGCGGGCGTCGTCAGGCCCGCCCGGGGCGGGCATGCGGTCGGCGTCGAGGTGGGCGTCGGCGGTCCCGACGAACGACACCCGCCGCCCGTCGAGGTCGAGCACCCCGCGATGGTTGTCCAGGTCGAGCCAGCCGGCGGCCGTGAACCGCCCGACGAGCTCACGCCACGGCAGCGGCGTCGGCGCGGGGTGATGGGTCCGCGCGTCCGGCAGCAGGTAGCGGGCCGGGTTCTTGGGCTTGGGCCCGACGAAGTCGTTGGAACCCAGCACGAACGCACCCGGCACGGCCAGCAGCGGCTCGAGGGCGTCGAGCACCGTGGTCATCGCCTCGAGGTGCGCCCAGTTGTCGCCCGTGTTCACGACGAGGTGGGGGCGCCAGGTGGCCAAGTCGCGCACCCAGTCGACCTTGCGGCGCTGTCCGGGGGTCAGGTGCAGGTCGCTGACGTGCAGCACGCGCAGCGGCTCCTGGCCGGGCGGCAGGAGCGGCACGGTCACCTGTCGCAGGGCGTACCAGCGCACCTCCACGAGGGCGGCCCAGGCGAGCGCGCCGGCGCCCGCGAGGGCGAGCGCGCCCGCCGCCCGGGTGAGGCCCGGGCGAGTGGATCGGTTCGTCATCGGCAGCCGACGATCACGGGCGCTTGCCGTCTGGCCTGTCCGCTGGCGGCCTGGGCTGCGGGTTCGGGTCTGGCGGCTGGGCTTGCTGGGGGGGCTGGACTGGCTCGGGCTGCGGCCCTTGCCCGTTGGAGATCGTCAGCGTGATCACCGAGTTCTTGGTGACCTTGCCCGTCGGGCTCTGGGCGACGACCGTCCCGGCCGCGCGGTAGTCGGTCGCCTGCTCCCTGGCGATCTTCACCCGGAAGCCCGCCTCCTCCAGGGTCCTCGTCGCCACGTCCTGCGACATGTCGACCACGTTGGGCACCTCGGCGCGGTCGCCGTAGATCTCCTTGTTGCCCGGAGCTGCGAAGTCGGGCACGTTGGCGCCGGCCATCACCTGGTTCATGTACCGCGCCCAGGTGGGGGCGGCGATCGACGAGCCGTACGGGCCTCTCGTCCACCTGTGGCCGTTGATGACCTGGTTGTGCATCGAGTAGAAGCCGTCGGAGTGGCCCACCCAGACGGCGGTGGCGCGCAGCGGGGTGTAGCCGACGAACCAGTTGTTCTCGTTCTCGGACGTCGTACCGGTCTTGCCGGCAGCCGGGTACGTCGGCTTCGGCCGGACGTCGCTCGCGGTGCCCGACCAGACGTTCTTCAGCGTGTAGTTGACGGCAGCCGCGATGCGCGGTTCGAGCTTCTCCTGGCAGTCCGCGGACGGGACAGGCAGCTGGTTGCCGTCCGAGTCCTTCACCTCGGTGATCGCGATCGGCTTGCAGTAGGTGCCGTTCGCCGCGAAGGCGGCGAAGGCGGCGGCCATCGAGAGAGGCGCCACGCTGTCGGAACCGATGACGTTGGCGGGCTTGGGGTCGATGTTCCCGGTACCGGACTTGCCGCCCGGCTTGACCACGCCGAGGTCGGCGGCGCCCTGCATGATGTTGCAGAGGTCGAGCTCCGACGCCATCACCAGGTAGGCGGAGTTCACGGACTTCCTCGTCGCGTCGAGGGCATCCATCACACCGCCCTGGCCCTCGGAGTTGCCCGGCGTCCACGTCTTGCTCGGGCCGTACGGCTGGCCGCAGGCGGTGAAGTCCCTCTCGTTGAGAGGCCGCTTCGTGCCGTCGAACGTCTCGGTGAGGCTGTGCCCCGCCTTGAGCCACTCGACCAGGGTGAACGGCTTGAAGGTCGACCCGGGCGCGAACCCGGAGGCGCTGCCGTACTCGTTCGACGTGTTCCAGTTCACCGACGTCACGGTCGGGTCGTCGCTCTGCGCGGCCGAGTAGATCCGGTTCTGCGCCATCGCCGTGATCTTCCCGGTGCCGGGCTCGACCGTGACGATGGTGCTGCCCACACCCGAGGGGTCGTTGTACGGCACGCCGGCGTTGACCTCGTTCCACGCGATCGTCTGCTCGCCCGGAAGCAGCGTGGTGGTGATGGTCAGGCCGCCGCGGTACAGCAGGGCCATGCGGGCCTTCTTGTCGGGGCCGAATGCGGGGTCGTTGAGGATCGTCTTGGTGACGTAGTCGCAGAAGAACCCCGAGCCGGCCACCTTCTCGCCCGCGGTGGTGCAGCCCTGCTTGATCTCCGCGGGCATCAACGTCGAGGACAGCGGCGTCGCCACGCCCGCCGTGTACTCCTCGGGGGTGATGTAGCCCTGGTCGCGCATCAGGCCGAGGACCACGTTGCGGCGTCCCTGCGACGCCGCCGGGTTGCGCAGCGGGTCGTTGGCCGTGGGGCTCTGCGTGATGCCGGCGATGGTGGCGGCCTCGATGTAGTTGAGGTCGCTCGCGTGCTTGTTGAAGAAGGACTGCGCGGCCGCCTCGACGCCGTAGACGGACTTGGCGCCGAACTGCGCGATGTTGAGGTACGCCTGGAGGATCTGGTCCTTGGTCATCCGCTTCTCGAGCGTGATGGCCAGCTTCGCCTCACGCAGCTTGCGCGCGTAGCCTTCGCTGCCCTTGTTGATCGTCGCCGCCCGCAGCGCCGCCTGCCGTTCCACCGGGTCCTCGATGGTGTTCGCGGCCTGCAGCAGCACGTTCTTGACGTACTGCTGGGTGAGCGTCGACGCGCCCTGCGTCTCGTCGTTGAGAACGCCGACCGCGAGCGCGCGCAGCATGCCCTGGGGGTCGATGCCGGAGTGCTCGTAGAACCGCTTGTCCTCGACCGCGATGACCGCCTTCTGCATGATCGGCGCGATCTCGTCGAGCGTCACGATGGAGCGGTTCTCGGTGAAGAACGTCGCCAACTGGGTGCCGTCGGCCGCCAGGATCACCGACTTCTGCGGCAGCTCGGTGAGGTTCAGCTCGCTCGGCAGGTCGTCGAACGCCTGCTGGGACAGGCTCGCGGCGCCGTTGGCCAGGGCGACCCCGGGCAGCGCGAGGCCCGCGGCGAGGACGCCGCCGATCCCGGCGACGAGCACGAAGGAGACCAGCAGCGCGATGCTCTGGGCGAACTTGCCGGTGGCGCGGGCGGCCTGGACCCCCCGGCCGCGCGAGCGTGGGCGAGACGGCATGGCACGAGGGTATTCGACCCGACCCCGGCAGCCAGAGCGGGTGACGGGTGCTCCGGTGACCTGCACCGGACCTGCACACAACGGGCGGTGCAGCGCTCGCGCCCGTGACTCCGGGACCAACGTCCCGATCGTCGGGCACAGCATGGGCAGATGCCACGGGATCCGTCGGGGGAACGCTCCCAATCTGCGGGTCCCAGGGTGCAACAGCGCGATCGACCGCGGATTTGACCCGGTCGGGGACTCGTCACGGGCATGCCCGAACCGCTAGCGTCCGCCGCAGAGACAGTGTTTCGGGGGATCTAGGAGACCGGCAGTGCGCATGGGGGGAATGAAGGAAGGGCACTGGACGGCGAGCGCATCCTGCGGGGAGGGCCGAGTGGCCCCCGACGCGCTCTTCGCCGAAGGACAGGCCCAGAAGGAGGTACGTGCGGTCTGCCTGACGTGCCTGGTTCGCCTGGAGTGCCTCGCCGACGCGCTGGACTCGCGGGCCGACTTCGGGGTGTGGGGCGGCATGACCGAGCGTGAGCGCCGCGCGCTGCTGCGCCGCCGCCCCGACGTGCGGTCCTGGTGGGCCGAGCTCGTCACCGCCCAAGAGACGGTGGGCGTGGGCTGAGTCGCCTAGGGTGACGCCATGGCAGCCACCCGCTGGGAGTACGCGACCGTCCCCCTCCTCATCCACGCGACCAAGGCGATCCTCGACCAGTGGGGTGCCGACGGCTGGGAACTGGTCACGGTGATCGGCGGCCCGGACGGCGGCCTGGTCGCGTACCTCAAGCGGCCCAAGGAGGCCTGATGTCGGTCGCCGACCGTCTGGCCGAGCTCGGCCTGGCGCTGCCCGTCGCTGCCGCTCCCGTGGGCGCCTACGTCCCCGCGCTGCGCACCGGCTCGCTCGTGTTCACCTCGGGCCAGCTGCCCTTCGCGGACGGCGTGCTCCCGGCCACGGGCGTCGTCGGCGCCGGGGTCGGGCAGGTGGACCCCGAGGCGGCCCACGGCTATGCGCGCACCGCCGCGCTCAACGCGGTCGCGGCGGTCGCGGGGGTGCTCGCCGCGGAGACCGGCGAGGAGCCCGCCGCCGCGCTCGATCGCGTGGCGCGCGTGGTGAAGGTGGTCGGTTTCGTCGCCTCCGATCCGGGGTTCACCGGCCAGCCCGCCGTGATCAACGGCGCCAGCAACCTGCTCCAGGAGCTGTTCGGCGATGCTGGGGTCCACGCGCGGTCCGCGGTCGGCGTGGCGGCGCTGCCGCTGGGCTCGCCCGTCGAGGTCGAGATCGTCGTCGAGACCCGCTGACGCGCGTACGACGAGGCACGCGGGCTCGTCGTCCGCCATCGCCTCAGTGGGAGCGGCGCCCGAGCCGCTCGGGTTCCAGCAGCACGATGGTGCGACCTTCCCGGCGCAGCCAGCCGCGCGCGGTGAAGTCCGCGAGCGCCTTGTTCACCGTCTCGCGCGAGGCGCCGACGAGCTGGGCCAGCTCCTCCTGCGTCAGGCCGTGCGCCACGCGGATCCCGTCGTCGGTGTTCTGGCCGAACCGGGTGGCCAGGTCGAGCAGCGCCTTGGCGACGCGGCCCGGCACGTCCGTGAAGACGAGGTCCGCCAGTGCCTCGTTGGTGCGGCGCATGCGGCGGGCGAGCGAGCGCAGCAGGTGCTCGGCGACCGCCGGGGTGGTGGCGAGCCACCGGGCGAGCTCGTCGTGCCCCATCTGGAGCACCACGGCGTCGCTGATCACCGTCGCCGTCGCCGTGCGCATGCCCGGGTCGAAGAGGGACAGCTCGCCGAGCAGCTCACCCGGTCCGAGGATCGCCAGCAAGTTCTCGCGACCGTCCGACGAGCGCAGGCCCAGCTTCACCGCGCCCGAGCGGATGACGTACAGGCTGTCGCCCGGCTCACCCTCGTGGAACAGGATGTCGCCACGCGCGACGTGGATCGCTGGCAGCGAGTCGATCACCCGGTGGGCGTCGCCGGGATCCAGCCCGGCGAAGATCGGGGCCGCCAGAACAGCCTCGTCGCCGTCCATCCGCACCTCCCGTGCGAGCCGCGGCCGCAGGGGGCGGACGCCTCCGGGCCAGTCTGCCCCATGAGCAGGTCGGACGTTCAGTTGGCGGGATCGAGGTCGAGCTCCGTGAGACTGAGGGCCTCGGGATCGGTGGCCAACCGGTCGATGAGGGCGTCGGTGGCGGCGACGAAGGCTTCCTCGACGCCGGCCTGGTAGCGGGCGAGGCGCTGGTCGAGGTCGCGCAGCTCCTCCAGCCGGGAGACGTCGGAGCCGGGCACGCGCGGGCCGAGCACCGCCTCGAGGTCCGCAGGCCGGGGCACCTCGAGGCAGACGTCGAGCGGCAGCGCGAACGCGATCTGCTCGCCCAACGGCTGCGGACCCACGGTCCGCGCCACGAGGAGGTCGAGCCGCGAGCGCACGAGCCGCCGCCACCAGGCCACGCGTGCCCGCTCAGCCCGCAGGGCACGGTGATCCAGGCGCAGGGCGCGGATCTCCTGCCCCGTCGGTGCCGTCATCGGCCCTCCCGATGTCCGCAGCGGCCCGTCCGCCGCTGCCGTGGTTTCGGCCCCCGGTGGCGCGATCTTGAGGCGGCGGGCCGCGTGTCACTCGCAGGGAGCATCCGCAGCGGCGTCGGTGGGGGCGTCGGTGGGTGCAGGTAGCCTCCTGCGCGTGAGCCGGCCCACCGCCACGCAGCCCCTGACCGACGAGACCCCGCTGGCCCGCACCCGCCGCGCCCGCCGCGTCGACCGCGCCCTGGCGCAGCGGTACCCGGACGCCCGGTGCGAGCTCGACTTCCGCACCCCCTTCGAGCTGCTCGTGGCCACCGTGCTGTCCGCGCAGACCACCAACGTGCGCGTGAACCAGACAACGCCGGGCCTGTTCGCCCGCTACCCGGACGCCGCCGCGCAGGCG
>JAEXPS010000087.1 GCA_023438885.1 Actinomycetes bacterium
GGGGGGGGCCCCCCCCCGCCCCCGGCCCGGCGCCTGCGTGGGTGTCGACACGATCAGCCGTTGACCTTCTCGTACACGGCCTGCAGCGCCTTGGCGGCCGCCTCGGCCGTGGTCTCGAGCCCGAAGAGCGCCTGGGACTGGGTCAGCATCTCCGTCGAGAGCTCGGGCACGAGAGCCTGGTCGGGCCACGGCGAGATGACCGACGCCTCGTTGATGGCGTCCGACACGGCCTGGACCAGCGGATCCTCGATCGGGGTGCCCGCGAAGACCGGGATCCGGCCGGACTCCGCGGCGGCCTTCGCCGTCTTGTCGTCGACCAGGTAGGAGAGCAGCTCCTGGGACAGCTCCAGGTTCTTCGCCGACTTCGAGACCGCGTACATGGGCGAGATCCCACCGGTCATCATGTCGGTTGTCCCCTTGGCGCCCTCCCATGCGGGAACGTTGAAGAACGACATCTTGTCGAGCATCTCGGGGGCCTCGGCCTGAGCCGACGAGATCGTCCAGTTGCCCATGTGGTTCATGGCGGCCGTGCCGGACCAGAACAGCTGGCGCGACTCACCGGAGTCGTAGTCGAGGCCGTTGAAGCCCTCGTTGAACCCGCCGGCTTCGACCATGTCCCGGATCTTCTGGTGGGCGGTGACCACGCACGGGTCCTCGAAGCTGACGTCGGAGGACCCGGCGCTCACCTGCGACAGGAAGTCAGGGCCGCAAGCGAGGGTGACCAGCTCGGACCACCAGTGCGCCCCCGGCCACTGCGTCTTGTTCGCCATCGCCATCGGCGTGTAGCCGGCGTCCTTGACCGTCCCGATGAGTGCGATGAACTCTTCCCAGGTGGTCGGTGCCGTGACACCGAGCTCCTCGAAGACCTCGGTGTTGTACCAGATCTGGGAGGCCTCGACCGCGATCGGCAGGGCGTACTGCGTGCCGTCGACCTGACCCTGGAAGAGGACTCCCGAGGCGAAGCTCTCGTCGAAGCCCTTCTCCGTGACGAGCTCGTCCAGCGGAGCGACGAGATCGGCACTGACGTTCTCCGCCAGGCTCGCGCCGGCCCACGTGAAGAACACGTCCGGACCGCTGGGGGTGCCCAGCCCGACCCGGATCTTGGTCTTGAACTGGTCGTTGCTGATCTCCGTCGCGTTCACCGTGACGTCCGGGTGGTCAGCCTTGAAGCGCTCGACAGCGCCGACGACCATGTCGTTGTCGGCCAGGTACCACAGGGTGACCTCGTTCGGGGCGTCGCCGCCACCGCCCGTGTTCTCCCCGGAGGGGGTACCGCTCGAAGGCGAGCACGCCCCCACTGCGAGGAGTACGACAGCAGCCGCGGCGACGGCGCCCGTCATCTTGAGCAACTTCATCTCTCTCGACTTCCTTGTCTCGTGTAGTTGTGTTCCTGAACTGAGATGAACGTGCGGGTCGACGCTGGATCAGCCCAGGGCGACGTCCCCGCACAGGTGCACGCGCAGACCCAGCGCGTCGAACAGAGCCGCCTTGGCGACGAGCGCCTTGTCGGCCGTCTCGGCATCGGGCGCATAGGCGACGCACAGGTGGTTGGCCTTGTGTCGGGCCATGAACTGGTCTCGCGTGATCCCGTGCATGACCGCGTGCATCACGGGCCACTCCGGGTTCGTCGCCTCCTTGCGGCGCGTGCTCTCCTCCGGCGGCAGCTCCACCGCGGTCAGCCGCCCGAGGTCGGCGTGGAGCACGCCCTCGGCGATGTACACGCGCGACCACACGACCTCGCCGGGCTTGGACACCCCGTTGAGGGTCGAACCGCCCGCCGGGAAGAACACCGGGTCCTGCCGCCAGCCTTCGGCGCTCGCGTACCCCTGGGGCAGGTGCGACGCCGGAACGGCTCCGGAGATCTCGAGGAGCCAGACGAACTGCCCGTCGAACTCCTCGCCCCACCTCACGTCGTGCAGCGTCGTCGCCGGATCGAGCCCCATCGCGGTCCAGACCCTGTGGGTCGCCAGGGCGTCGACCGCCACGCCTTCGTCCGCCTCGTTGAAGTGCGGCAGCGCCCGGCCCGCGTACAGCACACGCGATCCGTCGCGGGAGAGGACCGGCGGTCGGTCGACGTTGTTGAGCAGCGCCTCCGGCAGGTCCGAGGCCGGGCACAGGTCCTTGAGCCCCTGCTGGTACTGGATCCCGACCGCGTCCAGGCCGAAGTCGTCGGCGATCCGCATGGCGGCGATGTACATCTTGTGCTGCCACTGCAGCTGTTCGCGGGTCAGCTCGGTCGCCTCGTCCGTGCCCAGCCGGAACGTCATGCCGGCGTCCTCGAGCCAGCGCTGCACGCCGTCGGCCTCGGCCTCGGTGACGCGCTGCATCTCGGCCCACAGCGCGCTCTGGGACAGCCGCTCCTTGTAGATGCCGGTCGGGTTGAGCAGCTCGTCGTCGAAGATCGCGTTGTACATGCCCATGCAGCCTTCGTCGAACACGCCGACGATCGCCTTCTCGCGCCGCAGCTGTGTGCCGAGCGCCCGCCCGAGCTCGGCCTCCTGCGACGCACCGAGGTCCGGAAGGTCGCGCACGTGCGACCCGTCGTGCTCGATCCGGCCCGTGGCCACCCACTGCGCGATCCCGTCGTGGAACCACTGATCGGACCCGTCGACGGTCCAGATGGTCGAGTAGCCGCGGCCCATCTTGGTCAGGCCCGCGTTGAGTCCCAGCAGCCCGACGAGCCCCGGCCAGTCCCCGACGAAGTTGGCGGCCGTGAGGATCGGCCCGCGATGGGTCCGCAGCCCGGCGAGGACGTGGTGCGAGTACTGCCACACGGCCTCGGCGACCACCAGCGGCGCGTCCGGCGGGATGGACCGGAAGATCTCGATGCCCATCCGCTGCGAGCTGATGAAGCCGTGCCCGGTCCCCGGGTCGGTGTCGTGGGCGCGCACGAGGGTCCAACCCACCGCCTCGAACGCCTCCTTCAGCACCCGCTCGAGCTTCACCTGAGTCGGCCACCCCGCGACATTGGCGGATTCCCGCAGGTCTCCCGATGCCACCAGGTAGGCGGTCCGGGGCGGGGCGGCCGACTCCGGAGCGAGGACGGGGAACGTGTACGGGGTGCTCATACGTGCCTTCCTGTGTCGTCGTGCCTCACCGGCCGCTGGAGCGCGTGCACGATCCCGCGGGTGGCCGGGTAGAGGTCGCGGTACTGCGAGTAGAGGAGGTCGTAGGTCGCCCGGAGCTCCGCCCGCGGGCGGACGACCGCGGTCGCCGGGTTCCACCGCGCCGCGAGGCGGGCCGGGTCGGTGTCGAGCACGAGACCGGCGGCGAGCATCGCCGCCCCGTAGCTGGCGCCGATGGTGCGCGCGGGAACGAGCTGGTCGAGCCCGGTGACATCCGAGACGATCTGCATCCACAGGCCGCCCTGCGTCCCACCGCCGACGGCGACCACGCGGGCGATGTCGGCGCCGCTCTCGCGAATCGTCTCGACGTTGTGACGCACACCGAGGGCCGTCGCCTCGAGGGCGGACCGGTAGATGTCGCCGCGGGTGTGCTCGAGCGTGAGTCCGGCGATGACACCCCTGGCGTCAGGGTCCTGGACCGGGGTCCGTTCCCCCGCGAAGTACGGCAGCATGAGCAGTCCGCGCGCGCCGGGGCCCGAGAGCGCCGCCTCCGCGAGCAGGTCCGGGTAGTCGACGCCCGTGAGGTTCCGGATCCACGCGGTGATCGCACCGGACGTCGCCATGCCGGCGGCGAGGTTTCGTGTGCCGGAGAACGCGCCGACGGTGCCCCACAGGTGCTCGCTCGCCATCGCCTGAGACACCGTCGCGACGAGGAACATCGTGGTGCCGTACATGAGCATGAGGTCACCGACGTTGTGCGCATCGACGCTCACCGCCTCGGACCAGGCATCGATCGTCCCGACGGTCACCGGGGTGCCCGCGGGAACTCCTGCGACGGCCTCACGCGTGTACCCCGCGAGGTCGCCCGCCCAGCGCAGTGCGGGAAGAGTCAGGCCCTGTGCGAGCCGGGGCGCCCACTGCGCGTGCCACGCCTGCGCAGAGGCGTCGTAGAGCGGCGTCGCCTGCGACGCCGAGTGGTGGTCGAGGACGTACTCCCCCGTCAGCCGGAACGCGAGCCACGACGCCGGCATGAACAGGCGGCTGGCTCGCGAGTACGCGTCGGGCTCGTTCTCGGCGACCCACGCCACCTTGGGTCCGATCGCCTGCGAGCTGAGCACCGAGCCGCAGGTGTGGAGGATCGCCGCCCGGCCGAGCTCTCGCTCGATCCGGGCGATCTGTGCCGTGGCGCGGGTATCGATCCCGTAGAGGATCGCGGGCCGCACGGGAGTGCCCTCGCCATCGGTGAGCACCAGGCACGGGCCCATGCCGGACAGGCCGACGCCGACCACCTCGAACTCGCTGGCGGACAGATCGCCTGTCAGTTCGCTCGCAAGCGATCGGAACTCGTCCCACCACAGGGCGGCGTCCATCTCGACCCAGCCCGGCGCGGGCCGGTCGACGCGATGCTCCCGGACGGCGCTTCGCAGAATGTCGCCGTCGGCGCTGACCAGCACGCCCTTGGAGCTCGACGTGCCGACGTCAACGCCCAGGACGGTGCGGATCGGCATGCCCCGCAGCGTGCCAGATATCGATTACAGATGCAAGCAGAACACCCCACGACCCGCTCTGGGCGCGCCCAGGATCACGCGGTGGCGGGGTCCACGTCCGGGCCCAGCGACGCGCTCTCGACGTACCGCGGCGGCGCGTCCAGGCCACGGATGCGCTCGAGAAGCATGCTGGCCGCCCTTCTGCCCAGCTCACGCGGGTTGAGCGGCGTGACGAGCACCTCGGCCGTCCGCGACGTGGCGAAGGGGAGCTCGCCGATGACGGCGATGCCCAGCCGCGGACCGACGCCCGACTCGGGTGGATCCTCCACCGCCGGCGGTGTCGTCACTGGCCGACCGTCCTCGTCCGCCAACGCCCTGAGCACGCCGACCGCGACGAGGTTGTTCGTCGCGACGATCGCGTCTGGAGGCTCGGGCAGCGCCCGCAGGGCCGAGAACGCCTCGAAGCCGCCGTCGACGCGGAAGTTGGCGTACACCAGCAGCTCGTCGGGTGCGTCGAGTCCAGCCTCCCGGAGCGCGTCGCGCCAACCCTTCGCACGGTCGAGGGCGGTGCTCGTCGCCGCGGGCCCGGTGACGCATGCGATGCGCCGGAAGCCGCGTCGGACCAGTCCCTCCGCCGCCTCGCGACCGAGCCGCACGTTGTCGAACGCCACGTGGTCCACGTGCGCGTCGATACGGCGGTCGAGCACGACGACGCTACGGCGCCGCTCGAGCAGGCCGGCCAGTGCGGGATCATCGCTCGCCGGCGCGATGAGCACACCTGCCATGTTCTCGACCTCCGCGACGCGCAGGTACTGTCGCTCCTTCTCGTGCAGGTCGTCCGTGTTGCACAGCACCACCGAGTACCCGGCCTCCTGCGCCACGTCTTCGACGCCACGAGCCAGCGCGGTGAAGAACGGGTTCTCGATGTCGGGCAGCACCAGCGCGATGACGTCGCTGTAGCGGCGACGCAGCGAACGCGCAGTGCGGTCGGGGGCGTACTCCAGCTCGGCGATCGCCCAACTGACCCTCTCGGCGAGGTCCGCCCGTACGACGATCCCGTTCAGTACCCGCGAGACGGTCGCCGTCGACACCCCGGCCAGCTCGGCCACTTCCTTGATCCGCGCCATACCTGCAGCGTAATCGGTTACAACCTTCCCCATGTGCGGTTCGTCACACCACCTCGCGAAGGTCAGCGCCGCGCCAGAAGCGCGTTCGCGCGCTCGCGCGCCCAGCGCTCCGCCGCGGCGACCGCCTCGAGGCTCACCTCGCCGCGCGGGGTGCCGCCGTGCTCGTCGAGCACCCGAGCCACGGTGTCGACGATGTCGAGGAAGCCGATCCGGTGCCCGAGGAAGGCCGCGACCGCCTCCTCGTTCGCCGCGTTGTACACCGCGGGGTGGGTCGCCGAGGCCTCCAGCGCCTGCCGGGCGAGCCGCACGGCGCCGAACGCCTCCTCGTCGAGGGGCTCGAAGGTCCACGCCGTCGGCACCGACCAGTCACACGCCGGGACCACGGGATCGAGGCGGTCCGGCCACGCCAGGCCGAGCGCGATCGGCAGTCGCATGTCCGGCGGCGACGCCTGCGCGATCGTCGAGCCGTCGACGAACTCGACCATCGAGTGCACCACGGACTGCGGGTGCACCACCACGGCGATCCGCTCGGCCGGCACGTCGAACAGCAGGTGGGCCTCGATCAGCTCGAGCCCCTTGTTGACGAGCGTCGCCGAGTTCACGGTCACGACCGGACCCATGGACCAGGTCGGGTGGGCCAGGGCGCCCTCCGGCGTCGCCGCCTTGCGCTCGTCGTACGAGGACCCGCGGAAGGGCCCGCCCGAGGCGGTGAGAACCAGGCGCCGCACCTCGCCGTGCGTGCCCGAGCGCAGCGCCTGGGCGATCGCCGAGTGCTCGGAGTCCACCGGGACGATCTGGTCCGGGCGCACCCGCGCGGCGCGCACCAGCTCCCCGCCGACGACCAGGGACTCCTTGTTCGCCAACGCCAGCGTCGAGCCCGCGGCCAACGCCGCGAGGGTGGGCCGGAGCCCGACGGAGCCCGTGATCCCGTTGAGGACCACGTCGGCGCCCGTACCGGCGAGCTGCGTCGCCGCGTCTGGCCCGGCGAGCACGCGGGCAGACGACCCCAGCGCGTCCGCGACACGGGCGGCCGCGGCCTCGTCGGACACCGCGACGGTACCCACGCCCAACCGCCTCGCCTGAGCCACGAGGAGGTCCGTGCTCCCGCCGCCGGCGGCGAGGCCGACGACCTCGAACCGCTCCGGGTGGGTGGCGATCACCTCGAGGGCCTGGGTGCCGATGGAGCCGGTCGACCCCAGGATCGTCACCGACCGCCGAGCGCTCATCGTTGCCCCGACGCTCACTCGACGCCGAGCAGCACCTCGACCGCGCGCCCGCAGAACGCGTCCACCGAGGCCTCGTCGTACGCGTCCTTGCCCTTGCGACGGCGGAACGTCGCGGTGCGCACCTCGGCTGCCGTCAGCGGCGCGCCGGTGTCGAAGTAGGCGATCAGCCGGTGGCACAGCGCGTCGACGTCGGCGGGCTCGTAGCCGGGCGCGCGGCCCTCCGGCGGCGCGAACCGGTCACCGTCCGGGCGGCCCAGCCGGCCGTAGAGCGTGCGCGCCTGCTCGCCGAGCTGGCCGAGCCAGGCCTGCTGACCCTGCTGGCTGATGAAGTCCGCGCGGGCCCGGGCGACGAAGGCGGCCTCGAGCCGGTCGAGGGCGGCGTCGACGGCCGCGGTGACGTAGCCGCCGCGGACCATGTCGAACGAGACCTTGCGGATGTCCTTGCCGGACAGTGCGCCGGCCGGCCCGGACTCGTACATCTGACGGGCGTGAGCGAAGAACTCGTCGACCTCGTCCGGGTCGTACCCGTGCCGCAGGCCCGACACGGTGCGGAACATCCCGTCGCTCACTGCTCGTCCTCCTCGTCGAGGCGACGCCGGGCCGCCGCCCGCGCCGCGCGCACCTCTGACTCGTCCGCTGCCAGCTGCCCGCATGCGCCGTCGATCTCGCTGCCGCGCGTGTCGCGGACGGTGGTCGGGATGCCGTGTGCGCGCAAGCGTGCCACGAACTCTGCCTCGACGGCGGGATCGCTCGCCGTCCACCGGGAACCCGGCACCGGGTTCATCGGGATCGGGTTGCAGTGCACCCAGCCCTTGCCGCGGGCCAGCAGCTTCTCGGCCAGCAGGTCGGCACGCCATGCGTGGTCGTTGACGTCCCGGATCAGCGCGTACTCGATCGAGACCCGCCGACCGGTCGCGGCGAAGTACCGGTGGGCCGCGTCCAGGGCCTGGTCGACGCTCCAGCGGGTGTTGACCGGGACGATCTCGGAGCGCAGGTCGTCGTCCGGGGCGTGCAACGACAGGGCGAGCGTCACCGGCAGGCCCTCGCCCGCGAGCTTGTCGATGCCGGAGACCATGCCGACCGTGGAGACCGTGACGTTGCGTGCGGAGATCCCGAGGCCGTCCGGGGCGGGATCGACGATGCGGCGCACGGCGCCCAGCACCGCGTTGTAGTTGGCCAGCGGCTCGCCCATGCCCATGAACACGACGTTCGACAGGCGCGCCGGCCCGCCGGGGACCTCGCCGTCGGCCAGGGCGCGCGCCGCGACGCGCACCTGCTCGACGATCTCGCCCGTGGACAGGTTGCGCGTCAGACCCATCTGGCCGGTGGCGCAGAACGCGCAGGCCAGTCCGCAGCCCACCTGGCTGGAGACGCACAGCGTGGCCCGGTCCGGGTACCGCATCAGCACGGACTCGACGAGAGCGTGGTCGAACATGCGCCACAGCGTCTTGACGGTGGTGCCGGCGTCCGCGGTGAGCGTGCGCACCTTCTCCAGCAGCGGCGGGAACAGCGCCTCGGCGATGGGCCCGCGCGCGGCGGCCGGGACGTCGGTCATCGCCTCCGCGTCGGCCGTCAGGTGCGCGAAGTAGTGAGTGCCCAGCTGCTTGCCGCGGAACGCGGGCTGCCCCAGCTCGGCGAGCGCCGCCGCGCGGGCGGCCGGATCGAGGTCCGCGAAGTGCCGCGGCGGCTTGCCGCGGGGGCCGCGGGACGGTGACGACAGGTCGAGCCGCACCGGGTTTCCACTCACGAGGTGGGCACCAGGATCGCGAGCACGAGCCACACCGCGGGCGCGGAGGGCAGCAGGGAGTCGAGCCGGTCCAGGAGGCCGCCGTGGCCCGGCAGCAGGCGACCCATGTCCTTGAGGCCCAGGTCGCGCTTGATCATCGACTCGGACAGGTCGCCGAGGGTCGCGGTCGCCACCGTCGCGAGGCCGAGCAGCACACCGGTCAACGGCTCCTGGTCGAACGCGACCTGGATGCCGATTACCCCGACGACGCACGCGAGGACGATCGAGCCGCTCAGGCCCTCCCACGTCTTCTTCGGGCTGACGGTGGGCGCCATCGGATGCCGGCCGAGCAGCACACCGACCACGTAACCGCCCGTGTCGCTGGCCGCGCCCAGCAGGATGAGCATCGTCACGCGCTTGGGGCCGTCGGGCTCCGCGAGCATCAGCAGGGCGAAGCCGGCGAGGAACGGCAGGTACGTGGCGGCGAACGTCGCGGCCGCCGCGTCGCGCAGCGCGGGCCGCCCGCTGCCGTCCAGGACGCGCCACACCACCGCGCCGCCCACGGTCAGCAGGAACGCGACGACCAGCGCCTCCGGACCCGTGGTGTAGGCCGAGACGAGGATGCCGACGGTGCCGACCAGCAGCGGCACCAGCGGCAGGTGGATGTCAGCCCGGGTGAACGCCCGGGCCAGCTCCCACATCGCACCGCAGATCCCGACGACGACCAGCAGGGCGAAGACGTCCTTGCGGATGAAGAGCGAGACGCCGACGAGCACGAGCAGGGCGACGCCGACGGTGATGGCGCGGGGCAGGTCTCGCCCCGGCGAGGGCGTGCGGGACGGGGCGAGCTGCGTCATCAGACCTCGAGCAGCTCGCTCTCCTTGGCCGCCAGGAGGTGGTCGACGAGCTCGACGTGCTTCTTCGTCAGCGCCTCCAGCTCCTTCTCGGCGCGGGCCACGTCGTCCTCGCCGGCCTCGCCGTCCTTGGCGATCTTGTCCAGCGCGTCCTTGGCGTGACGGCGCACGGCGCGCACGGCCACCCGGGCGTCCTCGGCCTTGCCCTTGGCCATCTTGACGTAGTCCCGGCGACGCTCGGCGGTCAGCTCGGGCAGCACCACCCGGATCACTCCGCCGTCGTCGGTCGGGTTGACGCCCAGGTCGCTGTCGCGGATGGTGCGCTCGATCGCGTGCAGCGAGGACTTGTCGTAGGGCGTGATGAAGATCGTGCGTGCCTCGGGCACGGCGAACGACGCCAGCTGCTGCAGCGGCGTCGGGCTGCCGTAGTAGTCCACGTGCAGCTTGGCGAACATCGCCGGGTTGGCTCGGCCGGTACGGATCGCCGCGAACTCCTCCTTGGCGAACTCGATGGCCTTGTCCATCTTCTCCTCGGCCTCGAGGAGGGTGTCGTCGATCACCCCGGGCTCCTTCGTGCGTGTCGGTAGTCGGTGGCGCGGCGGTGGTGGCCGCGCGGGCCCCTCAGCGCGCCGTGACCAGCGTGCCGATCCTCTCACCCTCCAGCGCCCGGGTGACGTTCCCCGCGCCTTCGAGACCGAAGACGACCATGCGCACGTCGTTGTCCCGGCACATCGACAGGGCCGTGGCGTCCATCACCTCGAGGCCCTCCACCAGGGCCTCCGTGTACGTCAGGTGGTCCAGCCGGGTGGCCGTGGGGTCGCGGCGCGGATCGGCCGTGTAGACGCCGTCCACCCCGTTCTTGCCCATGAGCACCTCGTCGCAGTGCGTCTCGAGGGCGCGCTGCACCGAGACCGTGTCCGTGGAGAAGTACGGCATCCCGGCGCCGGCGCCGAAGATGACGACGCGCCCCTTCTCCAGGTGGCGGATGGCGCGCAGCGGGATGTACGGCTCGGCGACCTGCCCCATCGCGATCGCCGTCTGCACCCGGGTGTGCACACCGGCCTGCTCCAGGAAGTCCTGCAGCGCCAGGCAGTTCATCACCGTGCCGAGCATGCCCATGTAGTCGGCGCGGGCGCGGTCCATGCCGTTGGTCGCCAGCTCGGCACCGCGGAAGAAGTTGCCGCCACCCACGACGATCGCCACCTGCACGCCGTGCTCGACGGCGATGGCGATCTCCTTGGCGATGCGGCGCACCACCTGGGCATCCAGGCCCACGGACCCGCCGCCGAACGCCTCGCCGGACAGCTTGAGCAGCACGCGCCGCCTCGTTCGGCTGGGAATCTGCGGGTCCTGGCTCACGTGTCCTCCGGTCGCTTCGTCGGTGGTGCGGTGGGGCGGGGCCC
>JAEXPS010000199.1 GCA_023438885.1 Actinomycetes bacterium
GGCCTGCCGGTGGCCGGGCTGGCGGACGCGGTGCTGGTCGCCGGGCGTCCGGAGCGCGCGTGGACGCCGGACGCCGCGCGTGCCGCCCTCGGCGATGCGGTGCGGGCAGCCCGCGTGGTCGTCGACCGCGCCCTGGCCTGACCTCGCCCGCCCTGACCGCGCCTGCCCTGACCGCGCCCCGCCCTGACCGCGCCCTGCCCTGACCGAGCCCTGCCTGACCCGGCCTTCGCGCGACGCCGCGCTCGACACTTCGCCGCGCGCTCGACAGGTTGAACTGTCGAGGCCGTGCCGAACTGTCGAGCGGGCACGCTGTGGGCGCCGCGCGCGAAGATGAGCAGGTGACGGACGCGACGCAAGCCCCCACCGACGAGGCCACGCAGCATGCCGAGGCCCTGCCCGCCGCGAGGGACGAGTGGACCGCGCTGGCCGAGAAGGTGGAGTCGGACCGCGTCGCGTACTACGAGCGGGACGCCCCGGTCTCGTCGGACGCGGAGTACGACGAGCGGTTGCGGCGGCTGTCCGAGCTCGAGGACGCGTTCCCGGAGCTGCGCAGCCCCACGTCGCCGACCCAGACGGTGGGAGGGGCGGCGACCTCGACGTTCGCCTCCGTGCACCACGTCGAGCGGATGCTGTCGCTGGACAACGTGTTCTCGCGCGAGGAGCTGGCGGCCTGGACGGATCGGGTGCACCGCGACCTCGAGGCGGCCGGCGACGTGCACTGGCTGTGCGAGCTGAAGATCGACGGTCTGGCGATCGCGCTGCTCTACGAGCGGGGGCGCCTGGTACGCGCCGCAACTCGTGGCGACGGGCGGGTGGGGGAGGACGTCACCGCGAACGTCCGCACCATCGCCACCGTGCCGGACAGGCTGGCCGGCGACCCGGCGGGCCATCCCGAGCTGATCGAGGTGCGTGGCGAGGTGTTCTTCCCCGTGGCCGAGTTCGCACGGCTGAACGAGGCGCAGGTCGCCGCGGGGAAGGCGCCGTTCGCCAACCCCCGCAACGCCGCCACCGGCTCGCTGCGGCAGAAGGACGCAGGCGTGACCGCGAGCCGGCCCCTGCGGATGTACGCGCACGGGTTCGGCGCGTTGCGCTGGGGCGAGGGCCGCGAGCGCGCACTGGACCGTCAGTCGCAGGTGTACAAGCTGCTCGAGGAGTGGGGCGTTCCGACGAGCGCCCACAACAGGGTGGTGCAGGGCAGCGACGCCGTCTGGCAGATGGTGGAGGACTACGGCGAGCGCCGGCACGACCTGGAGCTCCAGATCGACGGCATCGTCGTCAAGGTCGACGAGCTGGCGGCCCAGCGCAGGCTGGGGGCGACGAGCCGGGCCCCGCGCTGGGCGATCGCCTACAAGTACCCGCCGGAGGAGGTGTACACCCGGCTTCGGGAGATCCAGGTGGGCATCGGCCGCACCGGGCGGGCGACGCCGTTCGCCGTGATGGAGCCGGTGTTCGTCTCCGGTTCCACGGTTCGCCAGGCGACCCTGCACAACCAGGAGGTGGTGCGGGCGAAGGGCGTACGGATCGGGGACATGGTGGTGCTGCGCAAGGCGGGCGACGTGATCCCCGAGATCGTCGGCCCGGCGCCCGCTGCCCCCGACGACGAGGTGCCGCGGGTCGAGTGGCACATGCCGGCCGACTGCCCGGTCTGCGGCACACCGCTGCGCCCGATGCGGGAGGGAGACGTCGACCTGCGGTGCCCGAACGCGCGCTCGTGCCCGGCGCAGGTGCAGGGGCGGCTGGAGCACATCGGATCGCGCGGCGGCTTGGACATCGAGGCGCTGGGCGAGGTGACCGCGGCGGCGCTCACGCGCCCGTCGGTGCCCGCCGAGCCGCCGGTGCCGACCGAGGCGTTCCTGTTCGACCTCGTCGGCTACCCCGAGGATGCACCGGACGACGCCAAGCAGCAGGTCCGAGCGGCCAGCGCCGAGCTGCTGGCCCGCGTCGAGGTCGTCGTCCGAGACCCGGAGACCGGGCTGCCGCGGGAGGACGCCGACGGTGTCGCGCGGCTGCGGGCGCCGTTCCGCCGCCAGCTCAAGCACACGAAGGCCGCGCTCGCTGCGGCGGCGGCCGAGGGGCGCACGCTGCGCGAGTGGGAGCCCTCGGAGCAGGCGCGCACGCTGCTGGACGAGCTGGACGCCGCGAAGTCGAAAGAGCTGTGGCGCGTCCTGGTGTCGCTGAGCATCCGCAACGTCGGCCCCACCGCGGCGCGGGCGCTGGCCGCGGAGTTCGGATCGATCGACCCGCTGTGGGCCCTGGTGACCGGTGGCGCGCCGCTCGGGGCCGCCGGGGAGCCTGTGCTCGGGGCGCCGGTGGCGCCCGACGAGGCCCAGCGTGCTGCCGCGCTGGCCGCGTTGTCGCGGGTGGAAGGCGTCGGCCCGATCATCGCCGAGTCCATCGTCGACTGGTTCACCGGGCCGGACGGCGACTGGCACCGAGCCATCGTCGAGTCGTGGCGAGCGGCGGGCGTCGCGATGCGCGACGAGCGCGCCGAGGGGGTGGACCGCACGCTCGAGGGCCTGACGGTGGTGGTCACCGGCAGCCTGGCACGGTTCAACCGGGACGAGGCGAAGGAGGCGATCCTCGCCCGCGGCGGCAAGGCGGCCGGCTCGGTGTCGAAGAAGACGGACTTCGTCGTCGTCGGCGAGAACGCCGGTTCGAAGGAGGCCAAGGCCCGCGAGCTGGGTCTGCGGATCCTCGACGAGGCGGGGTTCGAGGCGCTGCTGGAGGGTGGTCCGGACGCGGTCCGGTGAGGCGCTCGGCGAGGCTGACGGCACAATGACCTGGTGGCGTCGAGGGAGCTGGCCGGTGTGGTGGTTCGGGTCGCGCGCCCGCACGACGTCGCGGCCGCCGGCGCGCTGACGGCAGAGGCCTACCTCGCCGACGGCCTGCTCGACGGCGAGGACGCGTACACCGGGGAGCTGCGTGACGCCGCCCGCCGCGCTCAGGAGGCGGTGCTGCTCGTCGCCGTGGCGCCCACGCCCGCCGGCGGCGAGGCGGTGGTCGGCTCGCTGACGCTGGCGCCGTACGGCTCGTCGTACGCGGAGATCGCCGAGCCGGCCGAGCTGGAGCTGCGGATGCTCGCTGTGGCGCCCGAGGTGCGCGGTCGGGGGATCGCGGCCCGGCTGATGCGGGCGGCTCTGCGCGAGGCGCTGGCGCGCGGGGCCCGACGCGTGGTGCTCTCGACCCTCGATGCGATGGCGACGGCGCAGCGGCTGTACGCCCGCCTGGGTTTCGTCCCGCAACCGGACCGCGACTGGGGGCACGAGAACGTGCGCCTTCACGTGTTCACCTGGACGCCGCAGGCCGCGCCGGGAGCGCCGGTCGAGCTGGCGACGTGGCCGCCGCTGCGCACCGTGGTGACGCAGGACGGGTGGCGCGCGGGCGTGTCGAACGGGTTCACGCAGCGGGCGAACTCGGCGCTGCCGCAGCGCAGCACCGAGAACCTCGCCGCGGCGGTCGCGCGGGTCGAGGCGGTGTACGAAGGGGCCGGGCTGCCGGCCCTGATCCGGGTCGACAGCGGAGGGCCGGAGTCCCTCGGTGACCTGCTGCTGGCGCGCGGGTACGAGGAGCGCTCGCTGACAGACGTCCTGGTGCGCCCCGTGGGCGAGCCCGCTGCCGCCCTTGCTGGCATCCACGTGTCGGACGAGCCCGACGAGGCCTGGCTGTGCGCCTGGCTCGGCGTGAAGGCGCCGCTGACCGACCTCGCCCTGGCGCGTGCGGTGCTGGAGGGAGCGCCCGCGAGCTACCTGACCGCGGTGGCGTCCGGCCAGGTGGTCGGCACGGTGCGCGTCGCCGTCACAGAAGGTTGGGCGGCGCTCTCGTGCCTGGCCGTCGACCCGCATGCGCGCCGAGGTGGCCTCGGGCGTGCGCTGACCGATCAAGCGTTGCGCGTCGCGGCGGAGCACGGCGCGGCACGCGCGTTCCTCCAGGTGGTCGACGCGAACCCGGCAGCCCAGACGTTGTACGCGGGGATGGGCTTCCGGCTGGCCGATACCTACCGGTACCTCGCAGGGCGGTAGCGCGGCGCGCGCACGAGACGAAGGAGACGACCGTGGCACCGACGCTCGGGATCGGGATGGTGGGGTACGCGTTCATGGGGGCCGCGCACTCGCAGGCCTGGCGCAACGCGCACCGGTTCTTCGACCTGCCCCTGACCCCGCGGCTGGCGGTGCTGGGCGGGCGGTCGCTGCCTGCGGCGCAGGCGGCGGCCGACCGGTTGGGCTGGGCCGACGTCGAGACCGACTGGCGTGCGCTCGTGGCGCGCGACGACGTCGACCTCGTGGACATCTGCTCGCCGGGCGACACCCACGCCGCGATCGCGATCGCGGCGCTGGAAGCCGGCAAGCACGTGCTGTGCGAGAAGCCGCTGGCGAACACGGTGGCCGAGGCCGAGGCGATGGCGGCGGCGGCCGCCGCGCGCCCCGAGCTGGTGGCGATGACGGGGTTCTCCTACCGCCGTGTCCCGGCGGTCCAGCTGGCGCGCAGCTATGTCGCGGACGGGCGGATCGGTGCCGTGCGGCACGTGCGGGCGCAGTACCTGCAGGACTGGCTGGCCGACCCGCGCGCGCCCTGGGTATGGCGGCTCGACCGAGGGCTGGCCGGCTCGGGCGCCCTCGGTGACATCGGCGCGCACATCGTCGACATGGCGCAGTTCGTCACGGGCGAGGCGGTGGCCGGCGTCAGTGCCGTGCTCGAGACGTTCGTCCACGAGCGGCCGCTCGCCGGCGCCGCCCACGGCCTGGCCGCGACGCCCGCGCCGGGCGAGGCGACCGCTCCGGTCACCGTCGACGACGCGACGGCGTTCGTCGCCCGTCTCTCCGGTGGCGCGATGGCGGTGTTCGAGGCGACCCGGTTCGCCTGGGGTCGCCGGAACCAGCTGCGTCTGGAGATCAACGGGGAGCGCGGTTCGCTGCTCTTCGACCTGGAGGACCTCAACGCCCTGTGGTTCTTCGACGCGACCGAGCCCGCCACCGCAGCGGGGTACCGCCGGATCGACGTCACGCAGCCCGACCATCCGTATGCCGGGTGGTGGCCGCCGGGGCATGCCCTGGGGTACGAGCACCCGTTCACGCACCAGGTGGTCGACCTGGTGCGTGGCATCGCGGCGGGCACGCACCCGGCGCCCACCTTCGCCGACGGGCTCCAGGTGCAGCGCGTGCTGGCGGCGGTCGAGCGGTCGGCGGCCGACGAGAGCCGGTGGACCCCGGTCGAGGGGATACTGGCGGCGTGATCTCGATCGCCGCAGCGGAGCGGCTGAGCCGTGCGGGGCTGGTGTGGCACCCGTCCGCCGGAGACCGGTTCACGATCCGGTCCGACCAGCTGATGGGCGAGGTCTTCACCATCAGCGACATGGTGGTCGAGCCGCACCAGTACCCGACCGGCACGGTGCTGGGCTTCAACGGCACCACCGAGTGGGCGCTGGACTCCGTGCGGCAGGACGACGCGCTGTGGCTGCCCCGCGAGGACCAGCTCCGGGAGCTGCTCGGTGCGGCGTTCCGGAGCCTCGCTCGCTCGACGACCGGTGAGTTCCAGGTGCTGGTCGAGGTGCCGGGGCGGCCGGAGCGGGTGTTCTCGTCCGGCAACGCCGCCGACGCCTACGCCGAGGCGCTCCTGGCGCTCATGACCGTCGCGACCTCCTGATCAGCCAGGCCAGGGCCAGCGGGCCGACGACTCCGACGGCGGTCACCCAACGCGTCCCGACCCCGCCGGGGTCGAACGGGCCGGGCAGCACGGCGGTCGGTGTGATGGCCAGTGCCGGGAAGGCCTCGGCCATCTCCTCGAGACGCTCCGGCGAGGCCTCGCCGAGGTCACCGACGGTCAGGTAGCCGACGACGGACATCGCCTCGATCGCCGTGCAGAACGCCGCCAGCCGCTCGTCCGGATCCGTGATCTCCTTCGCCAGGCCGCGCAGCCGCGCGCCCGGCAGCACCACCTCGACCTGCGGGTGGGCGAGGGCGTTGCGGAACCAGTCGGCCCTACGGCCGTACCCGGCGATCACGACGATCCGGCCGTCGATGAGCGCGTAGCCGAGCGGCGTCTCCCGCACCAGCCCCGACTTCCGCCCGACCGTGCGCAACAGCAGCATCGAACCGGTGGCCGGTGTGGCGAGCAGCGGCCCGAACCCGGTGCGCAGCGCCGGGCCGGTCACGTAGCGGTTGAGGTACTTGAACCCCTGGCGCATGGGGGCGAGTGCCCGGGACACGGCCTCGCCGTACGGCAGCTCGTCGATGCTCGTCATGCCCGGAATGTCCCGGACGCGGCCGCGCGGCGCGAGAGCCGTAGGTCCTCCCGCTCTGCTCCACGCCAGCGTCGAGGGGCCGCTCAGAAGGGTGGTTCGTCGGGGTAGGCGGGGTTGGGGTGTTCGAGTCGACTGCGGCGGCGCTCGCCGCCGGTGAGGCGTTCGGTGTGGCCGTGGTTGCCGGGTGTGACCCGGTAGACGAAGCCGGCGGGTGTGTGCCAGTCGAAGGTGCCGGGTGCGACCTGGGTGAGGGTGAAGCCGCCGTCAGTCTTGAGGCGGTGGTTGCGCTGGCAGAGGGGTCCGAGGTTGTCGGCCGAGGTGACGCCGCGCACGGGTGAGCCGTTGGCGGGGTGGGCGTGGTACTCGGTGGTGTGGTCCAGGTCGCAGCGGTGGGCGGGCGTGGAGCAGCCCGGTCCGGCGCACACGCCGTCGCGGACCATCACGTGCTCGGCCAGGTCGGCCGGTGGCCGGTACCGAGTGCGTCCCACGTCGAGCACGGCACCGGTCAGCGGGTCGGTCACGAGTCGTCGCCAGGTGCCGCCGGCGGCCAGGGCACGGGCTTGGTCGGCCGGGATCGGCCCGAACCCCCCGATCTCACCGGGCTGCTCGTCCAGCCCCATCAGTGTGGACAGCGCGACGGTCACGTTGATCCGGGTCTTCGGGACCCGCACCGGCGGCCCACCACACCCACCCGAGGGCGGGGGGTCGGGGTCGGGCGCGACTGCCCCCCTTCCAGGCGGTCGCGCACGCGGCAAGCCGACGCGAT
Source organism: Actinomycetes bacterium (assembly GCA_023438885.1). Lineage (GTDB taxonomy): Bacteria > Actinomycetota > Actinomycetes > Actinomycetales > Cellulomonadaceae > Cellulomonas. The sequence goes on from JAEXPS010000199.1 coordinate 7,005, forward strand.
CGGCGAGGTCCACGACGTTCGCGGCCGCCGCGGGTGCGGGGTCGACCGGCAGGCTCGGCTGCGACACGGGCGTGGTGCCGGTGAGCAGGGTCTGGCCGGCGAGCAGGGCGTGGCCGGTGGCCAGGGCGGTGTAGGTGTCGGCGCGTAGCTGGTCCAGGGTGCGGGGGTCACCACCAGCCCGAGCCGCCCGAGCGGTCGCCTCCAGGGTCGCGTCGACCTGAGCGGCGTCCAGGGCGGGCAGCACGGCCCAGATCCCGGCCATCCCGTCCGGCAGCCGGCCGGGGTGGCACACGTGCCGCTTGGCCACCGCGCGCGCCACCCGGTCCGTGGTGTCCTGCGGCGAGACCGCCAGCAGGGCACGATCGATGTCCGCCGCCATCTGGGTCGGGGTGCGCGTGGCCGCACCGGGCAGCACCGCCTCCTGCACCGCCCACGCCAGCTCACCGGGCCGGTCGTGCAACCGGTCCGTCACGGCACGCAGCTTGGCGCTGTCCAGTACTCCGTCACGCACCGCGTCGGCGGTCAGCAGCAGCTCGTTGCCCAACGCCCGCCCGTCCCGCACCAACCGGGCCGCCGCCCGCCGGGACCAACCCAGCCGCATCGCCAGCTCATCGCCGGCCACACACGTCTCGGCCGGAGCGGGACTGGACCACACCGGGTTCATCGACTCACGCCGGGAGAGCACCCCGGCCAGCAGCGCACTGTTCAGGTGCGCCCACGCCGCCACCCGCTCCCATGCCGCGACCGCCTCGACCAGACCCTGCTCGTCCAACCACGCCGGCGCCAGCTGCTCCAACACCCCCGCCAGCAGCGCGTCCGGGGCCATCGCCTCCAGACCCGGCAACGACGCCCACCCCGCCACGACGGGATCGTCGGAGACCACCTGCTCCCACTCATCCCACCCACCACCACCGCGCCCCCACCCACCCGGCAGCGCGCTCGCGTCGTCGGCCGGGCCGCCCTGCTCGACCTCGGCCGTGCAGCTCGCCTCGGCGGACGGGTGGGCCCAGGGCCACGGCGCACCACCGGGCTTCCACACCGGCTCGGGCACCGTCCACGGATCGACCGGCAGCACCGCCGGCCACGCGCGCGCCTCGTCGGGAACGTCCCAGCCCGCGAAGTCCGACACCTCCAGCACGTCCTCCGGCGGGGCCGGCAACCACGCCTCGCGCGGCCACGCCCACCCGGGCAGCGCATCGAGCAGCACCACACCACCCTCGCCGGCCCGCCCGCTATCGAACACGTGTTCGATGATACCGGACGGCGCCAACAAACACACTGGTCACAGCCGCAATCCACCACCACGAACGGGTGATCCTCGACCATCCCACCCACCGCGCCTGGCGCGCCCACGGGCAGCCGCGCCCGCGTCGTCGCCTGCCGTCCGGGCCTGCGCGTCCGTCAGGCGGGCAGGCGGGCTGCGATCCATCGCGTCACTAGACTCGCCTCCATGTCCACCCCCTGGCGCGACGAGGTCGCGCGCGTGGCCGGCCTGGCCAGGATCGACCTGACCCCAGCGGAGCTGGACCGGTTGTCCGGCGAGCTCGAGGTGATCGTGCACTCGGTCGCCCGGGTCTCGGAGATCGCGACGCCGGACGTGCCCGCCACCAGCCACCCGCTCCCGCTGACCAACGTCTTCCGCGCCGACATCCCGGAGCAGCCGCTGGACCGCGACGAGGTCCTCGCGCACGCGCCCGCGGCACAGGACGGCAAGTTCCTCGTCCCGCAGATCCTGGGGGAGGACGCGTGAGCGACCTGACACGCCTGAGCGCGGCCGAGCTCGCCGCCAAGCTGGCGGCCGGCGAGGTCTCGTCGTACGAGGCGACCCAAGCCCACCTGACGAGGATCGAGGAGGTGGACGGCCCGGTCCACGCCTTCCTCCACGTCTCCGCCGACGAGGCCCTGGCCACCGCCCACGCGGTCGACGAGTCCCGCGCCCAGGGCGAGGACCTCCACCCGCTGGCCGGCGTGCCGATCGCGGTCAAGGACGTGGTCGTCACCCGTGGCCTGCCCACCACCGCCGGCTCACGGATCCTCGAGGGCTGGGTGCCGCCCTACGACGCCACGCTGGTCGCCAAGATCAAGGCCGCCCGTCTGCCGATCCTCGGCAAGACGAACATGGACGAGTTCGCGATGGGCTCGTCCACCGAGCACTCGGGCTACGGCAACACCCACAACCCGTGGGACCTGGACCGCATCCCCGGCGGTTCGGGCGGCGGTAGCGCGGCGGCCGTGGCCGCCTACGAGGCCCCGCTGGCCATCGGCACCGACACCGGCGGCTCCATCCGCCAGCCGGCCTCGGTCACCGGCACGGTCGGCGTCAAGCCCACCTACGGCAGCGTGTCCCGCTACGGCCTCATCGCGCTGGCCTCCAGCCTGGACCAGGCCGGCCCGGTGACCAGGACCGTGCTCGACGCGGCCCTGCTCCACGAGCTGATCGCCGGCCACGACCCGCACGACTCCACCTCGCTCACCGACCCGGTGCCGAGCTTCGGCGCGGCGGCCCGGCTGGGCGCCACGGGCGACCTCACCGGCGTGAGGATCGGCGTCGTCACCGAGCTCCAGGGCGAGGGCTACCAGCCCGGCGTGCTGGCGCGCTTCCACGAGTCCCTCGACCTGCTCCAGGCGGCCGGTGCGGAGCTCGTCGAGGTCAGCTGCCCGCACTTCGACTACGCGCTCGCCGCGTACTACCTGATCCTCCCGGCGGAGGCGAGCAGCAACCTCGCCAAGTTCGACGGCATGCGCTACGGCATCCGGGTCGAGCCCGACGAGGGACCGGTCACCGCTGAGCGTGTGATGGCCGCCACCCGCGGCAAGGGCTTCGGCGACGAGGTGAAGCGCCGCATCATCCTCGGCACCTACGCGCTCTCCGCGGGCTACTACGACGCCTACTACGGCAGCGCGCAGAAGGTCCGCACCTTGATCCAGCGCGACTTCGACGCGGCGTTCGCCCAGGTGGACGTCCTGGTCTCGCCGACCACGCCGACCACCGCCTTCAAGCTCGGCGAGAAGCTCGACGACCCGCTGGCGATGTACCTCAACGACGTCGCGACCATCCCGGTGAACCTCGCCGGCGTGCCGGGGCTGTCGATCCCGTCGGGGCTGTCCGACGACGGCCTGCCAGCGGGCTTCCAGGTGATCGCCCCGGCCCGCGAGGACGCCCGTCTCTACCGCGTCGCCGGCGCTCTCGAGGCGATGCTTCAGGAGCGCTGGGGCGGTCCGTTGCTGGCGCAGGCTCCCGAGCTGGAGGTCACCCGATGAGCGCCCTCGTCGAGTACGACGACGCCGTCACCCGCTACGACCCGGTGATCGGCATCGAGGTCCACGTGGAGCTCGGCACCCGCACCAAGATGTTCGACGGCGCGGAGCAGTTCTTCGGCGCCGACGCGAACACCCAGATCACCCCGGTGTCCCTGGGCCTGCCGGGCGCGCTCCCGGCCGTCAACGGCACGGCGGTGGAGTACGCGATCCGCATCGGCCTGGCGCTGAACTGCTCCATCGCGCCCTCCTGCCGCTTCGCGCGGAAGAACTACTTCTACCCGGACGTCCCCAAGAACTTCCAGACGAGCCAGTACGACGAGCCCATCGCCCACGACGGCTGGGTCGACGTCGAGCTCGAGGACGGCACCGTGTTCCGCGTCGAGATCGAGCGCGCGCACATGGAGGAGGACGCCGGCAAGAACACCCACGTCGGCGGCGCCACCGGCCGCATCCACGGCGCCACCTACTCGCTCGTGGACTACAACCGCGCCGGCGTGCCGCTCGTCGAGATCGTCACCAAGCCGATCGCCGGTGCCGGCGAGCGCGCTCCGGAGGTGGCGCGCGCCTACGTCCAGACCCTGCGCGACATGTTCCGTGCCCTCGGCGTCAGCGAGGCACGGATGGAGCGCGGCAACGTCCGCGCGGACGTCAACGTCTCGCTTCGCCCCACGGCGGACAGCCCGCTGGGCACCCGCACGGAGACCAAGAACGTCAACTCGTTCCGCTCGGTCGAGCGCGCGGTGCGCTACGAGATCTCCCGCCAGGCCGCCGTACTCGACGAGGGCGCCGCGGTGGTCCAGGAGACCCGGCACTGGCACGAGGACACCCAGATCACGACGTCGGGCCGGGTGAAGTCCGACGCCGAGGACTACCGCTACTTCCCGGAGCCCGACCTGGTGCCGATCGTCCCCGACCCGGCGTGGGTCGAGCAGATCCGCGCCAGCCTGCCGGAGCTGCCGGCGGCCCGCCGTCGTCGGCTCGCCAAGGAGTGGGGCTACGCGGACGCCGAGATGCGGGACGTCGTCAATGCCGGTGCGGTGGAGCTGATCGAGTCGACCGTCGCCGCGGGCGCCAGCCCCGCAGCCGCCCGCAAGTGGTGGATGGGAGAGCTGGCCCGTACGGCGAAGACCCAGGACATCGACCTGGCCGACCTGCCCGTCACGCCGGAACAGATCGGCGCGCTCCAGAAGCTCGTCGACGCGGGCACCCTCACGGACAAGCTCGCGCGGCAGGTGCTCGAGGGCGTGCTGGCGGGGGAGGGCAGCCCGGAGCAGGTCGTCGCCGCCCGTGGCCTGGCCGTGGTGTCCGACGAGGGCGCGCTGCTGGCTGCGATCGACGAGGCCTTGGCCGCCCAGCCGGACGTCGCCGAGAAGATCCGCGGCGGCAACCTCGGCCCCGTCGGCGCGATCATCGGCGCCGTCATGCGGGCCACGAAGGGCCAGGCCGACGCCGCCCGCGTGCGCGAGCTGGTGCTGGAGCGCGTCGGCGCCTGACTCGCGCCGGCAACCTTCAGGTCACAGACGGTCCGTAGCATCGCGCGCATGGTCAAGCCGACGCTGCACGGGGAGATGCTCGTCCTGCGACCCTTCGGCCCGCAGGACGCGGAGCCGATGTGGGAGCTGCTGTGCGACCCCGAGGCGCGGCGGCTGGCCGGGATGTCACGCGAGTACACCCGCGCGGACGTGGAGCGGCGCGCCGCCGGTGAGCTCGCCGACGAGCACACGATCGAGCTCGCCGTCACCACCACCACCTCGGACGAGTACCTCGGCGAGATCGTGCTGGGCTCGATCGACCCCTACCTCGGCACGGCGCTGCTGCGCCTGGCGATGCGCCCGGCCTATCGCGGCCGCGGCTACGGCACCGAGGCGCTGCAGCTGGTGCTCGGCATGGCCTTCGGCGGTCTCGGCCTGCACCGGGTGGGACTCGTCGTGCCCGCGGTGAACACCCGCGCGACCTCCCTCTACGAGAACATCGGCTTCCACATCGAGGGCCGGCTGCGCGAGGCGTTCCGGGACGGGGACGGCCGCACCGACGGCATCGTCATGGGCGTCCTGGAGGACGAGTACCGTGCCGCCCAGCACCTCTGAAAGGACCCGATGCTCACCGTCACCGTGCCCGACGAGGAGATCCACACCCGCCTGGCCGACCTCGCCGACCGCGTCCGCCTGATCCGCTGGGACCTGGCGGCCCCGTTGCCCGACGAGGACGCGGCGGCGGTCGAGATGGTGGTGATCCCGCACTACTTCGTGCGGCCCGGCGGCTTCGACGTGCTGCACACGCTGCCGAACCTCCGTGTGGTGCAGCTGCCGAGCGCCGGGTTCGAGCACGCCATGCCGCACGTGCCGCCGGGGGTCACGGTGTGCAACGGCCGGGGCGTCCACTCGTCGGGCACCGCGGAGCTCGCCGTGGCGCTGACCCTGGCGATGCAGCGCGGGCTCGTCGCCTCGGTGCACGCGATGGCCGAGGGCCGCTGGCACAACCCGATGCTGAGCTCGCTGGCCGACCGGCGCGTGCTGGTGGTGGGCGCCGGCTCGGTCGCCGACGCGGTCGTCGCGCGCCTGCTGCCGTTCGAGGTGGAGGTCACGGTGGTGGGGCGCACCGCGCGCGAGGGCGTGCGCGGGGTCGACGAGCTGTCGTCGCTGGTCGGCGATGCGGACGTGGTGATCCTCACCGTGCCCCTGGACCGCACCACGCACCACCTCGTCGACGCCGGCCTGCTGGCGCGGATGAAGGACGGGGCGCTGGTGGTCAACGTCGCGCGCGGGAAGGTGGTGGACACCGATGCGCTGCTGACCGAGCTGGAGTCCGGCCGGCTGCGCGCCGCGCTCGATGTCACCGACCCCGAGCCCCTGCCGGCCGACCATCCGCTGTGGCGGGCGCCGAACGTGCTGATCACCGCCCACCAGGGCGGCAACACCGACGCGACGTACCCGCGCGTCGCCGCGCTGGTGCGCCGCCAGCTGGAGACGTTGCTCGCCGGTGGCGAGCCGGTGAACGTCGTCGCCCGCACCTAACCGAGCCGCACCGCAGGACGTTAGTCCCTGGCTCCTCGCCTCATGATCCGCTTGGCCGGTGCGCGGCTCCGCATCGGAACGTGGCCGCATGCTGCTCCCTAGTGGCTCGCTCGTTGACCAGGGGAATGCTCATGGATGACGTTCTCGTCACGTCGCCGTGGGGGCAGCGCGTGGAGGTCCCTCCGGCACCATCAGTGTTGATGCGAGAGGAGGGGGACTATGCCATTTCGCAAGCGAGCAGTTCTGAGCGGCCTCGCCGTAGGGCTTGCCTTCGGCCTGGCTGTGGCGGTGGCCGCGCCGGCAGCAGCACTTTCGCAGATCACAGGTCCGTACCAGTGCACCACCAACACGTACATGCTGCAGTCCAGCACCACCAAGGGCAGCGCGTACCACTTCAACAGCTGGGCCCAGACCCCTGTGTACAAGGGCTACTCAAGCAGCTGGAAGATTCCCGGGGCCTTGGTTGGCCCGGGGCGGTCCACATTGGCGCATGGCTGGTGAGGCTAGGCCGTCCGGTGGAGTTGTCTGGACGGATGTCTACGCATTCCACGGGCATTCCAGCCTTCGAAGGTGGGGAAAGGGAAATGGCATGGCGTCGCGAGCGCCTGGCGATCGATTCCCGCAGTACGCGGGCAGGAGTGTCCGCAGACCCTCAGGAACTGCCGGCAGCACCGCGAGAGCGGCCCGCATTCTGGCGGCCCTCCTGATCGTTGGCGGATGCGCTCCGGCCGACAGCTCTCCGGACTTTGCGGAGGCCTGGACACCTCCAGGGTGGTTTGCGGAGCAAGCACAGGCGCATGAGGAGTACCGCGTGGGCCTACAGGGTTGCCTCGACCGGCAGGGTTGGGACTACGTGATCAACGCGGATGGCGGCATCGATGTGCCGATCCCGCAGGACGTGCTCGACCGCCTCATGGTGGATGTGGAGGCATGCCGTGCGGCGATGGGGCTGTCCAGTACGCCTGCGCCCGACACCGATGAGAGTCTGCGCGGGTTCTACGCCATGCTCATCGACACCTGGCAGTGTCTGCGGGCGCACGGCGTCCAGATGTCCGAGCCTCCGTCGGAGGACACCTTCGTCGATGACTACCAGCGCGCCGGCGAGGGGAGCGACACGGTGTCGGGTTGGCACCCGTACGACGATGACGGCATCTATGCCATTCCAGCCGACGAGCGCGCTCGCGTGCTGTCCGAGTGCCCTCAGCCGTGGATGCCGTGATGCCTGGCGACGGGCGCATGCGCATCGTTGTGATGTGGTCTGGCTCGGTGGCCCTCGCGCTCGCGATCGGTGCGATGGCGGGCCGCGCGACGTTCGTCCCGCCGAGGGTGGCGGACGCGCCGCTGCCACTGCAGACGTGGACGGTAACAACCGAGACCGTCGGTCGAGTGGCGTCGTATCAGGCGACGGTGACGTGGGCGAGGGTGCCCCTGGCCTCAGCCGCCGGCGTCGGGACGGTGACGAGCATCGCCGTCACGCCTGGTGAGGAGCTCCATCAGGGTGACCTGCTCTACACGATCGACCTCAGGCCGGTGGTCATAGCACGCGGTTCCGTTCCGATGTTTCGAGATCTAGAGAGGGGGGCGACGGGGGACGACGTCCGGCAGCTCCAGGAGCTCCTCCGGGACCTCGGTTACCTCACCTCGCCCGCCGATGGACGGTTCGGTGCGGCGACCGAGCAGGGAGTCCGTTCCTGGCAGGCCGCGCGCGGCCTCGCGGAGTCGGGCGTCATCGCCGCCGGTGACGTGGTCTTCGCCGATGTACTCCCTGCTCGCATCGTGCTGGCGGACTCGGTTCGCGTGGGCGCCCTCGTGCAGCCGGGGAGCCCGGTGCTGGAGGCGGTCGGCGCGGCACCGGAGGTGACCATCGGGATGGGGAACTCCGAGCGTGGAACTCCGCCGCCCGTCGGGACCCCGGTACGCATCGCGACGGGTTCCGGTTCAGTGCAAGCGGTGGTGGCCGCGGTCGGACGTGACGACATCGGGAGCGTGACGATGCGCCTGGCCGCGCCCGACGGTGGGCCTATCTGCAGCGGCGGTTGCCCGTCGTTCCCCTTCAGCGTCACGCCACTCCTCTATGGCGCGGAAGTCGTTCTCGAGCCGGACGTCACGGGACCGGCGGTGCCGTTGGCCGCGGTCGGCACCGCGGCCGACGGCACGCAGTTCGTCGTCCTGTTGGACGAGCGTCGGGTCGCCGTCACCGTTCTCGCACGCAGCGGGGCGCGGGCGGTCGTCGAGGGTGTCGACGAGGGAACCGAGGTACTGCTCATCGCGCAGGAGCCGGAGGCCTCGTGACGGCACGTCCCGCCGCGATCGAGGCGCACGAGATCGTCTTCGCCTATAGACGCGGTCTCGCACCCGTGATCGAGAACCTCACCGCGGTGCTGCCGACGGGGGCAGTGACGGCAGTCACCGGAGCATCAGGGTCAGGCAAGTCGACCCTGCTGTACGTCCTCGCTCTTCTGCTGCGGCCGCAGGCCGGCAGGATCGCCTGGGCGGGACGCAGCGTGAGTGGGACCTCTGACCGCGAGCGATCTCGGCTGCGGGCGGAACGTACCGGCTTCGTCTTCCAGGACGCGATGCTCGACCCGGCCCGCTCAGTCCTGGACTCGGTCTGCGAGTCGGCGCTGTACGCAGGACTGCCAACGGCGGAAGCGGTGTCCCGTGCCCATCAGTTGCTCGAACGGTTCGGCGTGGAGCATCGCGCGGGCCACCGTCCCGGCGAGATCTCCGGAGGTCAGGCGCAGCGAGTCGCGCTCTGCCGGGCACTGCTGACGCACCCGACACTCATCTTCGCCGACGAGCCGACCGGCAACCTGGACGCGGCAACCGCTGATCTGGTGTGGGGCGCACTGGCGGAGCACGCGGCGTCCGGAGGCACTGTGGTCGTGGCGACTCATGACCAGGAGCTCGTGCGACGGTCGGACGAGCGGATCGTGCTGGCGTGACGACCCGCGCTCCCGGCCGAGCCGCCGTCCAGGGCACAGTTCGCCCGTTGGCGCTTGCGCGCGAGGGACGGCGCAGCGCTCTCGCCCAGCCGGTGGCAACCGCGACAACGGCCTTGGTCGTCGCCCTCGTCTGCGGTGTCGTGCTCCTCACGACGGGGCGCACAGCAGTCGTGGAGCAGAACGTCGTGTCGGCGGTCGACAGCGTCGGGACCCGGCTGATCACTGTCGTCGATGTCTCCGGCGACGCCGTGATCGACCCGAGTGCCGCTCGAGTGCTCAGTGCGCTCGAGGGAGTGACGTGGGCGTTCGGCCTGGGGCCGGCTTCAGACGTCTCCGCGATGGCCGATCCAGGAGGGCTCGCGGGTGTGGCGATGCGAGACTACGTCGGCGAGCTGCCCGCCGAGATCGTCCTCACGCGGGGCCGGCTGCCACAGCGGCCCGGCGAGGCGGTCGTCGGCATGGGCGCTTCGTCGCGGCTCGGGCTGACTGACGGGCTTGGGCCAGTGAATGCCGGTGACCACAGCATCGGCGTCGTCGGCGAGTTCGGGACGCAGGGCCCGATGCGCGGACTCGACGACGTTGTGCTGCGCCAGGGCGACGGATCGACACCCGGATTGAGATACGTCTATGTCCTGGCGGCATCCGCCATGGTCGTTCCGGATGTCTCGCGAGCGATCGCGGCCTCCCTTCCCGCTACCGATCCTTCTGCGGTCAGGGTCGAGACGTCGGAGGGCGTGCTCGATCTCCGCGAGGTCATCGCGGGCGCGGTCGGGGCGGGCAGCCGGCAGGTGATGGCGGCCGTCCTCGGATTCGGCCTGCTCGTCGTCGCGGTGACTGTCCACGCGGCGGTGTCTGCCCGGCGACGAGACTTCGGGCGTCGGCGAGCACTCGGGGCTAGCCGGTCGGCGGTCGTCGCCCTCGTCCTGCTCCAGACCGGGGTAGCCGCGCTGATCGGCATCGTCGTCGGTACCGCTGCGGGGCTGGTGGCCCTTGCCGTGTCCTCCGGCGGGCTGCCGGCGCCGTCCTTCGTCATCGGCCTTGCGGCACTGGCGCTGCTGGTCGCGCTCACTGGATCGGTGGCGCCCGCCGTCGCCGCAGCACGTCGCGACCCTGTTCGGGTTCTCCGGGTGCCCTAGGCTGACTGCCGGCCGGGCTCGGTGCCCCGTGACCGACGACGCCATGGCGAGCGACGGGAGTTCCCGGCGGGCGGCGTGCCGGTGAACGTGGTCGCCGGCACCTGAGGCGCCCTTACGCGTGTCGGTGGGGCGTGCGAGCCTCGACGCATGGAGACGATCTCGGATCGGCAGGCGACGCTCGGCATCGACGGGCGGCACTGGCACAGCCTGAGCGGCATGCTCCGCGGCGACTGGCGGGCGCCAGATCGCCCCGGCGCGCTGGCGCTCGCGGCGCGCATCGGCGAGGCGGCGGACGCCACGGGCTGTGACGTCGCGGTGCACCGCCGCGGGCGGCTGGTGACCGTCACCACCTGGAGCCCGGAGGACGGTGGCCTGACCCAGGCCGACGTCGACCTCGCCAACACGGTCACGGCACTGGCGGGGCAGGCCGGCGCGGAGCCGGTCAGCCCGGTGCCGACCGGCCTGGTGGCCATCGCCATCGACGCGCTGGACATCGAGGCGGTGCGGCCCTTCTGGAAGGCCGTGCTGGGGTACGTCGGCGAGGAGGACCTCTACGACCCGACGGGGCTCGGACCGCTGGTGTGGTTCCAGCAGATGGACGTGGCGCGGCCCCAGCGCAACCGGATCCACCTCGACGTCCAGGTGGCGCACGAGGATGCGCTGGCCCGCCTCGAGGCGGCGCTGGCGGCGGGCGGCCACCTCGTGACCGACATCTACGCACCCCGGTGGTGGGTGGTGGCGGACGCGGAGGGCAACGAGGCGTGCATCTGCACGTGGCGCGGCCGTGAGGACGACGACAGCGACGCCCGGGCGGACGCACCGCACGTCGTGTAGCCGATCACTCAGCGGACGAGGGCTCCCGGCACCCGGACCGGCCACGTAACGTTGCAGCGTGCGCCGCCGAGCAGGTGGCGCGCTCGTCGTGCCGCAAAGGAGTTCCGGTGAGCCGTCCGCTGCGCTCGCGCACGTCCACCCATGGCCGCAACATGGCCGGCGCCCGTGCCCTGTGGCGCGCCACCGGCATGGGGGCCGACGACTTCGGCAAGCCGATCATCGCGATCGCGAACTCGTACACGCAGTTCGTGCCGGGGCACGTGCACCTCAAGGACATGGGCGACCTGGTGGCGAGCGCCATCCGTGAGGCCGGCGGCGTCGCCAAGGAGTTCAACACCATCGCGATCGACGACGGCATCGCGATGGGCCACGGCGGGATGCTCTACAGCCTGCCGAGCCGCGACCTGATCGCCGACTCCGTGGAGTACATGGTCAACGCGCACACCGCCGACGCGCTGGTGTGCATCTCCAACTGCGACAAGATCACGCCCGGCATGCTCAACGCGGCGCTGCGGCTGAACATCCCGACGATCTTCGTCTCCGGCGGGCCGATGGAGGCCGGCAAGGCCGTGGTCGCGGACGGCGTCGCGAGCACGCACCTCAACCTCATCAACACGATCAACTACTCGGCGGACGACGCGGTGTCGGACGAGGCCCTCGGCCTGGTCGAGGAGAACGCGTGCCCCACGTGCGGCTCGTGCTCGGGGATGTTCACCGCCAACTCGATGAACTGCCTCACCGAGGCCCTGGGGCTGTCGCTGCCGGGCAACGGTTCCACGCTGGCCACGCACACGGCCCGCCGGGAGCTGTTCCTCGAGGCGGGCCGGCGCATCGTCGCCCTGGCGAAGCGCTACTACGACGAGGACGACGAGTCCGTCACTCCGCGTGCGATCGCCACCAAGGCGGCGTTCACCAACGCGATGACGCTCGACGTGGCGATGGGCGGCTCGACCAACACCGTGCTGCACATCCTCGCGGCGGCGCAGGAGGCCGAGGTCGACTTCACGCTGGCCGACATCGACGCCCTGTCCCGGCGCGTGCCGTGCCTGGCGAAGGTGGCGCCGAACCACCCCGACTTCCACATGGAGGACGTGCACCGCGCCGGTGGCATCCCGGCGCTGCTGGGCGAGCTGGACCGCGCGGGGCTCCTGGACCACGGCGTCACCTCGGTGCACACGCCGACGCTGCGCGCGTGGCTCGATGCCTGGGACATCCGCGGCGGGAAGGCGACGCCCGAGGCCCTCGAGCTGTTCCACGCGGCCCCCGGCGGCGTGCGCACCACGAAGGCGTTCTCCACGTCGGCGCGCTGGGACAGCCTCGACACCGACGCGGTGAACGGCTGCATCCGCGACGTGCCGCACGCGTACACCGTCGAGGGTGGGCTGGCGGTGCTGCGCGGCAACCTTGCCGAGGACGGCGCCGTCATCAAGACCGCCGGCATCGACCCGGAGGTGTGGCACTTCGTCGGCCGCGCCCTGGTGTGCGAGAGCCAGGAGGAGGCGGTCGAGAAGATCCTGGCCAAGCAGGTGGCCCCCGGCCACGTGGTCGTCGTGCGCTACGAGGGCCCCGCGGGCGGGCCGGGCATGCAGGAGATGCTCTACCCGACGAGCTTCATCAAGGGCCGCGGGCTGGGCAAGGTGGTGGCGCTGATCACGGACGGCCGGTTCTCGGGCGGCTCGTCGGGCATCTCGGTGGGGCATGTGTCGCCGGAGGCGGCCGCGGGCGGCGCGATCGGCCTGGTCGAGGACGGCGACGAGATCGAGATCGACGTGGCCACCAGGCTCATCCGGATCAACGTGCCCGACGAGGTCCTCGCCGAGCGCCGCGCCAAGATGGAGGCCTCCGAGAACCCGTGGCAGCCGGCGCACCGCGACCGCCCGGTCTCCGCCGCCCTGCGCGCCTACGCGGCCATGGCGACGAGCGCCGACCGCGGCGCGGTACGAGACCTCAGCCGCCTGCCGAAGCGCTGACGGCGCTCGGGTGCCGACGCCGAGCAGACTCGCCCCGCCGGCCATCGTGAGCACCGCCGCGCGTGCGCGACCGACCGGCTGGGGCGTTCCCGCCGCACTCGCCTCCGCAGGCCGGTAGTGCCCGCCCGGCTTACGCTCCGGTGATGGCCGATGCGCCGGATCTGCAGCCTCGCTCCTGGCAGGTGACCCGCGGGCTGGAGGCGACCGCCGCGCGCGGCATGCTCCGCGCGGTGGGCATGGGCGACGAGGACTTCAGCAAGCCGCAGATCGGCGTCGCGAGCTCGTGGAACGAGATCACGCCCTGCAACCTGTCCCTGGACCGGCTGGCGCGTGCCGTCAAGGAGGGCGTCCACGCCGCGGGCGGGTACCCGCTGGAGTTCGGCACCATCTCGGTCTCCGACGGCATCTCCATGGGCCACGAAGGGATGCACTACTCACTGGTCAGCCGCGACGTCATCGCCGACTCGGTGGAGACCGTGATGCTCGCGGAGCGCCTCGACGGCTCGGTGCTGCTGGCCGGCTGCGACAAGTCCCTGCCCGGCATGCTCATGGCCGCCGCCCGCCTGGACCTGGCGAGCGTGTTCCTCTACGCCGGCTCGATCATGCCCGGCCGCGCCCGGTTCGAGGACGGCAGCGAGCGTGACGTGACGATCATCGACGCGTTCGAGGCCGTCGGCGCGTGCGCGCGCGGGCTGATGAGCGAGGCCGACGTCGCGGCGATCGAGCGCGCGATCTGCCCCGGCGAGGGTGCCTGTGGCGGCATGTACACGGCGAACACGATGGCGTCGGTCGCCGAGGCGATGGGGATGTCACTGCCGGGCTCGGCCGCCCCGCCGAGCGCGGACCGCCGCCGGGACCGCTTCGCGCACCGGTCCGGCGAGGCGGTCGTCGGCCTGCTGAGGCAGGGCGTCACCGCCCGCCAGATCATGACCAAGGAGGCGTTCGAGAACGCCATCGCCGTGGTGATGGCCTTCGGTGGCTCGACGAACGCCGTGCTCCACCTGCTGGCGATCGCCCACGAGGCCGAGGTCGACCTGACGCTCGACGACTTCGCCGCCGTCGCCCGGCGGGTGCCGCACCTCGGCGATCTCAAGCCGTTCGGCCGGTACGTGATGAACGACGTCGACCGGGTTGGTGGCGTCCCCGTCGTGATGAAGGCACTGCTCGACGCCGGCCTCGTCCACGGCGACTGCCTCACCGTCACCGGCCGCACCGTCGCCGAGAACCTCGCCGAGGTGAACCCTCCGGACCCGGACGGCCGCATCCTGCGCTCGCTCGGCAACCCGATCCACCACACCGGCGGCATCACGATCCTGCACGGCTCCCTGGCCCCGGACGGCGCCGTGGTGAAGTCGGCGGGGTTCGACGCCGACGTCTTCGAGGGCACGGCGCGCGTCTTCGAGCGCGAGCGGGCCGCCCTCGACGCGCTGGAGGACGGCACGATCCGGGCCGGCGACGTGGTGGTGATCCGTTACGAGGGGCCCAAGGGCGGGCCCGGCATGCGGGAGATGCTGGCCATCACGGGCGCGATCAAGGGCGCGGGCCTCGGCAAGGACGTGCTCCTCGTCACCGACGGCCGCTTCTCCGGCGGCACCACGGGGCTGTGCGTGGGCCATGTCGCGCCCGAGGCCGTCGATGCCGGGCCCATCGCGTTCGTCCGCGACGGCGACCGGGTGCGGCTCGACGTCGCGCACGCGACGCTGGACCTGCTGGTGGGGGACGACGAGCTCGCGGCTCGCCGCGAGGGCTGGGCGCCGCTGCCCCCGAGGTTCACGCGCGGCGTGCTCGGCAGGTACCAGAGGCTCGTGGGCTCCGCGTCGAAGGGCGCCGTGCTGAGCTGAGGGAGGGCACATGGCTGACACGCTGACGGCCAGGCAGTTCCAGGACACCGAGGGCACCCGCGACTGGCGAGTGCTCGAGCACGGCGCCACGGCGGTGTTCCGCACGGGCTCGTTGCGGGAGGGTGCCGCGCTCGTCGAGCGCATCGGAGCGACCGCCGACCGGGCCAACCACCACCCCGACCTCGACCTGCGCCCGCGCGCCGTGGCGGCGCGCACCTTCTCCCACGACGTCAAGGCCCTGACCGCCCGCGACGTCGAGCTGGCCCGTGCCATCTCCGAGGAGGCACGCCGGCTGGGCCTGGCCGCCGACCCGGCCGCCGCCCAGGAGATCGACCTGACCGTCGACGCCCTGGACATCGGCGCGGTGCTGCCGTTCTGGGCCGCGGTGCTGGCCTACGACCAGGTGAGCGACGACTACCTCACCGACCCGCACGGCCGTTGGCCGTCGATCTGGTTCCAGCAGATGGACGCGCCACGCCCCCTGCGCAACCGGATCCACCTCGACACCTTCTGGCCGCGGGGCCTGGGCCCCGTGCGCCGTTCGCAGGCGCTGCGGGCCGGCGGCCACGTCGCCGGCGAGGCGTTCGCCCCGAACTGGTGGACCCTGGCCGACCCCGAGGGCAACGAGGTGGACGTCAACGACTGGGAGGGGTTCCCGTACGCGCCGACCGCGCCGCTGCTGACCCCTGACGCGTTCTACGCCGCCGGCGGCGTCGAGGACTGGAGCGTCACCCAGGGCGCGAGCACCTACGTTCCGACCGGCGGCCTGGCCGGGGGCGTCACCCTCGCCGTCGCGGCCGCCACGCTGGCCGACGAGGCCGGCCTGCCCCTCTACGCCGACCTGCGCTACCCGGGCACCACCCTGCGCGTCGGGCCGCCCGAGGACGGCTGGATCACCGAGGCGAGCCTGGGCCTGTGCCGTCGCATCCAGACGCTGCTGCGGCGCCAGAACCTGTCGGCCGAACCGCTCGCGGTCCGCGACCTGCACCTGGTGATCGACGCCCTCGACATTCCCGCGGTGCAACGGTTCTGGGCGGCCGCGCTCGGATACGCCGAGCGAGGGGAAGAGGACCTCTTCGACCCGCTGATGCGTGCCCCGGCGCTGGTGTTCCAGCAGCTCGACGAACCGCGCGCCCAGCGCAACCGGATCCACCTCGACGTCGTGGTGCCCGACGACCTCGCGCGCGAGCGCGTCGACGCCGCGCTCGCCGCCGGCGGCCGCCTCGTCACGGACGCCCACGCACCGGCCTGGTGGACGCTCGCCGACCCCGAGGGCAACGAGCTGGACATCGCGGTGCGCGCCGCCCCCGCGTCATGACGCCCTTCGTCGGCGCACGGGACATGGCCCGCTGGGTGGCCGAGCGCGGTGCGGCGGCCATCGTCGCCGGGCTGGCTGCCCGGATCGAGGCCGATCTGCGGCGCTGGTCGTCGTTCGACAAGCGCGAGCGGGTGGCCGCCCACTCCCCGCTGGGGGTCATCGAGCTGATGCCGATCAGCGACGCCGAGACCTATGCCGTCAAGTACGTCAACGGCCATCCCGGCAACCCGGCGGTGGGCCTGCAGACCGTGGCGGCGTTCGGTGTGCTGGCCGACGTCCGCACCGGGTACCCGCTGCTCGTCGCCGAGATGACGGTGCTGACGGCGCTGCGGACGGCGGCCACGTCGGCACTCGCGGCCCGGTACCTCGCCCGGCCCGAGTCGTCGTCGATGGCGCTCGTCGGGACGGGGAGCCAGTCGGAGTTCCAGGCGGTCGCGTTCCGCGGGCTCGTCGGACTGAACCGCATCAGCCTGTGGGACATCGACGCGGGCGCCATGGCGAAGGCCGCGAGCAACCTCGCCCCGCTGGGCTTCGAGGTCCGCATCGCGACCAGCGCGGCGGACGCCGCCCACGGTGCGGACGTGATCACCACGTGCACGGCCCACAAGGTGCACGCGGTCGTGGTCCCGGACGCCGTCGTCGCGCCCGGCACGCACCTCAACGCGATCGGCGGCGACTGCCCCGGCAAGACCGAGCTGGACCCGGCCACCGTCGCGCGGTCCTCGGTGTTCGTCGAGTACGCCCCGCAGGCGCGGGTGGAGGGCGAGATCCAGCTCCAGCCGCCGACGTTCCCGGTCACCGAGCTGTGGGAGGTGGTGACGGGCCGCGCACCCGGCCGCCGCTCGCCGCAGGAGGTGACGGTGTTCGACGCGGTCGGCTTCGCCGTCGAGGACTTCTCGGCGTTGTGCTTCCTGCGCGACGAGCTGGCCGGTTCCGGCTTGGGCCGCGACATCGACCTGGTGGTCGAGCCCGACGACCCGAAAGACCTCTTCGGCCACATCGCGAGCCTCGCTCCGGTGGGGTAGCGCCGTCGCTAGGGTGTGGCCGGCGCCGCGCCGGTGCGGCCCGGCGAGGGGGCTGCGATGAGCGAGCTGGCCGTGACGACGCGCGGGCTGCGCAAGACCTACCGCGTCCCCGGCAAGCAGGTCGTCGCCGTGGAGGCGCTCGACCTCGACGTGCCGGCGGGCGGGGTCCACGGCTTCCTGGGGCCCAACGGCTCGGGCAAGACGACCACGATCCGGATGCTGCTCGGCCTGATCCGGCCCGACCGGGGTGAGATGCACGTGTTCGGCACGCCGGTGCCGAAGGCGCTGCCGCAGATCGTCGGGCGCATCGGTGCCATCGTCGAGGCGCCGAAGTTCTTCTGGCACTTCTCCGGCAAGCGCAACCTCGACCTGCTCGCCCGCGCGATCGGCGTGGACCCGCGCCAGGTGGACGTGGTGCTGCACGACGTGGGGCTGGCCGACCGCGCGTCCAGCCCGGTGCGCACGTACTCGCTCGGCATGCGGCAGCGGCTGGCGATCGCCGCGACCCTGCTCAAGGACCCGGACCTGCTGATCTTCGACGAGCCCACCAACGGCCTGGACCCCGCGGGGATCCGGGAGGTCCGCTCGACGATGCGCGGGCTGGCCGACCGTGGCAAGACCGTGCTGGTCTCCAGCCACATCCTCGCCGAGGTGCAGCAGATCGCCGACACCGTCTCGATCGTCGCCCGCGGCCGGCTGCTGGCCCAGGGCAGCATGGCCGACCTCGTCGCCCGCTCCGGGGCGGCGGCGGTGCGGGTGGCGGTCGCGGACCGCGACGGCGCCGTCAGGGTGCTGCGGACGGCTGGTTGGGGCGTGTCCGACGAGGGCGGCGACCTCGTCGTCACCGGCGCTCAGGCCGCGGCGGTGAACGAGACGCTGGCGCGGGCCGGCCTGTTCGCGCACGAGCTGCACACCGACCACGCCAACCTGGAGCAGGTGTTCCTGGAGCTGACCCAGACCGAACCGACCGCACCGACCGGACGGAGGGCGAAGCGATGAGCGCCGTCGAGACCCGGGTCCCGGCAGCGACTCGGCGCCCTGTGGGCGTCGGGCAGCTGTCGCTGGTCGAGCTGCGCCGGTTCGTCGCCCGCTCCGCCGTCCGGTGGCTGCTGGTCGGCATGCTGGCGGTCGTCGGGGTGATGGCGTACGGCGCGTACAGCGACACGAGGCAGCCGACGCAGGCCCAGCTCGACTCCGCGCAGCAGGCCCTCGACGAGCAGCTGGTCTACTGGGAGGACGGCGGCGAGCAGCAGATCCAGGACTGCCTCGACGCCGAGGCCGCCGAGCGCGAGCGCGACCCCGACGCGATGGTCGACTTCGGCTGCGACCAGATCACCCCGCCCCAGCTCGACTGGTTCCTGCCGCACCGCACGACCTTCGCGGAGTCGGCGGCCTCCTGGATGTCCCAGGTGGTCACCTTCGGGCTCATGGCGGCTCTGATCATCGGCGCGACGTTCGTCGCCGCGGAGTTCGCGACGGGGAGCCTGTCGACGTGGCTGACGTTCGAGCCGCGGCGCGGTCGTGTCTTCGCGTCGAAGACCGCCGTCGCGGGAGTCGCGGCAGGCGTCGCGACGCTCGTCCAGGCGGCCCTGACCGTGGGCGCGACGTGGGTGGCATCCGGGCTCAACGATGCCCACGGTGAGGTGACGGCCGAGCTGTGGACGCAGCTGGCGCACGGTGCGCTGCGGGCCGGTGGCATGGGTCTGGCGGCAGCGGTGATCGGTGCCGCGCTCGCGTTCCTCCTGCGCCACACCGCGGCCGCCATCGCGGTCGTCTTCGCCTGGCTGGCGATCCTCGAGACCCTGCTGCGCGTGAACGTCGAGTGGTTCGCGCGCTGGTCGGTCTACCTCAACATGGAGGCGTGGCTCCGGGGCGGACTGGAGGAGCCGATCGGCCCGGGGAGCTGCACCACGGACTCGTCGGGCGTGACGTCCTGCGACAGCGAGATGTTGATCATCACCATGACCCAGGCGGGTTGGTACCTGCTGGCCCTCGTCGCGGTGATCCTGGTGGCCGCCGTGCTCGTCTTCCGCCGCCGTGACGTCTCCTGACCGCTGGAAGCCATCCAGATCCCGAGACCGTGAACCAAAACGTGAGATCGGGGCTGCGGAGGGTGACAGCAGGCGACCGTCTGGCGTATGGTCGCGACCGTGCGGACCAACCTCCTCGTAGTACTTCACGGGCGCGCCGGCTGAGGCCTCGTCCCGAACGTCCGCGCGCGCACCCCTCGACCAGCCCGTCCCCGGGCCGAGGGGTTTTCTGTTGTCTGGGGGCGAATGTGACGTCGAAGTGGAGAGAGCGATGAGCCAGGGATCCCCACCGGCGGTGCCGACGCCGCGGCCGGGCCGAGCCGTCCTCGAGCGCCCGGCGGCGCCGGCGATCGGCCCCGAAGAGGTCACCGGCGCGCAGTCGATCGTCCGGTCGCTCGAGGAGGCCGGGGTCGAGGTCGTCTTCGGCATCCCGGGCGGCGCGATCCTGCCGACCTACGACCCGCTGATGGACTCCGCCAAGGTGCGCCACATCCTGGTGCGCCACGAGCAGGGCGGCGGCCACGCGGCGGAGGGGTACGCGCAGGCCACCGGCCGGGTCGGCGTCACCATCGCGACGTCCGGCCCGGGTGCGACCAACCTGATCACGGCGCTCGCGGACGCCAACATGGACTCCGTGCCGATGGTGGCGATCACCGGGCAGGTGAGCAAGCCGCTCATCGGGACCGACGCGTTCCAGGAGGCCGACATCGTCGGCATGACGCTGCCGGTGACGAAGCACAACTACCTGGTGACCGACCCGGCCGACATCCCACGGGTCATCGCGGAGGCGTTCCACATCGCGGCGACGGGGCGGCCCGGGCCTGTGCTCGTCGACATCGCGAAGTCGGCACAGCAGGCGCGCACCACGTTCAGCTGGCCGCCGGAGATCTCCCTGGCCGGCTACCACCCGGTGACCAAGCCGCACGCCAAGCGGGTGCGTGAGGCGGCGCGGCTGCTGGCCACCGCCCGTCGCCCGGTGATCCTCGCGGGCGGCGGCGTGATCCGCTCAGGAGCCTCGGCGCTGCTGCGCAAGCTCGTCGACGCCTCCGGTGCCGCCGTCACCACGACGCTGATGGCCCGCAGCGCGCTGAGCGACGACCACCCGCAGCACCTCGGCATGCCGGGCATGCACGGGACCGTCGCGGCCGTCGCCGCCCTGCAGCGCGCGGACCTGATCGTCGCGCTGGGCGCGCGGTTCGACGACCGCGTCACGGGCCTCCTGTCGAGCTTCGCCCCCCATGCCGCGGTGGTGCACGCCGACATCGACCCGGCGGAGATCGGCAAGAACGTCCGTGCCGACGTGCCGATCGTCGGCGACCTGCGCGAGGTGATCGCGGACCTGCTGCCCGAGCTCGAGCGCGAGCACGCCCAGCACGGCAAGCCCGACCTCGAGGCCTGGTGGCGCCAGCTCGACGAGTGGCGCTCGACGTTCCCGCTGGGGTACGACGAGCCCAGCGACGGCCACCTCGCGCCCCAGCACGTCATCAGCCGGATCGGCGAGCTGACCGGGCCGGAGGCGATCTACGTCGCCGGCGTGGGCCAGCACCAGATGTGGGCGGCGCAGTTCATCAACTACACGCGCCCCGGCTCGTGGATGAACTCCGGCGGGCTGGGGACCATGGGGTACGCGGTGCCGACGGCGATGGGCGCCAAGGTCGGCGCCCCGGACCGCGTGGTGTGGGCCATCGACGGCGACGGCTGCTTCCAGATGACCAACCAGGAGCTGGCCACCTGCACCATCAACGACATCCCCATCAAGGTGGCGGTGATCAACAACTCCTCGCTGGGCATGGTGCGCCAGTGGCAGACCCTGTTCTACGAGGAGCGCTACTCGAACACCGACCTGCACACCGGGCACGGCACCGTGCACGTGCCGGACTTCGTCAAGCTGGCCGAGGCGTACGGCGCCGTCGGGCTGCGGTGCGAGACGAAGGCCGATGTCGACGCGACCATCAAGCGGGCGCTGGAGATCGACGACCAGCCCGTGGTGGTCGACTTCACCGTGTCCCGTGACTCCATGGTGTGGCCGATCGTCGCCGCCGGCGTCAGCAACGACGACATCCAGTACGCGCGGGGCCTGACGCCCGCCTTTGATCGGGAGGACTGAGCCGTGACCCGTCACACCCTGTCCGTGCTCGTCGAGAACAAGCCCGGCGTCCTGACGCGGGTGGCCGGGCTGTTCGCCCGGCGTTCCTTCAACATCCACTCCCTGGCCGTGGGCCCCACCGAGCACGACGAGATCTCGCGGATCACCGTCGTCGTCGACGTCGAGTCCCGGCCGCTGGAGCAGGTGACCAAGCAGCTCAACAAGCTGGTCAACGTCATCAAGATCGTCGAGCTCGAGGACGACAGCTCGGTGCGCCGCGAGCTGCTGCTCGTCAAGGTCAAGGCCGACGCCACCCAGCGCACCGGTGTGCTCGAGGTGGTCGACCTGTTCCGGGCCCACGTGGTCGACGTGTCCACCGAGTCGGTGGTCGTCGAGGCCATCGGCTCGCCCAGCAAGCTGACCGCCCTGCTCGCCTCCCTCGAGCCGTACGGCGTCCGTGAGATCGTCCAGTCGGGCACCGTGGCCATCGGCCGTGGGCCCCGTTCCATCACCGACCGCGCCCTGGAGCGCGTCGGCCGGTCCGCCTGAGTTCCCCCAACCGCAAGGAGAGTCACACCGTGGCCGAGCTGTTCTACGACGACGACGCCGACCTGTCCGTCATCGCCAGCAAGAAGGTCGCCGTCATCGGGTACGGCAGCCAGGGGCACGCGCACGCCCTGAACCTGCGCGACTCGGGGGTCGACGTCCGTGTCGGCCTGCGCGAGGGCTCGTCGTCCCGCGCGAAGGCCGCCGAGCAGGGGCTGCGCGTCGTCGAGGTCGCCGAGGCGGTCCGGGAGGCCGACGTCGTCGTGATCCTCGCTCCCGACCAGGTGCAGCGAAACCTGTACCGCACCGAGATCGAGCCGAACCTCAACCCCGGCACGGCGCTGGTGTTCGGCCACGGGTTCAACATCCGGTTCGGCTACATCACCCCGAAGGCCGACGCCGACGTGTTCATGGTCGCACCCAAGGGTCCGGGGCACCTGGTGCGCCGCGAGTACGTGGCGGGTCGCGGCGTCCCCGTGGCGATCGCGGTGGAGCAGGACAGCTCGGGCCAGGCGTGGGCCCTGGCCCTGTCGTACGCGAAGGCGATCGGCGGGCTGCGTGCCGCCGGCATCAAGACCACCTTCACCGAGGAGACCGAGACCGACCTGTTCGGCGAGCAGGCCGTGCTCTGCGGCGGCGTGTCGCAGCTGATCCAGTACGGCTTCGAGACGCTGACCGAGGCGGGCTACCAGCCGGAGATCGCGTACTTCGAGGTGCTGCACGAGCTGAAGCTGATCGTCGACCTCATCTACGAGGGCGGCATCACCAAGCAGCGCTGGTCGGTGTCCGACACCGCCGAGTACGGCGACTACGTCTCCGGCCCGCGGGTCATCGACCCGCACGTCAAGGAGAACATGAAGGCGGTCCTGGCGGACATCCAGTCGGGTGCCTTCGCGACGCGGTTCATCGCCGACCAGGACGCCGGCGCGCCGGAGTTCAAGGCGCTGCGCGAGAAGGGACAGAACCACCCGATCGAGCCGGTGGGCCGCGAGCTGCGCAAGCTGTTCGCCTGGGTCAAGCCGGCGGACGCCGACTACCACGAGGGCAGCGCCGCGCGCTGACCCGACACTAGGAGGTGCGCCATGGCGCTGCGCTGGTACTCGACCGTCGTGGAGTCGACGGACCACCGGCGCCTGGCGCGCTGGTGGGCGGAGGCGCTCGGCTGGCAGGTGATCTTCGAGAACGACGAGGAGTGCGCCGTGGTCCCGCCGTGGGGGCTCGAGCTCGCCGGCACGCTCCAGTTCCACCAGGTGCCACCGGGCCTCGTCTTCGTCCCCGTGGATCACGAGAAGACGACGAAGAACCGGCTGCACTGGGACTTCGCGCCGCACACCAGCGACGACCGCGACGCGGAGATCGCGCGGCTCGTCGCGCTCGGGGCGACGGTCGTCGACGTGGGTCAGCCGGCAGACGCCTCCTGGACCGTGCTCGCGGACATCGACGGCAACGAGTTCTGCGTGCTCTCGTCCAGGGATCGGTAGGGCTTGGTCGAGTCGGTGAAGACGGCGCCAGGCGGTGGTGCCGGGCGCCGGCTGCTCCCGCCGTGGCGGATGGTGGTGGGCCTCGGCCTCGTCAGCCTGCTCGTCGACATGGTGTCCGACGGCGCGATGTCGATCGGCGGCGCCTTCCTCGGCGGGCTGGGAGCGTCGCCGGCCCTCGTCGGGCTGGTGACCGGGGCGGCGTCCGCGATCGCGCTGGTGCTGCGGCTGGCCACCGGACCGTGGGCCGACCGGACCGGTGCCTACTGGGGCTTCACCATCGCCGGGTACGCGATGAGCGTCGTGGCCGTGCCACTGCTCGCCGTCTCGCCGGCGCTGAGCGGGGCGGCGCTCGCGGTCGCGTGCGGCCTGGTGCTCGTCGAGCGCACCGGCAAGGCCGTCCGGGCTCCGTCGAAGACAGCCCTGCTCGCGGAACCGGCCACAGCGGTCGGCACGGGCAAGGGCTTCGGGGTCCACAAGCTGCTCGACCAGATCGGCGCGTTCTTCGGGCCGATCGTCGTCGCGGCGCTCGTGGCGGGCACCGGGCAGCTGACGCCCGCGTTCGTGGCGCTGGCGGTGCCGGGCGTCGCCGCGATGGTGCTGCTGCTCTGGCTGCGCGCGCGGGTGCCGGACGTGCAGGTGTACGCGGCGCGGGTGCAGGGGGTCCACCGGCCGGCCGTCGCGCC